>NZ_DFHR01000022.1:213566-378829 GCF_002371935.1 Fibrobacter sp. UBA3718 | reverse complement strand
TTCGAGCTGGATGTCGAATTTCAGTTTCATCTCGGCTCATAAAGAGCCCCTATAAGATCTACTTTCTGAATATACCTTATTTTATGCGGGTTCGCAAGCGGTTAGACGCTGAAAAAATCAGAAATATTGGATAAAATTCTGGGATTTGGGCCATTTTTTCGGAGCCCTGGTACTGCCGAAATGGCTGTAGATTTCCAGGAACTCTCTGTCTGTGACGCTCAGCAGGCAGACCGTGGAGCGGGGCTCGATTATATTGGCGATTCGTCGTCGGTGTGTCCTGCCGTTGTCCGCAGTGGTGCAGTAGCGGACGTACATTCCCCGTTGCACCTTGCAGAATCCCTCTTTTTCTAGTTCCTTGACGAACCTGGCCATGTTTTGGCGGCCGCTCTTGCTGTGTCTTGGAAAATCAAAAATTGTTACGACCCACATGCTACCCTCGGGTAGGCGATGTTCTTTGTTTCGCCCATGAAAAATTTTGCGACGGAGGCAGTGGTGTAGGTGAGACATGTACCTAGCTGCACCATCTGTTCCCCGAAGGGAATGTTGGTATAGAACAGTTCCAGAAAGGACGCCTTGACTTCCTTGTCCAACGTCTTCTTTTTGGCAGTATGTAATTTGTATGCAATCTGATCGATGAAGGGACGGTAGGGTTCCATGATGTCGTCTGCTAGCGGAAATGCGTCGTAATAGTTCCGGTGGAAAATTCCGAGGGAGGGCAGTAATCCGCTCGCCATCAGAGCGCGTGCCGTTGCGGCCCGCAGGAGCGTGTAGCCGTAATTCAAAAAGTCGTTGGGGTGTTCGCCGAACCTGTCGCGGATGAACTCCTTGCCGAAAAGTTCCCTCCAGTAGTATTGCGCGGCAAGTCCTTCGCGGTTGCTGGAATCCCCGCTAAGGACTCCGGTGGCGTATTTCAGTAGCCTGTCGTGTTTTTTGCCGAGGGACTTTAGGTGCTGCGCCTGGTTCTTGATTTTTGCCTCCACGACATTTTTCCACATTTGTTTTTTGAGCGGTAGGGGTGCGTCCAGTTGCAGGCGGAAGTATTTCTCTTGCAGGGTGTTTGCGTCCAGGTTCATGAGCATGGATGACGGCATGTGCCTTTCGTTGCAGAATACGACGGCGACATTCTGCTCTGCCAGTTTGCCGATGAGCGGCGTGGTGAGCGATGCCGAATGGTTGTCGATGAGGATGATGGCGATATCTTCGATTGCCCTGAGCGTGACGTTGTCAGGATCGTCCTTGTATGCGATTTTGAGCATGGAATTTTGGACCGAAAGCTGGACGGGGCTTTCGAATACGAGAGTCTGTTTGGGCATGTTTATCCTTTTGTTGCTGTGTGTATTTGAAATATGCTAAAATTTAAGTCTCGAACGAGAAATTTCTAAAAAATGCTGAAAATACGCGTGTTCTTGACGATTTTTTCACAATTTGGCCTATTGACTGCCTCGTCGCTATTATTTATATTTGTGGTAAGAATATCTTACCGGAGGCGCTATGGACACTCTAGAAATAACAAGCCTATCGACAAAAGGGCAAATCGTCATTCCAAGGAGTATCCGTAATCAACTGAACCTGGATACCGGGGATAAGCTGATTGTCGTGTGCGATGGTACGAATATTTTGCTCAAGCCGGTACTTATGCCCAGCATGTCTGAATTCAAGACTCTTGTGGAAGAGACGGATAAAATCACAAGTGAACTGGAAACGACTCCGGATATGCTAAGCGCGTTCATCAAGGAAAATCGATGAACGTCGTTGTAGATACCAACGTACTTGTTTCGGGTATTTTTTGGAATGGTTCGCCTCGAAAATTCCTGTCGCTTATTTTTCGCCAAGAAATAAAGCCCTTTGCAACTATCGACATAATGGCAGAGTATTGCCGTATTATTGATAAAGTAGCCAGCAAAAGGCCCGATATCGCAGCAAGGTGGAAAAGCCAAATTGCAAAGGTAATGACCATTATCGAAAAGAATGCGGCTGTGAATGTCTGCAGAGATCCTAAAGACAATATGTTTTTGGAATGTGCGATTGCCGCGAACGCCTACTATTTGGTGAGCGGTGATTCGGACCTGCTTGTGTTGGAGAAAATCAAGGATATTCCGATTATCACGGTGAATCAGTTTTTCGACGCCCACCCAGAATTTGACATCGCTGAAGGTTAGTTTCCGTTTTTGTCTTATTTTTGCTCATAAAGAGCCCCTATCGGACCCACTTTTTAAATATACCTTTATTTATGCGGAATTAAACACCCGCGCGTCTTATTTTGAAAAAAGGTTGCTGAAAAATGCGACATTTTTTTGCTATTAAGGGCGGAAATTGCCGTTTTTACGGTGTTTGGGGCGCTTTTTGCCGAGCGAGGCCCTTGGCACGGGTTTTGCATCTAGAGAGCGGTAAAAATAAAAAGAAGGTTCATTTATGTCCGATTTTAGCAACGATGCAGAAAAAGTTTTGGCGAAGGCGCAGAGCCTGCGTGACCGTTGCTCGCATTCCTACTTGGGTGCGGCGCACTTGGCGGTGGGGCTTGTCGAAGGCCCGGATGCCACCTTGAAGAAACTGTATAAATCCAAAGGCGCGAAGACCAACGAACTCCGCGGCAAGCTGGAACCGTTCGTGCAGAAGATTCCGCGTATGGAAGGCGTGAACCCTGACGTGGAATCCGATAACGACTTGAACCGCATTTTGCGTGCCTCCGTGCAGGCGGCGCGTCAGGTGAACCGCATGGTGACTCCGGGCGACATGCTCGTGGCCTTGATGAAGTTCTCGGGCGACCGTGGCCTTGCGAAGGTTTTTGAAGATGCGCTCGGTAGCGTCGAGGTCGTGGAAACTTGGCTGTCGGACCCGTTTGCGGGTGCCGCGAATGCCGAGGAACAGTCTCCGCTGAAACTCTATGGCCGTGAACTCGTAGAAATGGCCGCCGACGGCAAGCTTTCGCCGGTGATTGGCCGTGAAGAGGAAATCCGCCGTGTCATCTTGATTTTGAGCCGTAAGACGAAAAACAACCCGTGCCTGGTTGGTGAACCCGGCGTGGGTAAGACCGCCATTGTGGAAGGGCTCGCCGAGCGTATTTACCGCGGCGACGTGCCTGACGCATTGAAGGGCAAGAAGTTGTTCGCACTGGATTTGTCTGCCTTGATGGCGGGTGCAAAATACCGTGGCGATTTTGAGGAACGTTTGAAAGCCGTGCTCGATGCGCTCGAAGAAGACGGCAACACGTTGCTGTTCATCGATGAAATCCACACCATCGTGGGTGCGGGCAAGACGGAAGGCTCCATGGACTTGGGCAACATGCTCAAGCCAAAACTGGCCCGTGGTGAGCTGCACTGCATCGGTGCAACCACCACGCAGGAATACCGCAAGTACATTGAGAAGGATTCCGCCTTGGAACGCCGTTTTCAACCTGTGCAGGTTGACGAGCCCAGCGAAGAAGAATCGATTTCAATTCTCCGTGGCATCAAGGATGGCTTTGATGCGCACCATGGCGTGCGTCTGCACGACAATGCGCTCGTGGCGGCGGTGAAACTTTCGAACCGCTACATCAGTGACCGTTTCTTGCCGGACAAGGCTATTGACCTGATTGACGAGGCCGCAAGCCTTGTGAAGACGCAGATGGACACCGTGCCCGAAGCCTTGGACACCTTGCAGCGTAAGGAACTCCAGATGAAAATCGAGGAGCAGGCCTTGGCGAAGGAAACCGACGACACCAGCGTAAAGCGCCTGAAAGAATTGCGCGAAGAACTCGCGACGACCGATGCGGCTGTAAAGCTGATGCAGGACCGTTGGCAGGAGAGGCGTGCGAAAAACGCCGAGTTGCAGGGGCTTAAGAAATCCTTGCAGCAGGCGAAGGACGAGATGGAGCAGGCCGAAGCCCGCTACGACTTGAACCGCGCTGCCGAACTCAAGTACAACAAGATTGTGAACCTCGAAAAGGAAATCGCCGCGAAGACGGAAGAAATCAAGAAGTCCGCAGGCGACGGCGACTTGAGCGAAGAGGTGACCGAAGAGACCATTGCCCTCGTGGTGAGCCGCTGGACCGGAATTCCGGTGACCAAGCTTTGCGAAGGCGAAAAGGCGAAGTTGTTGCACCTGGACGAACGCCTGCATGCCCGCGTGATTGGCCAGGACGAGGCTGTGGAAGCTGTTTCTGAAGCCATCTTGCGTAACCGTAGCGGCTTAAGCCGCGAGAATGCTCCGATTGGAAGCTTCTTGTTCCTGGGCCCCACGGGTGTGGGCAAGACGGAACTGGCGAAGGCGCTTGCCGTGGAACTGTTCGACGACGAGAACGCGCTGGTGCGTATCGACATGAGCGAATACATGGAAAAGCATAGCGTTTCGAGACTCATTGGTGCGCCTCCGGGATACGTGGGCTACGAAGAAGGCGGCCAATTGACCGAAGCCGTGCGTACGCATCCGTACTGCGTGATTCTGCTGGACGAAATCGAGAAGGCTCACCCCGACGTGTTCAACACGCTGTTGCAGGTGCTTGACGACGGTCGACTGACCGACGGCAAGGGCCGTACGGTGAACTTCAAGAACACCTTGATTCTCATGACGTCAAACCTGGGTGCTGCTCACTTCCAGAATCGCGCGGGTGATGCAAAGCCCGTGACCCTGAAGGAAATCGAGCCGGAACTCCGCAGCTTCTTCAGGCCGGAATTCCTGAACAGGCTAGACGAAGTGCTGGTGTTCCAGAGCTTGACGAAGCCGCAGATTCGTGACATCGTAAGGCTCAAATTCAAGGGACTCGCCGAACGCGCCGCCCGTCAGGATTTGCAGCTGACCCTGACCGACGCCGCCCTGGACGCCATCGCCGATGGTGCTTACCAGCCGGAATTTGGCGCACGGCCGATTCAGCGTTACCTGGAACGTAACGTGGAACGCCCGCTGAGCCACGCAATTCTCGCCGGTACCGTGAGTGCGGCAAAGCCCGTGGTCATCGACTACGACGGCGAGAAATTCGTAGTCAAGTAAGTCTTCATGATCCCTCCATCCTAAACGAAAAGTCCGCTTTTATAAGCGGGCTTTTTGCTTCTGAAAAATCTTGGTTTTTATAGTGCTGCTATCACGTAGAGCGCTATGGTCCCGTTGTCGTTGTTCTTTTCTTGCAAGATTCCGATGTCGAAGTCGAGGCGGAACCGGATGAATCCGAAGGTAAGTTCAAATTTCGGGATAATGTCGACCATGAAGTCGTCGGTCAGGTTGCCGATGCTTCCGGACATGTTGATTTCGATAAAGGTGCGGAAATACTTGTTGAAGTAGAGTGTCGGGGTCATTCCCGCGGCGAACTTGACGTATCCGTTTTCTCCGGTGACACCTTCTAGGACGCCTGCGCGGATTTCGTAGAAGTTGGCAAAATTCTTGGATATGAATTGCTCGTTTCCGTAGGTGAGCACGATGGCCGTGCTGTTGTTTCGGTTGAGCCCGAAGAAACCGTCGAGTTCGAGGAAGTTGTTCTCGTTTATCAGGTATCGCCCGCCAATGTCGAGCGTGACGATGACTTCGTCGAACTTGTCCTTGCTGCGGACATTCAGCTTGCCGCCGATGTTCCATTCCTTGGAGAGTGCCGTGGTCAGGTTTACGGGGAAGAGGATGTTCGGACCGTAGTTGCTCACGGCTCCGACGCCGATTCCCCATCTCGGAGATGGTCTCGTGTCTGGCCCGAGCGTGTAGCGGATATCCCACATGGGATCGACAGCGTAAGCGCTAGTCGCAAGAGCTACGGCGATGAGGGCGAGGAGTCGTTTCATACGCCCTAAATTTAATAATCCTGCGGCGATTTTCTATATTTGGGGGCGAATCAAGAGGTAATTATGGTCGAACCGCGTCCAGAACTTTCGAAATTGTCCGATTACGTTCCCGGAAAATCTATCGAGGAAATCCGCGAACGCTACGGATTGAAGCGTATTGTCAAACTTGCGTCCAACGAGAACCCGTTGGGAGCCTCCCCGAAAGCGGTCGAGGCTTTTCATGAGATTGCGGACAGCCTGCACCTCTACCCGCGTGGCGATGCGCCCAAGCTTATCGACGCCATCGCAAAAAAATACGGTGTGAAAACGTCCCAGATTGTCATAGGGAACGGTTCCGACGAGATTATCGACATGGTGGGCAAGGCTTTTATCCGCCAGGGCGACAACTGCGTGGGCATTACGCCGACGTTCTCTGTGTACAAGTTCACGACGCTTTCGAATGGCGCCGACTTTATCGGTGTGGGCGAGGGCGAGGTGCGTACGTCGCTTGACGACCTTGCAAAGAAAATCGACGGCAAGACTCGCGTGGTGTTTATCTGCAACCCGAATAACCCGACGGGTGCGTACTACACGGAAAAAGAAATTTGCGACTTTATGGGCAAGGTGCCGCAGGATGTGCTCGTGTTTTTGGACGAGGCCTACGCCGAATTTGCGACCGCAAGCGATTATCCGAATATGGCCGCCGCCCTTGATAGATTCCCGAACCTGTTTGTCAACCGCACCTTCAGCAAGATCTACGGGCTTGCCGGGCTCCGCGTGGGCTATGCCATGGGAAGTGTCGAGGTTGTCCGTGCCCTCTGGAAAATCAAGCCCCCGTTCGACGTGAACCAGGCGGCGCAGGTGGCGGCGATTGCGGCTCTCGGTGATACTGCGCATGTCGAGGCGACTTGCAAGATGAACGCCGAGGGCGTGGAATTGCTTACCCGCGAATTCGAAGCACTCGGATTCAAGGTCCTCCCGACACAGGCGAACTTCATTTGCGTGCGCATTGGCGAACGCGCGAAGGAACTGGTCGCGTTTTTGGAAAGCAACGGCATGATTATTCGCGGGCTTACGAGCTTCGGCATGCCCGAGCACGTGCGCGTCACGGTTGGAAAACCCGAAGAAAACGCTTTCCTCCTCACGCTCGTGAAAAAATGGTGCGAGGCGTAATATGGTCCGGGAATATAACGACCTGCTGCAGATTGCGCTCAAGACAGCGGAAATGGCCCAGGAGAATATCCTGAAGTATTTCCAGTCCGGCGTTGGAGTCGAGTGGAAAAAGGACAACACGCCGGTGACGGTCGCCGACAAGAGTACGGAAGAACTGGCCCGTGAATTCTGGGCGAAGGAGACTCCTGGCTTTGGCGTGATTGGCGAGGAATACGGAATCGAGAGCCCCGATGCAGAATACCAGTGGGTCATCGACCCGATTGACGGTACGAAAGCATTCGTGCATGGGGTTCCGCTGTTCGGGACGCTCATCGCGCTCTACAAGAAGAATGTCCCGGTGTGTTCGGTTATCCGCATCCCGGCGATGAATACGGCCGTGTGGGCGGTGAACGGCGGTGGCGCCTTCCTGGATGGCCGTCCGGTGCGTGTTTCTGGCGTTTCGCAGTTGAACGAGGCGCTCGTGCTTTCGGGTACGGTGAACACGATGGAATCCCAGGGCTATGGCGAAGGTTTCGCGAAGCTCCGCCGCGGGGCAAGGCTCCACCGCGGGTGGGGCGACTGCTACGGATATTACCTTGTGGCGGCGGGACGTGCCGAAGTGATGGTGGACCCGGTCGTTTCTCTCTGGGATATCGCGCCGTATCCGCTCCTTTTTGCAGAAGCGGGCGGAAAGTTCAGCACCATCGACGGCAAGACGGAACTTTTCGGTGAAGACGGCAAACCTGTGGCCCCGATTTATGAAGGGTTCTCTAGTGTCGCGACGAACGGGGCCCTGCATGGCGTGAGCCTCGACTGCATGAACTCCTAGCATTTTGTTTGCAGATAGTCCGCTTTCATTTCAGCATCGGTTCGACAATTACAGTATCCGCGGAAAACGTCACGAAGACGGTTCCGCTTGTCGCCGTGTTCAGGTAGGGAATGTGCAGGGAGTCGAGCCTTTCGATGACCTGTTTGCTCGGATGCCTGAACCTGTTTTTTCTCCCGCTCGAAATCAGCGCGAGTTGCGGCGCAACGGCGTCCAGGAATGGCGCACTGCTCGAAGTCTTGCTTCCGTGGTGTCCGAGTTTTAGGATGTCGCTTCGGATGTTGGCATCGGATGCGAGAATTTCCTTTTCGCCTGCGGCAGTCAGGTCGCCGGTGAGCATCGCCGAGTGCCCGAGCCCGTGCGCCCGAAGCGTGATGCTGCCCTGGTTTGCGTCGCTACATTTGAGCCCTGCTGTCGAATTCGGGTTGGGATGGACCGCTTGAATTTCGAAACGGTGTTCCCTCCATGTGAATCCGCGGCCTATGTCGCGGATGGAAATTTCCCTGTCGGCAGCGGTGGCGATTGTCTTTTGCCAATCTGCCTTCGCTTCCGTGCGCGAACATTCGTTTATCCACAGTTCCTTGACAGGAAAGGTACGCAGGATGCTGGAGGCTCCGCCGAAATGGTCTAGGTCGGGATGCGTGATGACGAGCGCGTCGAGTCTTTGGATTCCCGAGTGACGCAGGAAGGGGACGATGACGTCTTTACCCATATCCCTCTTGCTTCTGTCTCCGGAATCGACGAGGATGTGCTTGCCGGAAGGCGTCGTGAGCAAAATGCTGTCGCCCTGGCCCACGTCGATAAGCGTGAGGTTCCAGGACGGATGCGAAATCCGCATGTAACCCTGGACGCAGAAGATGGCCGAAAACAGGAGCAGGCACAATAGTCCGAATTTTTTTGCAACCGCATTTTTGCGAATGGCGGGAAGGAGTGCAAAAAGGGTCCCCAGCAGCAGGAGGATGGCCGGGGAAAATGGACCGACGGTGATGGCGGCTCCCGACGAATCCGAAAGCAGGCGAGTGAGGAAACTTGCCATGCGCAAGAAGAATCCGGCTGCAGCGCAAAAGGTGTCGCACAGGAATTCGATTGGCGAAAGTAGCGCGAAAAGTCCGGCCTGCATGCCCCACGAGACGAGCGGTACGATGATGATGTTGCCGAGCCAGGCGAGCGGCGAAAGTGTCTTGAAATGGTGAATCAGGAACGGGGCGGTCGCAAGCGTCGCGCACAGGGTGACGTATGTCGGGGAGAGCACGTAGCCTTCGGTAAGTTTCCAGAGGCTGGATTTGCGGAGGCCTTCGGGGATGCTTTTGAAGGGGTTGCAGCTGTTGCCGAGCAGGATTCCCGCCGTGGCCGTTGCCGAAAGCTGGAATCCGGGGTTCCAGAGTTGCGACGGGTCGGGAAGCAGGATGAACAGTAGCGCGACGCCCAGGCTGTTGAACGTGTTGGCGGGCTTCCCGAACATGGTGCCGAGTTGCGGGATGGCGAACATCAGCACCGCGCGTTTGACGGCGGGGGAACCACCCGTGACAGGGACATAGACGAACAGTAGCGCGATGGCGATGAGGTTCGCCACCTTGTGCGGCAGCCGTGTCGCCTTTAAAAAGACGCTCAGGATGCCGGCGAGTAGCACGACGTGAAAGCCCGAAATGGCGAGAACATGGACAAGTCCTGTTCGCTGGAAGTCGTTGCGGATGGCGTCGGGGATTCCGCTTCGGTCTCCGGCGAGGAGTCCGAGCAAAAGTCCGGTTTCGGCGGGGTCGAGGTGAGCTTCGAAACGGCGCTTTATCCATTGGCGGAAGGCGTAGAAGCTGCGTTCGGCGGTCCATTTGCCGCGCCAGGATGTCCAGTGCCTGAACTTGCCGTATGCGGCGAACCCTTGGCTTCTGAGCCATTCGCGGGTGTCGAACGCCCCGGGCACTGTCGGGGGCGTGACGGGGTACCACTGGGCCTCGAAACAGATGCTGTCTCCGGGTTCGGGGAGCGATTCGAACGCTCGTTTTTCGGTAATGCGCAATCGGTAGCCGCTGTCCGCCTTCACGATAAAGGCGGTCCCGCTAGGCCTCGGAAGGAGCGATTCGATGTTGCCGCAAGCTTTGGCCGGAATTTCGCTGGGTTCGTGGCCGGCATGCAGATGTTCGCGGTGGGCTTGCGCGGTATGGCTTACGCAACCGCAGATGAGCGTGAACAGGATGGCGCATTGGACACTCCTGTGGAATGTCCTGGCGACGACGGCTATGGGGATGAGCAGGAACGGCGCATAACCCGGAAAATCGAGGCTTGCGTATACGGCCATCAGGGTGAGTGCGCTGACGAGGGCCGGTTTTCCGGCCAATGGGGCGGCCAGTTCTTGCAGGCTGGCTAAAATAAGTGAAATTTTTCTTGTCTTTATGACCATCTTTTATCTACTTTTGGGTTAAAAGGATGTCTCTATCTATAAAAACGGTTGAAAACGGAAAATGAGCCAAAATCGATGAAAAAAATTTTCAGTTTGATTTTTCTCGTGAATTTGGTGATGTTGCTCGGGTGCTCCGAGGTCGACCCGGGCGAACCTGTCCTGCAACCGTCGTTCATGAGTCCATACGTCCTTTTCCCGAACGATCCTGCCATAAGCGATTCTGTGGCTGCATACCTGACTTCGGGGGCTGTCCTGAGCCTTCATCCGGGAGTCTCGTACACATTGTCTTTTGACAAGGATTCTTCGCTGGATGAAGCTCCTGTCTTGCAGCTTTTCAGGGTGGGGGGTGCGCTGGACGACCAGAGGTATTCCATAAGACATGTGAGGTCCTTGGATGCCGTCGAAAAGGATGGCCGCTACTACTATGATTTTGTCTGCGAGGAGAATGACAGGGCGAGATGGGTGACGACGCTAGCCCTGAACGGCGATTTTTATATGGGCAATGTGAAAAATGTGCGGCTCGACGCCGAAGGCCCGTATTCGAAAAACTTCTCCATCAACCTGATTGTCGTGGGTAAAGTGGTTTTCCCCGATTCCTCCATGACGGTTCAGGCTTTTGCCGATTCGATGCTCAAATCGTTCCGCAAGTTCTTCAAGGGAATCGGTATTGATACTTTGTATGTACGCTACGCCCATGAGCATCCGGATCTTGGAAAAAAATATCCGGCGGACGAACCCTGGCTTGCGGGAAGGTCGTCGGACGACCTGTTTGTTTCGGAACTCGGGGGCTGGCCCGAGAAAGAACTGAAAAAATCCCTGGACCTGGTCCTGGTGCACCGTATCGAGGCCGACCATGTGCTCGGGTACTCCTATTTGTACTCAGGAAACTTTGGCGGAGGAGATGGCAGCACGGTCGTCATTGGCACCCGCGAGAAGACTCCCTACGGAGAATCGGAAGTCACGGTCGGGGAAATCCTTGAAACGGCTGTCCACGAATCGGGACATTTTCTCGGGCTGCGCCACACGACTTCGACTCGCAGCGATATGAGCGAGACGATGGATTACTCGGTGCTTGAAGACGGATTTACGGATACGCCGTTCTGTCGCGACTTGCTTTTGAGCGGGCTTCTCAAGAAGAACTCTGTTGGGCATTCGGATTTTGCCGTGCCCGCCTACCGCTTGGATTTGGCTGCGGCCGCGGATTTCAGCGTGACGGACTGTCCGGACCACCGTAACCTCATGTTCCCCAGCGTGACGGGCGAGGAATTCGAGGGCTTTTCCGAACAGCAACTGGAACATGTCCGCAAGAACCTGACGGTGTTCCCTCATTAGGCCGGTCAGTTTTTTGCTTGCTTTTGTGGTGCTTGTATGGCAGAAAAAAAACAATTTTCGGAAGATGTGCAGCTGATAGCCTTTGTGCTTCAGCAGGGTGCGGAATGGGATACGCGGGTAATCGAGATTCTGGAAGATGCCTGGGGCCCACTCCGTTACAGGGGCAAGCTCTTTGCATTCGACCAAACGGACTATTATGTGCCCGAAATGGGCGAAAATCTTTACCGTGGCGTGGTCTCGTTTGAAAAGTGCATCCCGCCGGAATCGATTGCCCTCGAAAAGGCCCGCAGCAATGCGCTGGAACTTGCGGCAGACGTCTCCTCGGCGTCTGGGGCGCGGCACGTGAACATCGACATCGGCTACATGGATTTGGACAAGGTCGTGCTTCCTAGCTACAAGCGCGGCCCCTACAAGCTCTATGCGGGGGAGGGGGTGTGGCTCGACATGCTATTGACCTATTCCAAGGGCGTTTTCCATCCGACAGCCTGGGCTTTTGAGGATTTTAGGCGCAATCCCTACCAGCACGACCTCCAGCTTATCCGTGAACGCTGGCGGAAAAGTGTCCGCGGATAACGGCGAATGCCGAAATCCGGTTCTGCATGTGTTTTTGATGCCGGAATCTTATTTTTCTATGTCAACGTATATATATTTGCAATATATGCGAGTATCCAATAGACTTCCCCTCATGTCGGCTGCCTTGTGTGCCGCCTTTTTCTGGGCTTGCAATGACGAGCCTAATCCCAAAACCATGGCAAAGACCGATGCCCCGGCCAAGGTCGAAACCGTGAAGCCGGAACATGCCAAGTTGAAAGCGAAGGTCCGCAAGTCACTGGGCGATGCGAACTTGCAGCGCAAGAGTGAAGGTGACTGGTCGCAACTGCGCATCGGGCAGTCGGTGATCGAGAAGGACCGCATCCGCACGGGAGCCGAATCCGAAGCGGTCTTGTCCGTGAGCGACGGTTCTTCGCTGTGGATTACGGAACTCTCCGAAGTGACGCTCGATGTGGAAATATTCGATTCCCTGAGCCGACAGGTCTCCATTGTAGTCAATAATGGTGGCGTGCACTTTGATGTGCAGAAACAGAAATCTGGAAATACGCTCATGTTCCGCACGGGAACGGCGACTGCAGCCATTCGCGGTACCGCCGGCTTTGTTGGCGGGTACAACGGTCAGATGGTGGCCTCCCTGAAGGAAGGCAAGGTCGATGTTACCGGCGCGAACGGTGCGTCCGAGAACATTGTCGAAAACCAGACCGTGCTTGTGGACCAAAACGGCAGGGTGAAGAAACTGCAGTTGAGAAGTTCCGGTACGAGGGCCCTTTCGACGCAGCTTTCCAACGTGAACATCTTTGGCGACGGGATGATCGATTCCCTCGAACAGACCTTGAACGATTTCGACAAGGATTACTCGAAACGCGCGGACGCCTTTGAGAAGAAACTTCGCTTCCAGGCCTCCCCGCTCTCGCCTCAGGTGTTCTTCCCCAACGTGACCCTGCAGGCCCGCGTTAACCCTGGTGTCGTGGTGACGGTCCTCGGCGAATCGGATACGGTGGGTGCAAACGGCGTCTATCAGCGCACGTTCGAATGGGATGACGATGCTTACGGGACCAAACGCTTCCTTGCGACCTGTAGCGAAGGCGATGTGGAAATCCAGTGCTACATGTGGGTGACGGAGTACGTAGCTCCGGCTCCGGTCGAGGAATCTGCCCCGGCAGAAGAACCCGCTGCCGATACGGCTGCCGCTGAACCCGCTCCGGCTCCGGTGA
This sequence comes from Fibrobacter sp. UBA3718, assembly GCF_002371935.1. Lineage (NCBI taxonomy): Bacteria > Pseudomonadati > Fibrobacterota > Fibrobacteria > Fibrobacterales > Fibrobacteraceae > Fibrobacter > Fibrobacter sp. UBA3718. Next base: position 365,638 of record NZ_DFHR01000022.1, on the reverse strand, counting down.
AGGAACAGCCCAAGGCGGAATCCAAGAAGGAAAAACCGAAGGCCGAACTCAAGAAGGAAAAACCGAAGGCCGAACCCAAGAAGGAAGAGGCTCCTTCGGGCAGGGACCTCAAGAGCCTTACCTTGAAAATGGGCGCATCCGTCGAACGCAAGCATCTCGACTTGCCGAAGACGGAATACTCTACGGACCTGAAGTTCAGTCTCGGTGGCATCACCCGTTCGGACCTTTCCGAAATCAAGGAAATTGTCGTGACGCGCAAGGGCAAGGTTGTCAAGTCCTTCTCGGGTGCTGAACTCGATGGAATGGAATACGCCGTGCCCGTCACGATCGGTCTCAACAAGATTGCGAAGTTTGACGTGAAGGTTGTCCTCAAGAACGGCAAGAGCATGCGCAAGACCAAGACTTACGAAGTCTACTGCGTGCGCGGAAACCACATGGGCAATGCTCGCAACTTCATCCAGTACAAGACTCCGGAAGAAGAATACGAGGCAGCCAAGGCTGGCCTTGAAAACGAATAGTAGGTTTAGGAACCTATAAAGGACAGATTATGAAGAAAAATGAAAATGGTGTGCTCGGTCTCCGTCTGGGCTCTGTTCTTTGTGCCTTTGCGGTTGCCTTTGTGCTGGCGGGTTGCGCATCGAATCCCCCTGCGAAGGATGACGGCTCCGCGGCCGCCTCTGCAAGGAGCAAGGAAAATAGGGCCCAGGGCGAACTCTCTGCAAAAACGGCTGACGCTGCTGAGACTGCCGACGACGATATCAAGGTTTCGACGGTGAGCTTCAAGGTCCGTCCTACAGTTCTTGTCGCTCCGGCGATGGGCGCAAAAATGGCAGGAAGCATTGACGTTATCCGCAAAAATCCGCTTGCGAAGACGGCGATGGAAGTCATCAATACCTATCTCACGAGCCGCGACTATACGGTCATGGGACTCGAAAGCCAGGCCCAGCTCGATGAAGTGGTGCAGCTCCAGTCCGATATTGCTGGCAACAACGAGGACCTTGCCTATGTGGCGGGTCTCTCTGTGGGAGCCGACATCAACATCACTTTTGCGGGTAGCATCCAGGAAGATTACATCGTGATTGACCTGAACGCAAGCGAAGCTTCCACGGCGAACCTCCTTGCTAGCGAATCCATGCGCCTCAAGGATAACGGCGAAAGCCAGCGCGTGCTTGTGCAGAAGGCCGTGCAGAGGGCTATCAAGAAACTCGAAAACAAGGTCCGCGACCGTCTCGCCGAAGAACTCGAGAAAGGTGTGCAGTACAAGGTGGTTGCGCATTTGACCGGGGACTTTACCGACGACCAAGCCGAAGAAATCTCGAACATCGTCTCCATCAAGATGAGGAAGAAATTCAACAAGATGCAGGTGATTTCGATGAGCAGAAACACCTATGACTTGCTAATCTATGTGGATCCGGACAAGTACGAAGATGCGCAGATGGTCTACGGCGAATTTGTCGAAAGCCTTGATGGACTCGCAAAGGTCCGCAAGCAGAACATCACGAAGAAACTGATTATCCTGGAAATCCAGTAATCCGGAGTGACGTTATGAATAAACTATTTCTCGCCTCGCTGGTTGCTATGACGGCGTTCGCCTCGGCCGAGGTGCTGACATACACGGCGACTTCGAAAAAGTCGCAGAAGGAAGCTGACCAGCTTGCGTTGGAAGGACTTGCAAAGCAGCTGCGGACAAAGGTCTCCAGCGAATTTGAGACTACCGTGAAGGAAGATTCCAAGGGCAAGGTGACATCGACGGCCAAGGGCATGAAGAGCACCTCTACCAGCATGACGCTCAAGGGCGCGAAGCTGACCCAGGGACCAAAGTCGAAGGGGGCGTTCCAGTCTACAGCGACCATCGATACCGACCTGATGGCATCGAAGATCCTCATGGACTTGAACTCCATCCGTGCTCAGATGAAGTCCAAGGACTCCATCATCCGCTTCGACATGGTGGACCGCGATTACCGCAAGATGGGCGTCGACATGGTCGCTCTCGAGAAACTTGCCGATTCCTATACCGAGCTCCTGGAAGACTTGAGCTGCGTGCAGAAGATTCCGAAGGAAATGAAGCTCGAGAGCACCCTTGGCGAACTGAAGGAATACCTTATCTCGGGCATGAGTAGCCTGAAGATTGAAACCGACCTCACAAGTGAAGCCCTGATGGTGACCGTGACGGATTTCGCGGGCCCAGTGAAGGGATTCCCCCTTGCATTGACTCAGGATAGCAGGGATATCGCGCATGAGAAAACGAACGATGAAGGCGAGGCCGTGTTCTCGCTTGCCCAAGTGAAGAAACTGCATCCGGCGGGCGAGGTGACGGTGCATGCCGACTTGAATTTCCGCTACGTCCGTGCTGCGGTCCTCCTTTCGCAGACTGTGCGCTACGATTCCGAGAAGGCCGCCTGCACCTACAGGCTAGTTTGCGACGGACCGGTGGAGGCTTGTGGCGCTCTCAAGAGTTTCTTGGCCGATGCGGGAATCACCCTCCTCGACAAGGAGTCGCTCCCGGCGCTCAATGCAAAGCTCCAGTTCACCGATAAGATGAATACGAGCAAGACCCTCTGCACGTCGCGCGGTACCGTGACGCTCGGTGCTTTTGAACAGCAGACGACTGAATCCGTCCAGGGTGTCGGCCGTGACGAGGGCATTGCGCAGGCGACCGCGGTGAAGAAACTCCCGGCGACCAAGCTGAACCAGATGTTCGGCAAGGCCTGTCAGAAAAAGTAGGCGTGAAGGAACGTATAGAGGAAGAGGCTGACGGCTGCGTCGGCTTCTTCTTTTTGTTGAGGTAAAAAAAGGGGGCCCGGCCATGCGGCCGGGTCCTTTTCAAATGCGGATTCCGCTAGGAATTACTGCTTTTCGATTTCGGCATCGAGTTCAGCGTAAGCCTTGGTGGCAGCAGCGCGGATCTTGTTGGCGACAGCGTCGTCATAGGAACCGGCGGCCTGGAGGCTCTTGATGAGTTCTTCGACGAGGTTGGCGTCGAGGGTCATGATGCCGTAGATCTTGAAGTGGCCGTTCTCGTCGGTTTCAACCTGCACGTCGGTGAGGGTAGCACCGCTCATGTGGGTGTTTACGACAGTCTTGGAAGTGCTCTGGAAGTGTTCGGCAACCTGGTCGTTCACGTCTTCCTTGAAGTTCTTGATGAGAGCCTTGGTCTGGGCGTCGATTTCCTTGGCGAGGTCGACACGGGCGTTCTGATCGGCCTTTTCCATGGCAATCTGTTCGTCGGTGGAAACACCGATACCCATACCGGCAGGCACGTGGTCCTTCAGGTATTTCTTCTTGAGCATCTGCATTTCGATGAGCTTGCTGGCAGACTTTTCCTGCGGGGTTGAGCTACAACCGATCATGAGGAATGCTGCGAGTGCGGCAACGATCAACTTCTTCATAGTAAACTCCTTGTTGTTGTTTTTCCCAAAATGGGATGATATGAAGTCTGTAAACAAAAATATCTTAAAGAAACAAGAAAGTCAAGTCAAATTCGGTATTTCTTACAAAAAAGTGATTTAATGTGATTTTTGAGGGACAAGAGGCTTTTTGGCATGGTTTTAGATGTGATAAATTAAACATCCAAGGGCGATTATGGCGGCAGTCCTTGCCCTGAGGCGGGTGTTTCCCAAATTCAGGAGGTGCGTCTTGCCCTGTTGGTAAGATTTGACGGCCCCGATTTCCCGGGGGGAAAATCCGCCTTCGGGACCTATGAGGAGTGTTGTCCTACGGTCTAGGACGGGTGCTTTGCGTTCGCCATCGATGTCGCAGAGGACGAGGTCCCCGCCTTCGCTTTCGAGCCAGCGGTCGAATTCGACTGGACCTTCGATGCGGGTCAGCCATGGTTTTTTCGACTGCTTGAGGCTGACCAGGCTCTTGAGTTCGGCGCGGCGGATTAGCTTGTGCAGGTCGGAGTTCTTCGGCTCCTGCGAAAAGTCGGTGCGCAAGAAATAGATAGTGTCAATTTCTGTTTGTGCCGCGTGAAATACGACTTCTTCTAGCGCGTCGTCCTTGAGGCATGCGATGGCAAGGTTCAACTTGGGACGCTCGACCGATACGGTTTCGAACCTGTCGATGCGGACTTCACAGGCCTTCGGATCGGCCTTGACGATTGTCGCATCGGCAAAATGCCCGAGCCCATCGCAGAGTTCGAGAGTGTCGCCGACGGTGGCGCGGCAAACGCGGACTGCGTGCCCGCTTTCGTTTTCGTCGAGGGTAAATTCGCCCACGTCAATTCGCGGACAGTAGAAACGGCTGTCGGGAGTCTTCATGGCGTAGAATATAAAACTTTTTGCGGGTGTTTGCTACATTTACCGCATCGTGGAACACAAACCGGTAAAGGCAGTCGTATTTGATCTGGATGGCACGCTCTACTTGAGCGGGCGTCCTTACCCAGGTGCTGTCGCGACGGTGAAACGCGTGGCAGCCCGCGTGCCGGTCTATTACCTGAGCAACAACACGAGCAAGTCGCCTGTATTTTACGAGAATCGCCTACATGTGATGGGACTTCCGCTGCGTGACGATTCCATCATCTCTGCGCTCTACCTCTCGCTCGAAGCGATTCACGAAAAGGGCATCAGGAACGTGTTCTTCTTTGCGAATCCCGAAGTGCATGAATGGTTCGCGGCGCAGGATCCGAGCCTGAATCTTTGCCCGTCGGTAAAAGAGACCGAACTCGTGCTCGTCGCCTATCACAACAGTTTTGACTACCGCGAACTCTGCGAACTCAGTTTCCGCGTCCAGCGCGGGATCCCGTTCTGGGTGACGCATACGGATTTCGTGTGCCCCGATGCAAACGGGCCCGTGCCCGATATCGGAAGCTTCATGGCGCTTCTCAAGACGGCCTATGGCGTGGAACCGGAACGCAGTTTCGGAAAGCCGAATCCTGCGATGCTTGCGGGCGTACTCAAAAAATACGAACCCGAAGAGATCCTCTTTGTGGGCGACCGCCTCTATACCGACTTCGAACTTGCGAAGCGCAGCGGATGCAGGTTCGTGCTTCCGCTCTGTGGCGAAACCAAGCGCGAAGATGTAGAAAAACTCGAGACCAAGCCCGAGTTTATAGTTGAAAGCGTCCGCGATATTGACTTCGACGCCTTTTTCGAAGGTCGTGCCTAGACTGGCCTTGGCTAGATTTTTTTGCGACGGATAAGAACCAGCACCCCGATAGCGACGAGGAACAGCGCCGCGACCGCGCTCACCTTGATGCAGGCGTGCAACGGACGGCTCCGGTATTCCATGCGGACTTCGGATTTGCCCTTCGGAATTTCGACGGCGCGGAGCGTGCCGAAAGCCTTGTAGACTTTTGCGGGCTTGCCGTTCACGGTCGCGTTCCAGTAGGGATGGTAGTTGCCCGCGACAACCATGAATCCTGCACGGTCGCTTTCTACCTCGAATACCTGGGTGTCCATCTTGGGGCTTGCGATAAGCTTCGCGTGCCCGTTCGCGACTCCGCCTTCGCCTTCGTGTTCGGGCTTTTCGGAGAGGATGACCGTTTCGCGGTAGTAGAAGCTGTCATCTTCGGGTTCTGCTGCTGGAGAGACCTCCGCGGCAGCTTCTGCTGTCGTGGAATCGACTGTGGCTGTCGAGTCTGTTGCCTCGGCAGGGGCGCTCTCTTCGGCCTTGGGCTTACGGATGGCTGCTTTTTCGCGCAAGGTCTTGATGGCGCTTGCATCGTCCATCGTCACGGACTGGCCATAGATGTAGGCTTCGCCCATGGCCGTGGAAATCGGCATGTAGGTGGTGCCCTGGCGCGTGTCGAAGACGATTGCTCCCACGTTCATGAGGTCGAGAAACGGGTGTGCTGCATCGGGGTCGTTAATGTTCTGGAGGTAGTTGGCGTTCTGCTGGCCGCCGCGGAATTCGCGGTAGGAGGCAAGCTCGTTGTCGTGGAAGCCGTCGGCGTTACGCAGGTGGTATTGCGGGAATGCGTTTGCACCGAGCGACGGCTGGCGCGATAGCGAAAGCACGCGCGGTGTGTTGAGCGAATCGGCCTTGTAGGGAGCCTTGATGGCGGCGACCACGGCGTTGTTCGGCTGGAGGTACTGAGCCGCGGGAACGTTCTGGATGAAGGCTCCGTTGATGAAGAACAGCTCGATGGCGGCGACGACGGCGAAGATGCACGCCTTCGCGACGGTGGATCCCTTCCAGAAGAAGAGGAAGAGTGCAACGACGATGGTCGCGAGCGCGAGCACGAAGCTCGGGATGATCTTCGCGGCGGTCGCTTGCATGATAATTTCGTTCAGCGGCTTGAAGTAGGGCGCCGTGATCGGGTCTGCGAGCAGGTCCTGTCCGCTCATGAGGAATGCACCGATGGCGGTGAACCCGAGGACGAAACAAGCCTGTGCCACACGGCTTGTGATGCTACCCTTGTCCTTGAAGGCAGTCTTGTAGGCGTCGATGAAACTTTCGAAACTGAGAGCCTTGCCCTGGTCGTCTACCTTCATGATTCCGATGCAGACAAGCGCATAGGCGATGCAGGCGACAAGCCCGAACGGTCCGATGAAGAGCGTCCAGTTGTAGCGTGCGATGACGGTGAGCAAAAGCAGGACGACGAACATGGCGGCGCCGTGCTTGAGCGCGCGGAGGTTCCTTGCCGCATCTTCTCCCTTGTCGCTGATGGCGCGGAGCACGGGCCCTGCCATCATCACGAGCAGCAGCGGAAGCCAGAACAGTGCCATGCCGGGCGCGCGGAAGTTCTTGACGCCGGGGAGGATGGCGTACCAGAGCTTGAACAGCGGGGAGTGCGCTCCCATGCCGTAGCTGAGGGCGACGACCATGCCCATGGCCCAGAATGTTGCCCAGCGGCGCTTGCCGGGCAAGAAGAGGCAGAGGAATCCGAGGAAGGTGAGGAGAGTGCCCGCGCTGTTGTGGTCGAGCTTGAAGCTGTTGTGGCCCCAGTAGAACGGGGAGCCTCCGGGCATCTTCTGCAGTTCGCCCCTCGAATACGAGATGAAAGAGCTGCCGACGATATCGCCAGACTTGGGATCCTGTTCGTACACGTCCACGCCGATGAACCCGGGGAGAATCATCTGCGCGAGTTCTTCCTGGTGCAGGCTCCAGCTGACGGCGTGGCCCATGTTGGTATGGTCGCCTTCGCCGCGCACGGATTGCGTGGTGGTGTACAGGTAGGGCGGCACCAGCTGGAAGCAGGCGAGCGCAAGCCCGAAAGCAAGGCCTGCGGCGGCAAGCCCGATGCGCTTGCCGCGCGTCTTGAACGTGTTGCAGTGGAAGGCGGCCTCATAAAGCGTGTAGAACCCGGCTCCCCACAGGAAGAGGTAGGTGAGCTGCAGGTGGCTTCCGAGAATCATCCACGCGATGGCAAGCGCAAGCACGATAAGGTAGGGGAGGCTTCCGTTGCGGACAACCTTCCGGATGGCGAGGAGCGCGAGCGGGGCGATGGCGAAAACCATCATCTTTCCGTCGTGGCCGCCGTAGATGTAGGTGAAGTATTCCGGCGAGAAGGCGTAGAGGAACCCGAGGAGGGCGGCCCACCAGCGGTTGCCCGTGAGGTTCCAGGCCAAAAGCATGGCGCTCATGAAGGCGACCCACACGGTGAGGATGAACTTGAAGCCCACGGCGCGTGCCGGGTCCATCAGGAACTGCGTCCATACGAGCGGGTGGTAGGCGTCGGCGAACAGCGCATCGATGGTGGGAACCCCTCCCAGGCGGCTGTCGTCCCATTCGGTGACGATTGGGTTTTCGGCACGCAATATGCGGCTGCCGATGCCATTCAGCTGGTCGCTGTTGAGCATCAGCTGCGAGTCGTCAAAGACGAATCCGCGGAAAACGATGAAGAGAATGGCTATGAAGAGCGCGGCTGCTGTCGCAAAGAAAATGGGCTTTTTGTTCAAAAGATTCATGCTGGGAAATATAAAAATACCGCGGGCGAGTATGCCTTGCGGTATGGCGAAAAACGTCGAACCCGCGGTCCGACAGCGTTGTGCGCGTTTTGGCTAGTCGGCGGTGTTTTCGTCGACCTTGTTGTACTTGATGAGGCTGTAGATGCCGAACGCAGAAATCACGCATACGGCGACAAATACGACAATCTTGATGAGTTTTCCCATAGTGGCTTCCTGTTTTAAATTTTTTTTAAAATACCTTTTTTTCTGGAGAAAAGCAAGTTTTATTTTTATGAAAGGGGCCGGATATTCAAAAATTGGGGATTGAGGACTGAAAACCCGCTGTTTTTAGAGGAGTGGCGCCAGGAACTCCGCCAGTTCCCGGTTGAGTCCGCTATTGAGCGCATCCGCTTCTTGCATGGTGTGGTGCTCGGCGCCTGCAAAGTCGCGGGCGCGTTCCCCGCAGATGTCTACGCCGATGATTTTGTGGTTTGTGGCGAGACCGGCGATGATATCTTTGAGTGCTGCTACGTCCAGCGAACCCTGATCCCAGTTGGTGGCCGCGTAGGCGGGGGAGAGGGCGTCCTTGTCGATGGAGAGGTAGATTCGGCCTTCTGTCATCCCCGACTCGGTCGGGGATCTTAAAGATTCTCGCATTCGCGAGAATGACGAGGGTGTTCGCGAGAATGACGTGGGTGAACCGGTTTCGCGTATTTCGCTTTCTTTGATGAAAGTTACTTTGTCTAAAGTACTGGTATCGCCCGCCTGCGAAAGTTCTTCGCGGATTTCTTCCACGAGGTGGTCGGCAACTCCGATAATGACAACGTTGCCTATGAACTTGTTTTCTTCCAAAACCTTCTTGACCCAGCCGCCGCAACTGAGGATGTTTCCGAATCGCGGTTCCTGCATGTCGGGATGATGGTCAAAAACGACAAGCGAAAACGGTTCCTGGACCATGTCGGTCCAGATTTTGCTCATGTAGTGGTAATTGCCGTTGTCGAAGAAGTGAATGCCGCCCGCATCTTTAATGCCCGCGTCGGCAAAGCGCTTGCGGATGGTTTCGACTGCCTCGTCGTCGCAGTAGCAGTCGGTGCCCGGAATATCGGCGCAGTCAATATAGCGGGTTTCCGCATTCGCTGCCGCGGAAACCTGACGCGAACTTCCTTTCAGACCTTGCATAAAGGGCTGAAAACTGTAAACACCCGTGAAATCGAGAATAGTCGTTTGCACATAGGAAAAATAAAAATATATATTGGAATCATGAAAGTCAAAAGCCTTCCTTTGTCGTTGATTCTTGGCCTTGGATTTGTCCTTCTGGGCTTGCAACAGTCCTTTGCGCAGTCCTCGACCATCCGCTATACGAATGTGGCTGCAACCAATGCGATGGGAGGCGATTCCCTTTCGGCCAATGAACGCGAAGCTGTGCAGCTGATTGCCAAGGGAAACGCTTACCACGACAATAGGATGTTCCGTGAGGCCATCAAGTGCTACAAGCAGGCCGATTCGCTCTCCCCGAAAAATGCGACGGTCAACTACGAACTGGGCTATTCTTACATGATGCTTAGACAGCTTGACAGTGCCGCCTTGTATGCAAAACGCTCCATTGAGATAGAACCGGCCGAGCTGGCGTTTTCGCTTGTTGGCGACATCTACGATTTTGAGGAAAAAATCGATTCTGCATTGAAGTATTATGATCTCGGCCTGTCATTTTATCCGAAATCCTACCACCTTCTGTACAACAAGGGAGTTGCGCTCTTTTTCCATAAACGTACGGACGAAGCTTATGCGGCTGCGAAACTTGCCGTAAAGTCGACACGCCAGCACGAAGGTTCCTATTTCCTGCTCACGCAGATTTCGGCGAATAGGAGGATGTGGATTGATTTCTTTGTGAATGGTGTTTATGCGAATTTTGTAGGGGATACAAGGGATCGTGCTGCATATGTGAGAAAGTATTTTGCAAAGTTGATGCTTATCTTTAAGGAAGTGCTGGAACGTTTCGAGGACCACCCGCTGCTCGATATCCACAGGGAATGGGCCAGGTCTACGGTGTATCGTTTTGCCGAGAGCGAATCGAAATTCGAAAAGTTGAACTTTGACCGCCTGGATTCACTGGATGGCAGCGAAAATGACTTTGAAACTCTGGTAGCGCTGGGAACATTCGCGATGCGTGAGTCCGTGATGCTGCCTTACGAATTTGACTTGAAACCGTTCTATAGACAGATTGTGGATGGTGGCTTCGAGGATGTTTTTATGCGGGTTGTTTTCAGGGGTGTGAACGATATTGCATTTGAAAGCTGGAAGATGATGAACAGGAAACGCTTCGAACAGTTCTACGAAAAGGTTGTGTATCCTTTCTGGGAAGGCGAAGCTAGCCTGAAGGCTCCGGTGCTTATCGATCGTCCGAACTAGGTGAAATTATTCCTACAGCCCTTCTTTGGTGCAGTTTTCACGTAGTTCTAATCCGATTTGGACGTAAAAGCACCGTCATCGTATCCCGACGAATTTTCTGGAGCAATCGGTTCGGGCTCGGGATCGCCCTTGAGGCAGCGTACATTCCAAGCATAGATTGTACTGTAAGACTCGATTTGCACAGAATCGCTGCTCGTGAAAGACAAGTAATAACCTAGATCATCGTTGTTGATGCGGTTCCCGTAACTGTCGTAACGCCAGTCGGTGAAAGAGGATGAAGTCCATAATTGAGCAGCTTTACCGACGCTATAGACGCCATCTGCTGCATTCAACGATTTCCCGCTAGCCTTGATGCCGAAACAGTACTTGTCGGTGCCGTTTCCGTCTTTGCCTTCTTCATCTTTATCCCAGCCGGAGGTCGCTTTTAAATTCTTTCCGGCCAAGCCGACTCCGCCCGTGTTTTCGCGAAGTTCGTCAATTTCGTCAAAGGTGGGCAGATGCCATCCATCTGGACAAGCTTTTTTTGCTCTCCCAAAAGTGTAAAAACGCCCGTAAATGGAACCATCCTTGTCGAGGCTGTCGTTTGTCCAGCTGCCTTCTACGTCATAGTTCAGGTTCTCGGCCATCCAGACTTGGTTGCCGATCTTGACGGTCTTATAAACCTTGCCGTCGCGGGGGTCGGTAAGCGGTTCGTCGGCATTGGAACAGCTATTGGATTTTGCGCTTGAATTGTTTTCTGAACTCGGGGAACTTGAACTGTCTTCGCACGCGGCAAAAAGAACGGCGCATGCAGTCAATGCAAAGAACAACTTTTTCACGGTTCAATCTCTTTTCTATTTCTAGCAGGATATATAGCAATTTGTCTGGAGTTTACTTCCCGAACCGCTTGCAGAAGGAACATTTTTGGCAGAAGGGGTGGCGCAGTTCGTGCTTTTCGAAGCCTTCGCGTAAATTGCGGGCGGCAGGCGAGCCGAGAATTTCGGGCAGGCCCTGGTTGGCGATGTTCCCGAGGGTGATTTGCCCGCTGTAGTCGAGACAGCAGGCGACTACCCGGCCGTCGTGCAGGATGGCGGCATGCGTGTCGAGGGCATGGCACGTGCCTGCGGGGTATTTGCTGGCGGTCACTTCGGCGGGCTCACTTTGACCATGCTCAGCACTAGCAGTGACCTTGCTCGTTCCCGGCCATTCGAATCGTGAGTCTTCGTGCAGGTAGAGCCTCCCCGCGATAGGGAAACTCTTGTGCCTGCTGCAGAAATTTCCCGGAGCGACCTGCGTGTTGAACGTCTCGTTTATGCGAGAAATCGCAAACTCGTTCCAGTCTCCGGCGGTTGTTACACCGATGTTCCAGAGCCGCAGATTGATGTACATGTCGGGCCTTGCGGCCAAGGCCATTTTGCAGAAGTCGAGGACGTCCTGTAGATACCCGTGCGCATCGTCGGGCGGGAGTTCCGCATATGCGTGCGTCGAAAAGTTTACCTGGCGCACGGCGGGGCAGTTCAATATGTGGTGGGCGACTCGCCTGATGGTCGTGCCGTTCGTGGTGAGCGTCGCGGTGAGGCCCGCGGCCTTTATATCCTTGAGAAAGAGTGCAAATCCCGGGTGCAGCGTCGGTTCGCCCAGGACGTGCAGATATACGTTCTCGATGCCTGCTTCTACCGTTCCCGCGATACACTTCTCGAAAAGTGCGCTCGGCATGAACGAGCGCGATGCTCCCGAACCGGCCTCGTGCCCGCAATCACTGCTGGGGCAAAAGCTGCAATGCAAGTTGCAGGCGTTCGTGATTTCGATATAAACGCTATTCATGCTGGTTCTCGGGGAGCAATGTAGAAACTGCATCGGCGTATACGCTGAGCTTGCCTGCTTTCTTGATTCTCTTGAACGTCTTTTTGGGAATGCTCGGCTCCAGATAATCCCAGAAACTTTGCACGTGCGCAAGGATCTGGCTGTCACCCTGGAATGTTTGCCGCGCGTGTTCGAAAATAATCTGGTGTATTTGGAGAAGTTTGTCTGTAAATTCTTTTCCTGTTATGTTCGCTTTCCCTGCTTTGTATTCCGCTGCGAGGCTTGGCTGCGCAAGTAATCCGCGGCCGATCATCACTCCGGCGAGATTCGGGTAGCGGCGTTCCATTTCTTGAATTTGCGAAACGTCTGTGATGTTCCCGTTATATACAAGCGGGTGGCGGCATTCGCTGTAAAATTTCTCAAATGACTTGATATCAATTGCGCCCTTGTATTGCTGTTTGCCGAGGCGCGGGTGGAGCGTAATGTGCGTGAGCGGAGTATCGTTTAAAATCGGGAGGAGTGCGAACGCTTCATCGGGAGATTCCTGTCCGAGCCGCATCTTGACGGAAAACTTTGCGGTTCCCGCTGCGGATAGCCGCGCGATTTCGTTCATGATTTCCTGGACGGTTCGGGTGTCGTTCAGCAGGCCTGCGCCACGGTGACGGTTGACTTGCATGGGGAAGGGACATCCCATGTTGAAGTCGATTTCGGTGAAGCCTTTTTGCAGGATGGCGTCGGCGAGAACCTTGAATTCTTCGACGCTATTCGCGATGACCTGCGGAATGACCCGTGGAGAACCCGGCACGCCTGCTGGGGTTTCGAGGTCGCGCAGGTCCCTTTCGCGCGGGTGCCCGTTTTCAATCCGCAAGAATGGAGCGTAATATGCTTCGATGCCGCCAAAGATTTTTGCATGGGCTGCCCGATAGATGCCCGTCGTGTAACCTTGTAGCGGAGCGAATAGGACCTTCAACATGTTGCTGCTCTTGCAGAATCTAGACGGGGCGTGGCGCCATGGCGTCTGGCGGCTTCCTTATTTCCCGAGTGCTTTTTTCAGGGCGCGGATGGCGTTTCCGCGGTGGCTGATGGCCTTCTTCTCTTCAAGCTCCATCTGCGCGAAGGTGCGGGCTTCTCCGTCGGGGACGAATAACGGGTCGTAGCCGAATCCCATGTCGCCCACGGGAGCGTAGTTGATGCTGCCGCGACATTCGCCTTCAAAAATCTGCGGTTCGCTCACGACGAATTCGCCGTCGGCGTTGCGCGTGATTGTCTGGTAGGCGAGTGCGCAGAAGTAGCGCGCCTTGCGGTCGGTTATTCCCGCGAGGTTCTTGAGGAGAAGCGTGTTGTTGCTTTCGTCTGCGCCGTGGATGCCGCTGTAGCGTGCGCTGTAGATTCCGGGGGCTCCAGCGAGCGAGAAGACTTCGAGTCCCGAGTCGTCGGCGAGGACGGTTGCCTCGATGCCGCGTTTGGCAAGCCAGCGGGCCGTAGTGCTCGACTTGATGATGGCGTTTTCGGCGAATGAATTGCCGTCCTCGACAATTTCTTCGTCGAAGCCGATGTCTTTCAGCGTCTTGAATTCGTAGTGGTCGGTGCCTAAAATGTGCGCGAAATCCCGGATTTTCCCGGCGCTTGCGGTTGCGATTACAAATAGGTTTTTCATGGTGCCCTTTTTTGCGGAACAAATCTAGAAAATATGCGGTGCGGCGGGCTTTGGACCACATGTGCTTTTTGTATATTCGGTAGCGTATGAATATTATCCCGTATACTTGCAGGCGCATGGGGCTTGCTGCCGCATCTCTTTGCGTTTCGCTGGGCCTCTGCTCCTGTGCTTCCGGGACGCCGGATCCTGCCACGGATGTTTCGACTGCGTCTTCCGAAAAGCAACTTTCTGCGTCCAGGGCGCTTCCGCCCGCTCCTTCGACTCCGGTGACGGTGTTCGAATTACATGTCGAATCCAGGGACAAGCAGGTGCGTGTAATCGACAAGCCGACGCTCGCCGCGCTTGATTTTGCCGCCTATTACGACAATCCCATCCGCCTTGCAGGCAAGGACGAAAAGCCGGGGAATTACAAGGGGGTGATGGCTAGCGCGAAGCTTGCCGAATATCCGTTCCCGATGCTCGATTCGCTTTCGGAATATGAACCCTCCGTTGTGGCTGGCAGGCAACCATTGGCGTGGGAACCGCTTTCCAAGATTCTCTATGCGCAGACGGGCAATGATTCTCTTGCCCGGGTGCTCAGTGCCGTGGAGGCCGTCAAGTGGAGCGAACCCGATGTCTTCAGGGCGTTCCAGACGGTAGGCAGATTCTGGGGCGTGCCGATGAGCGACGGTTCCGTCGAGTGGTGGGCAGAAATTTTGCCGGCCACCTGGACGGGCCGTACCGTGTTTTTTGCGAAGTTGAAGTTCGCATCGCACGGTGAGACTGCCGAGGTGCTCAATCATTACATTACGGCAGAGTTGACGCTCGAAGATGCGATGAACTGGGCGCGCACGCTTTCTTCTTACTGGTACCCGACGCTCAATACCGACCTGGAACCGCATACACCGGGAAGTTTCTGGCCAGAGGGCTCCAAGATGCAGCCCTTTGCCGTGATGCGCGGGAACCCGATGGGGAAACCCATGTGGGTCGCGTTCGATGTTCCTGCATTCCGCCTGTCCGAAGAACAGATTCGCGCACAGGCCGTTGCCGATTCGCTTGCTGCGGCGGGCGAGGTGGTGCCGGTGAACCGCGCACTCGACACGACCTCCGATGCGCGCCTGCAGACGCTTGCCTCGCTGGAAGGCTCTTGCCCCGCGAATGCGGAAACCGCGAAGTTCCGCGCTACGCTCGAAAAGACTCTCGCGAAGCTCCCGAAGGAGCAGAACGCCTGGGCGACAGCGGGAGCGACACCCGCGGAAAGCTTCCTCTGGTTCCGCCGCAATGCGAACTACCTGCTTGCAGACAAGATAACCGGGCAGGATAGCCTGCACAACCCGCTCCCGCGCCTGCTGGAACTTAAACACTACCTGGATTCCATCGGGGTGCAGCTGCTCGTGGTTCCCGTTCCCGTGAAGGAAGAAATTTACGCCGAGCGCCTTGTGGCAGGGACGCCTGCCGACCTCTGCGTGAACCCCGCGGGCCGCGAATTTACCCGCGAGATGCTTGCCGCCGGGCTTGACGTACTCGATATCTACCCGGCGCTCATGGCGGCCAAGGCGGGCGACGAACCCCCGCACTTTAGCTACCAGCGCTACGATACGCACTGGTCACTCCCCGGCATGCTTGCCGCCATGGAACAGCTTGCCGCCCGCGTGACGCAGTACAGCTGGTACGGCGATGCCGGAGCGAAGCCGGGTTCGCTCAACATGCAGGAGACGACAACAATGCGCGAGGGCGACCTGGTGGCGCACCTGCCCGATGCGGAGAAGGCGAAGTACACTGCAGATACGTTGCCCGCGATGAAAATCTTCAAGGGTACAGAACCTTACAAGGGCGGCAAGAATGCGCCGATTCTCTTGATGGGCGATTCGTTCACGGGCGTTTTCGAGTCTGTGGACCAGAAGAGCGGTGGCCCGGGATCGCTCCTTGCTTTTGCCACGGGGCTCGACGTGCAGGTACTTACCAGCTGGGGCGGAGGCCCGGGCGTGTACCACCGCATGATGAAGATGAAGAAGGATATGCAGAGTAAGAGGCTCGTGATATACATGATGACCGCCCGCGATTTTTGGCAGTCCCCGATGGAATGGGACGCGCTAAGGTAAGATGCTTGCACGACTCTCGTCGATGTTTTCCCGATATTTCTGGCCGCTGCTAGTCGTGCTGCTGGCGGTTTCGCTCACGCTTGTGCTGTGGACGGGCCGGCCCGAAAACGTACGGTATGCCGAGATGGCGTGTACCTTTGAGAATCGAGCTCCCACGTGCATAGACAGCGTTCGCGATTGGCGCGAGGGCCTTGCCTTCTATGACAGTAGTTTGTCTGTAACGGGCGATACGCTCGCCTCTTTGAAATCGCTCCTGTGGGAATTCTGGAACATTGAATTTGCGGGGGAGGGCGAGGCGTCCATAGCCCACGATGCGATTCTACCGCTGCGGGTGCTTGAAACCCGGAAATCGGGCTGCATGGGGCTTGCGTGGCTTGCGATGATGGTCGCCGAAGCCCGCGGAATTCCGCTTGATGTTATTCTCTTGCCGGGGCATGTGTATTTGCGGTACGGCAAGGATGACGGCCGCGCACAGGTGGGATTTGCGCCAAGGACGGTGAACCTCGAACCGAACCGTCTCGGCTATACCTACACCAATGAGGAATATCGCGAAAAGTACAAGGCGGGTCGCTGGACCGGCCTGGAATTCAAACCGCTTACTCCGGCACAGTTTGCGGGCCTTGCCGCATTCGACTTGGGCAATTTGTACCTGCAAACGGAACCTCCCCGCGCGCTTCGCTGGTACAGGCTTGCAGACGACCTTTTTCCCGAATATCCAGGCATCGATGCAAACAGGGAAATTGCTAAAAGCCGTCTGCCCGATCGCTAGCAGCCTTGTGAGCTAGGCAAAATTTCTATCTTTGCCGCCGATGCGATTGTTCCTTTACCTGTCGATGCTGGTTTTGTTTTGCGCCTGCTCTAATTCAGAAATGGCAATGCCGGAATATACTTCCGAAGATGATGAAAGTGTCGCTTTCTCAAAAATGATTTCGGTTTCGGCGGCGGGAGAAGAGGTTACCTTGGGTACCAATTCCAACAACGCCCGCACCAACGAACGCCCTGCGATGCAGGTAAAGTTCAGCTATGATTTTTCAATGTCGCGCAGCGAAGTGACATGCGGCGAATTCAACCGTCTGATGAAAAAGTCCTTTGGCTTGTCTCTGAATTGCCACGGCTATTATCCGGCGACAGACGTGACCTATTACGATGCAGTCCTGTTTGCCAATGAACGTAGCAAGAGGGAGGGGCGCGATACCGCCTATTCCTATAGCAAGGCTACGTTCGACAAGAATCATCACTGCACGAATCTGGAAGGATTCTTTTTCTCGACCGAAAGCGAAGGCTATCGTTTGCCGACGGAAGCGGAATGGCTTCTTGTGGCGGGTCGCAACTGGTCTTTTGACAAGGGATGGACGGCAGAAAATTCGAAACTTAAAATCCAGACGGTGTGCGGCAAGGCTAAAAAGGATGAATTTTGCGATTTGCTCGGGAATGTGATAGAATGGGTGAACGACTGGTTCGGTAATTTGAAGGATACGACCCTTTTGAACTATGTCGGGGCTCCTGACGGCGGCGCGTTGGGCCAGCGTGTCATAAAAGGAGGCTGCTACCGTAACGCAAATTCTTTCATTACTCTCTATAATCGCGGTGACATCTATACGGTCGTTTCTTCGACCCGTGCCGAATATGTCGGATTCCGTTTGGCAAAAGGGGCAATTCCCGAACCGACCTGGATGGGAGGCGATGGCAAGGCGGCTACGAGCCGTGTTGTTCCTTTGGCGAGTTCCAGTGCGCTGCATTCCTTGACGGGAACCCACAAGATGAAACTTGCGTTCAGGAACGATATCACGGGCAACTTGGCGTATATCGATTATTCCAGCGGCGTTCCGTCCGTGGTAGAAATCGAGGATACGCTGGATGTCTACCATCCGGAAATTTCCCCCGATGGAAACCGCGTGGCCTTCTGCTCCCGGATTGAAGGTGTCTCGGGAAAGTCCGCCCTTTATGTGCGCGATTTGAACGTGGAGGGGACCAACCTTGTAAAGCTCGAAGTGGAATCGGCCGTAATTCCGCGCTGGCAGGTGCTTGAAAACGGGACCACGATTATAATCTACGTGACGGATGCGGGCAACAATAAGGACGAGACAAGCTTCAAGGAGACTTCTACCTGGCAGGTGAAGTTTGCAAACGGCAAGTTCGGCAAGCCGACCAAAATTTTGGATGGTGCATACCATGGCGGAATCAGTGAAGACAAGTCGCTTGCTGTAACGGGAGCGCGTCTCTTGAGGGCTCGCGTCGCGAAACCGGGTTCGACGGTGTTCAAGGAGGCAAGCGACCTTGTCTGGTACGACAGCGCACAGGCATGCAATGTCTCTCTTTCTAAAGACAGGAGCAAGCGGACCCTGTTCCTTGATTTTGGAGCGGGACCGGGACGTAAATTTGTCGGTGAAAGTTACGGGATGCATGAACGCCTGTTTGTGGCGGATAGTACCGGCAAGCTAATTCAGTCAGTCGCTGCGCCAGCGGGATATTCCTTCGACCATACCGAATGGGGGCAGGGAGGGGAAAATCTGGTGGTCGCTTCGCTTTCCAATCTGGATGGGGCGCACAAGAAGATTGTCCTTGTCGATATGTCCGATTCGAGCGTAGTCGAGCTTGTCGAAGGGGATGAACTGTGGCATCCGAGTTTCTGGGTGAAAGGGAAATCGGACGCTGATCGGGATGTGCTGCTTGATTTGGACAGCGCGGGCATGTATTTCGACTACAATCCCGCCAACCTGCTCCAGGGCTCTTCTGTGGAATTGGCCATGAGGATGCAGATGTTCTGGAAAAACTACCGGAACATTGAGTGCGTTACCCTGGGCAGTTCCATGTTGCTCGACGCCGTAATCGATACTTCGATAACCGCCTTTAAGACATTGAATATGGGCGTGACGCTCGCCGATCTGTTCCTGTTCAAGTATATTGCGTCGAGATACATTCTGCGCTATGCGGAAAAAATCAAGGTCCTTGTCGTAGAACTTTCCCCGGGGTTCCTGTTCCGGCAGGAAAACGACTATTTCTACTATGTGCGCCTGTTCTCGCCGGGACTTATTTACGACGAGCATCATTTGAGCCATGAAACCAAGGATGTTGTAGCCGCCCTGAGCCAGGAGTATTCTTACCCGAGATCCCTTTTCGCCCAGAACTACATGGATGATACCTTCCTGTTACCTTCGGTTTCTTGGGGCGATACCTATGTCGACGCCGATGTTTCCAAAATGCCGTATAGCAGTGTAAAATTGAGAAGAAACCGGGAAATGCTGGATTCCCTGCGGGCGGAGACGGAACGGCGTGGCGTCAAGCTGATTTTGGCCATCACTCCCCAGAATCCGGATTTCGCAAAGACGGAATCCTTCGGATCGTTCGGCCCCAAAATGGAAGTCGCGAAAAAGATTGTCAGTGCACTCGAGAAATCGGGCTACTATATTTTTGACGAGAATAAGTTTGGAGAACATGATTACACATCCGAAATGGCTTACAACAGCAACCACCTGAGCTATCTGGGGGCGCGTCAGTTTACAGCCCGACTCGATTCCCTATTGAAGACGTTGAGGTGAGTGATGCTGTATAAAGCGCTACTTTTGCTGCTCTCCCTGTTCTTTTTCTCCTGCTCCAACTCCGTTGGCGGGGATTCGGGTCGTCCTTCGACGAAGGAGTTCGAAAAGGATTCCCTTGCCGGCATGATCCGTGTCCATACGGGCGAATCGTTGGTGGCTCTCGGGACGAACAAGACTTCGGCAAATATCAACGAACGCCCGGAAATGATGGTGGGTTTC
Organism: Fibrobacter sp. UBA3718; assembly: GCF_002371935.1. Taxonomy (NCBI): domain Bacteria; kingdom Pseudomonadati; phylum Fibrobacterota; class Fibrobacteria; order Fibrobacterales; family Fibrobacteraceae; genus Fibrobacter; species Fibrobacter sp. UBA3718. Next base: position 346,122 of record NZ_DFHR01000022.1, on the reverse strand, counting down.
GAATATGACTTCTCGATGTCCCGGAGCGAAGTGACGTGCGGAGAGTTCAACGGGCTGATGGAATCTGCGACGGGCCTTTCGCTGGATTGCGAAGATGGCGCTCTCCCGGCAACGAATGTTTCCTATTACGATGCCGTCCTGTTTGCCAATGAGCGCAGCAAGGCGGAAGGTTTCGATACGGTTTATAGCTATAGCATGGCCTCGTTTGACGAACAGCGCCATTGCGTGAAAATGGAAGGGTTCTCGGATCATGCCGATATTTTGGGCTACCGTTTGCCTACGGAGGCGGAATGGGTCTTTGTGGCGTCCCGCAACAGCAATGTGGAAAAGGCGTGGACTGCAGGTAATTCCGGTTACAAACTGCATCCGGTTTGTGAAAAGGCCGCCGCGAATGAATTTTGCGACATGTTCGGTAACGCCATGGAATGGGTGAACGACTGGTTTGGAATCTTCCGCGATACGACTATTTTGAATTATGCCGGAGCTCCAGATGGGGGCGCCCTGGGACAGCGCGTCTTGAAAGGCGGAAGCTACCGCAACGACGCTTCCTCCATTTCTCTTTATGGCCGCGGTGATGTCTACACGGTCGTCTCGTCTACCCGTGCCGAATATGTCGGGTTCCGCCTGGCGTTTGGCGTCATTGTCAACCCTGTGTGGATGGGCGGAGACGGAATGGCGAATTCGAGTCGGATTGCCCCGATGGCAAGTTCTTCGTTTTTGCAGTCGCGGACGGGAACCCGCAAGATGAAACTCGCCTTCCGGAACGACGTTTCGGGCAACATTGCTTTTATCGATTACACCAGCGGCAGCTTATCGGTGGTGGAGATTGCGGATACGATAGGAGCGTATCATCCCGAAATTTCGCCTGACGGAAAAAGGGTGGCTTTCTGCACGGGCCTTGAGGGAGTGGCGGGCAAGTCGTCCCTGTATGTGCGCGACTTGAATGCGAATGGCTCGAATCTCGTGAAACTCAATGTGGAATCTGCCGCCATTCCGCGCTGGCGCGTGCTCGAAAACGGCGATACGGTAATCGTTTACGTGACCGACGCGGGCAACAACAAGGATGCCTCCGCATTCAAGGCGGCTTCGACTTGGCAGGTGAAATTTGCGGGCGGCAAGTTCGGAACGCCCGAGAAACTGTTCGACGGCGCCTACCACGGCGGCATCAGCGAAGACAATTCTATTGCGGTTTCGGGTGCAAGGCTTTTGCGCGCCCATGTGGCGGATTCTGGTTCAACGGTGATGGCGCATGCCCGCGATACCGTCTGGTACGATAGCGCGCAGGCGTGTAACGCGTCGCTTGCGAGGGATGGTTCTAAGCGCACTTTGTTCCTTGATTTCGGAAAGGGACCGGGAGTCGACTTTGTCGGAAAAAAATACGGCATGCACGAACGCCTGCTTGTCTCCGACAGCACGGGCAAACTGCTGCAGGCTGTGGCAGCCCCTGCGGGTTATTCGTTCGACCATAGCGAATGGTCTTTGGGCGGGGAAAATTTCGCCGTTGTGACTCTTTCCAATCTGGAGGGGGCCCATTCGAAGATTGCCCTTGTGTATCTGAAAGACGAAAGTGTCGTGGAAATCGCCGAAGGCGATGAACTTTGGCATCCGAATTTTTGGGTGGACGCCAAGGCTTCTGCACGGCCGAATCTGACGCTGAATGCCGATAGCGCTGGAGTGTATTACGATGAAGGCGTGTGGTACAACGCGTTGGAACTTCGCGTGAAAATGGAGAGGTTCTGGTATCGTCGCGAGGAGGTGACCGTTGTAGGCCTTGGAAGTTCGAGGATGATGTTCGGCATGTACGAGAAGAATGTGAAATCGGAAAACTTCTTGAACATGGCCTATTCCGCAGGCGACATGAGGGGCATGCACTACCTCTTCAAGAATTACATATTGCAGCACGTTCCCAACCTCAAGACGCTGGTGATTGAAATGTCTCCGGACCTGTTGTGGTACGACCGGTCGACATCATGGGGCCCGATTATAGACGGCGTTCCGGGATTCAAGTATGACGAGGATCATTCTTTCTGGAAAGACGGCGTGCCGGAAGGGTTCCTGAGCCTGGTCTCGGAGTGCCCCAAGCCAGAATCCGTATTGCAGCATCCCTACAACTTGGAAGACTTCCTGTTGCCGACCATGGGGTGGTACGGTATAGACGTATTCCGCGATACGACGGCCCTTTCGACTTTGGATGAAAACTACAAATACGATTTTTCGCTGTTTGAAGAAATTATCAAGATGGCGCGGGAGAGAAATTTGAACATTATATGCTTTATCGCGCCACAAAATCCTGGCTATAGGGAAACGGGCTCGTATGGTGTCTATGGCCCCAAGCGTTCCATCGCGGATTCCATTTTGAGCCGTGTAAAAGGGATGGGGCTCATCTGGATGGACGAAAATAAAATGGGGGACCACGACTATACGGAAAATATGGCCTATAACATGGACCACCTGAGCGCAGAGGGGGCGATGCAGCTGACTGCCCGTCTCGATTCCATACTGGAAACGCTCAAATAATCGGAAAAACGCTACAAAGTGTATCGTGTCATCCTTTTTTCCGTGACGGGTCGCACTTTGTCCACACGCGTAGCTTTTAATTAGTTTTGGATTTGTCGATATTAAGTTATTTTTTAGAGAGTAGTTAATGCCCTGTGGGCACAAGGAGTGTTTATGAATTGTTTGGTAAAAATGGGCCTCGCGGGCCTTATGGCTTTTGGACTTTCGCAGGCGGCGGTAAACTTCCCGTTCCCGCAAATGTCCGATTACGGTGGAAACGCGACTCTCCTGAGCGACAAGGCTGCCGCCTCGGAACAGTTGAAAAGCCAGTTCGCTGCTTGGATGAAGGATATGTACAACGAACAGGGCGATATTGCCGGTGTACGTTCCGATCCGGGTTCTGATCAGTATTTCTCGGAAGGTGTCGGTTACGGCATGCTCCTGATGGTCTATTTCAGCGACAACACCACGAGTTACCAGAGCCAGTTCGACAAGCTTTGGAATTTCTATAAGAAATTTGACGATGGCAATGGTCTTATGCATTGGAAAATCGGCAAATTGAGCGAAGTCTGGGACAAGGGCGCTGCTCTCGATGGCGATATCGATGCCGCCGCTGCTCTCGTGATGGCCTACTACCAGTTTGGCGATGAAAAGTATTTGACCGCTGCGAAGACGCTTATCCAGGCCATGAAAAAGTCGGAGTTCGAATCGAATGGCTTGCATCTGCCTGGAGACTCCTGGGGTGATGCCGGTTTTAACCGCAAGAACCCGGGTTACTTCGATCCGGCCTACATGCCGCTTTTTGCTGCCATCGATACGGAAAACTCCGAGTTCTGGAGCAAGACCGCCTACGATGCGAACATGAAACTGTACGAGTCAAGCTCTAACGAAGTCAAGACGGGCCTGGTGGATGACTGGACCGACAAGAACGGCAAGAGCGAGGATGACTACTACAGCTACGATGCATCGCGCGCCCCGTGGCGTAACGCTAAGGCCGTTTGCTGGCATGGCGATCAGCGTGCGCTCGCCATCGACAAGAAGATGGCGGAGTTCGTGTCGACGATTTCCGCATCGAACATGAAGGGGCCTGTGGTTCGCTCTTCGGGAAGTCTCGGCAACGACCACAACAGTACGTTCGTGACTTCCCTGATGACCTCTCTCATCTCGGATGCCAAGTACCAGTCCAAGCTTGATGAATACTGGAAGGAGGCCGTGGCGCTCGGTGACGAGAATTACTTTAACCAGTCGCTCAAGCTCTTGAACGGGCTCTTGGTTTCGGGCAACATGCCAAACCTCATGACGGCGGGCTCGAACCCGCCGCCGCAGAGTTCCAGTAGCGCAGTCGTGCCCGGAAGTTCCAGCAGTGTGCCGGATTTGAGTTCCAGTTCCGATGGAAGCGTCGCTATCCATGCGGCTCGCCTGCCGGCCGCGGTGGGTATCTCCCAGCTGGGTCGCACCCTGCATGTGAACGCTGCGGGCCACGTGCGTATGGATGTGTTCGGCGTGACGGGAACCGCGGTCAAAACTCTCTGGAATGGGAATGTTTCTGGCGGCATGGCGGTGAGCCTCGAGGGGATTCCTGCGGGTGTCTATGTGCTCCGCGTCCAGACTGCGGGAGGCACGCAGTTGAAAAAAATACGCCTGGAGTAGAACCCGGCTTGTGAATTCTATCGATTCCAAAGACAAAAACGCGCTTGCCGGATAGGCGGGCGCTTTTTTTTCGTATTTTTAGGGCATGAAAAAGTTTGTGAAGATTTGCGCTTGTGCGGCATTTGCCGTGACTTCTGTTTTTGCCCAGCAGGGAGCTCCGACGGGTGCCGCTGTTGATCCGACTGCCGACGAGCAGAAGGCACTTTCTGCCCTCAAGGGCAAGCTCGAAGGGGCCATTGTCTGGGCGACGAGTCGCGCGAATTCGCATCATGATATCTGGATTATGAATGCCGACGGCAGCAATGCCCGTGCGCTTACGAGTGGCGACAACGTGGACTGGTTCCCGCGAATCTCTCCGGATGGTTCGACGGTGCTTTTTAATCGCAGCAAGGGCGGCTGGGTTCCTGAAAACGACGCGAACTATCCCGAAAAGTGGGACCTGTGGATGGTCGATATCTCGGGCGAGAACGCGCGCAAGGTGGTGGACAACGCTACATGGGGCACCTGGAGACCCGACGGCAAGTCCATCGTGTTCAGTCGCGCAGGGAAGGTCTTTACGATGGACCTCGCGAGCAAGGCCGAAACGCTCGTGCTCGATGGCGAAAAGGCCTTCAACAAGTCCGGCGTGATTCTGCAGGAACCGAACATGAGCCCCGACGGCAAGCATTTGGCGATTACGCTCCGCGGCTCCATGCGCGAGACGGGCGTGTGGGACCTCTCGAAGAATGTCTGGACCAAGTCCGGCGACGGTTGCCAGATTGACTGGAACTTCGACGGCTCCAAGCTCTACCGAGTGAATCCCACGGGTAATGGCGGTACTGCAGCCCCGAGCGAAATCCTGTGGTTTTCTGCCAAGGACGGCAAGCAGATTGAGAAGGTCGGCTTCTTCGGCATCCCGAAGAACGTGAAGCTGATGGACTTGCCCGGCCGCCGCAGCCACGAATACTTCCCACGCCTCTCGCCCGATGGCAAGTGGCTTGTGTGGGGTGCGACCGACAAGGGCCACGACCACGACCTGTTCGACTACGAGCTCTACATCTGGAAGATCGGTGAACCGGTGGAAACTGCGACCCGCATTACCTATCACAGCGGCAACGACCGCTGGCCGGATATCTGGCTCGGCAAGGTCCCGGTGAAGGAATCTCCGAAGCCTGCGGCCGAAGCCGCTGCCGCTGTTGCAAATGCGCCTGCCGCCGTTGCCGGTGGTGTAAGCGATGCCAAGATGGACGAACTCATCCAGGCAATCGACCGCCTGACCGAAGCGGTGAAGGCTCTTTCTGCCGAAAAGAAAGAGTAGCTATTTGACCATCTGAAAAACCTTCTCGTCCTTGCGGCTCATGCCGTAACGGGTGCGGAGGATTTCTTCTTTGTAGAGGGAGTCGTTCTGGAGTCTCTCGATGATGAGCTTGCGCTCTTCGATGACAGTGTTGAGCGAATCGATTTGCTTTTGCTTTAATTCGATTTGTTGAATCAGCATCTGCTGCTCGAAAATGTTCCCCTTGCTGAACAGGAGCTGGGATACAACGATAGCGATAAAGAAAATGACGACCACAATGGCGATGTAGATTTTCTTGTGCATTATGCCGATCCGTTGAAGTGGAACATGAAGTTGTCTTCGGTGTGGGCGAGACCCGCAATTTCGAGCTCTGTCAATATAGCTAAAAGTTCGCCGATATTAAAGCCCGATTCTGCCTGGAGCTCGGGAAATGTTTTGCGGTAGCCGTTGACTTTTGCGAAAAGTGCTTTCGCATTTTTTCCGAGCGTGCAGCCCGCACTTTCGATGGCCGTGATGCTCTGACCTCCTCGCCGGGGGAGTCCGAGAACCGAAACCAGACTTTCGGGCCGAAAGACTGGTTTCGCAAGCTCCCGGTCGAGCAAGTCGTTCGTGCCCCCGGCCACTTCGCTGTCGAAGTCGCCGGGGATGGCGTAGAGCGGCTTTCCCTCCTTGCGGGTGAATTCGGCGGTGATGAGCGCTCCGCCCTTCGCCTTGCTCTGCACGATGACAGTCGCTCGCGACATGCCGCTGATGATGCGGTTCCTTGCCGGGAAATTCCCCTTGTAGGCAGGCATGTCGGGGTCGAATTCCGAGACGATGGCGCCGCCGTGTTCGAGGATGCGCCTTGCAAGGTTTCCGCGGCTGCCTTCGATTTTGGTGCCGAGCCCCTGCGCGAGCACGGCGATTGTCGGGATTCCCGCATCGAGCGCGGCTTCGTGACACAGACTGTCGATTCCCTGCGCGAGTCCCGAGACGACGATGGCTTGTGTCCCGCATAGTGCGCCCACGAGCCTCCGGCAGAGTTCCTGGGCGCTGTTTCCCGGCCTTCGCGTGCCGACCATCGCGATTCCCACGGGGAGGTTTGCGTTGCGAGCTTTCGCGCTGTCGAGGGCGTGAACTGGCGGCGGGAGCGTCCCCATGGCATAGAGCTGTTTTGGCTTGTAGATGGATTCCCCGAGCAAGAGCGGATACTCTTCTGGCTTTACGGTGTAGATGTCTTTCATTGCTTCCCTTTGGGCGTTGTTGTTTGCCCGTGCCTAAAAATACAGAATTCGAGTGTCAAAAACAAGGGGGAGAACCTGCGTGCGTGCGACTTTCTATCTTTGGGCCATGAAGTACAAGTTTGAAGATTTGGTCGATATCCTGTCGAAGCTCCGTGCCGAAGACGGTTGCCCGTGGGACCGCGCCCAGGACACGCATACGCTCTTGCCCTACCTGGTCGAAGAGAGCAGTGAATTCATCGATGCCGCGATGGAAGGCGACAAGGCTCACATGTGCGAGGAACTGGGCGACGTGCTGCTGCAGGTGGTTTTCCATGCGCAGGTCATGAAGGAGAGTGGCGACTTCAATATCGATGATGTTGTTCAGGGAATCTGCGAGAAGATGATTTGCAGGCATCCGCACGTTTTTGGCGATGCGCAGGTGGATACGGCTTCCGAAGTGAGCCGTCGCTGGGAAAAAATCAAGGCCCAGGAGACGCTGCACCAGAAGGATGCCGAAAAGTCTATCATGGACAAAGTAAGCAAGAGCATGCCGACCTTGGCTCGCAGCCAGGATATTATCCGCCGGGTCGCGAAAGTCGGATTCGATTGGGGAGAGGCCGCACCCGTGTTCGACAAGGCTCAGGAAGAATTTGCGGAATTCCGTGCCGAGATGGAGAAGGTCACGCCGGAGAACGCGAACACCGACCGCCTGGAAGACGAGTTCGGCGATATCATGTTCTGCCTCGTGAACGTGGCGCGCCATAGCGGGTTCAATGCCGACGTGGCACTCCGCCGCGCAAACGCGAAGTTCGAGAAGCGATTCCGCGAGGTGGAACGCCTTGCCCGCGAGCAGGGGAAGGCCCTGCCCGAATTTGGTCTGGAAGGCCTGCAGCAGCTATGGAAGCAGGCTAAGGTTTCCGCTCGATAGTAATCGAATCCTGCAGGTCTATGTGCAGAAGCCCGTCGCTTGCGGCGACATAGAACTTGTCGAAGTTGCATGAGCTCTCTTCGGCGCCGGTGGCGTCGAATTCCAGAACGTCTTTGAAGGTTCTCTTTCCGACTTTCATCGAATCCAGCATACGCACGGTATAGCCGTCGCTGTTTGTCATCTTGTTCCCGTCGAGGTCCTTGAATACGATGTCCGGGCCGTAGGGCCAATTGACGTCGCGAAGATTCCTGAGACACGAAACGGTCATCTTGCCACCGTTTTCGTCGCATTCAACCCTCACGCCGATGGTAATTTCGTTGAGGAAACCATGTGCCTCGAATTCAAAATACTCGGGCTTGTGGCTGTAGATGCGTTCTCTGTAGGAATCCTCAATGCCCCAATTGTCGATGACCTTGACTGTATCGCCCCATTCCTGTTCCTTCTGCACCAGTTTTGCGAAATCGCCGCCGACATACGGATCGTCTACGTCGAACATCCCGCACGAAGTGAGCGTCAAGGTGAGTGCGACTAGCGCCGTTGCTGTCGAAAACTTATTCATTGTCGCCCCTTTCCTTGATGGTGAAAGAAGCCCCGTCGGTGGTTTCGAGCCTCAGGATTCCCGCAGTCTTGGAAAAGTAGAGAAAAGCGGTGTCGCTTTCGATTTGTTTATGGTAGTTGAGAGCGTCGTAGTGAGCCATGTCCATGATGGCGAAAACGCTGTCGTAAGTGACTCCGTTGAAAGTGATTGTATCGAGCAATCTGACCGTCCCCTCGATGCCCTTTTCTTCCGGAGTTCCGGTGGAATCAAGTTCGACAAAGAAGCCCGTGTTTTTGTGGCTTATGTGCATCGGCATGGTGTGGCTTATGACAAGATTGTTCTTGTTTTCTTCCTCGCTGACGTTAATGCCGCCATAGAAGTTGACTTCGACGCTCATGATGGGGTAGGTGGACGTGAGGAGTACAGAGCGGTCCTCTTCCTTTGCCACCACGCAGAAATCGCTCCAGTCCTCCATGAAGGTAGAATCCTGGCTCACGGTCAGGTCAAATTCGAACCCTTCGGAATGCTCGTAATGAACAGTGTTTCCCTTCTTGAATACTTTGGTGGATTTCTGGCAGTCGGCAAGCTTGTATATCGGATGGTAGACCCCGTCGCAGGTGTCGGTACAGCCGCAGGCCGTGAAGGCTACGATGCAGATGGCAATCGTTAGCCCGATTGTCAAGGCCGATAATGCTCTTTTTGGCATGATTTTCTCCTTTTTCCCTTTTGCATAAAATAGCAAAGACTTTGTCTGAAATCATGCCGGGAACCCTATTCCACATTGGAATGTTCCTTACGGGAATGGTGCTTTGTGAAAAATTTTGTTCACGTCCGGAGGATGCGAAGTATATTGAGGGTGTACTTCCAGTCAGTCCTGGTTCTGGAGAAGGGATGCCGGATCGAACCGCGGGGTAGGACTCATTGGGTGTACACTTTCTATTCCAAAGTCACTCGGCCTTCATGGCCGGGTGATTTTGTTTTATCCCTTCCCGCAATATGCAAGAAGGTCCGGGGCATGAGCCACCGGACCTTGAATCTTGCTTGAAGTCGCTTGGGCTTAGGCGCGAGCCTTGGCCTTGTCGCCGTACTTCTTGATGAGCTCTTCCTGGATGTTCTTCGGCACCGGAGCGTACTTCGCGAATTCCATGGTGAACTCGGCCTTACCCTGAGTCATGGAGCGGAGGTCGGTGGCGTAACCGAACATTTCGGAAAGCGGGACTTCGGCGGTGATAGTCGTCGTGCCCATTTCTTCGCTCGTTCCGGTGATGGAACCGCGGCGCTGGGAGACGTTACCGACGACGTTGCCCTGGAACTCGGTCGGGGTGGCGATTTCGACCTTCATGATCGGTTCGAGGATCTGGGCGCCGGCCTTGGCGAAAGCTTCGCGGAAAGCCATACGGGCACAAATCTGGAACGCCATGTCAGAGGAGTCGACCGGGTGGAACGCACCATCCTGGACTTCCATTTCGATACCCACGACCGGGAACCCGATGAGGGAACCGGCTTCCATGCAGCTCTGGAAACCCTTGTCGCAAGACGGGATGTATTCCTTGGGAATACGGCCGCCGACGACGGAGTTCACGAAGTTGTAGACCTTGTCGGAGTCGCCTTCGACAGGCATCGGGCGCATCACGCCGGACATCTTGGCGAACTGACCCGAACCACCGGTCTGCTTCTTGTGGGTGTATTCGAACTTGGCTTCGCGGGTGATGGTTTCGCGGTAGGCCACCTGCGGGGCACCGGTCTGCACGTCCACCTTGTATTCGCGGCGCATACGTTCGATGTACACGTCGAGGTGAAGTTCGCCCATGCCCTTGATGATGGTTTCGCCGGATTCCTTGTTGACTTCGACCTGGAACGTCGGGTCTTCCTTGGTGAAGCGGTTGAGGGCCTTCGACATGTTGTCGAGGTCGTCACGGTTCTTGGCTTCAATCACGAGCTCGATCACGGGGTTCGGCACGTGCATGGAAGTCATGTTGTAGTGGTTCTTGCCGTCGGTGAAGGTCGTACCGGAAGCGCAGTCGATACCGAACAGGGCAACGATGTCGCCGGCACCGGCTTCGGTGATGTCCACCATTTCGTCGGCGTGCATACGCACGAGACGGCCCACGGACACCTTCTTGGTGGTGGCCATGTTGGTGATCATGTCGCCCTTCTTGAGGGTACCCTGGTACACGCGGACGTAGGTGAGCTGGCCGTAGCGGTCGTTCACGAGCTTGAACGCGTAGCAGACGAGCGGTGCGTTGTCTTCGCTCTTGAGGATGACTTCGGCTTCGTTGTTGTCGAGGTCGAGGGCCTTGTTTTCAACGTCGGTCGGGCACGGGAGGTAGTCGATGACACCGTCGAGGAGCTTCTGCACGCCAATGTTCTTGTGGGCGGAACCCATGAACACCGGAGTGATGTCGAGGCGGATGGTGGCTTCGCGGATGGTCTTCTTGATGAGGGCCTTGTCGATTTCGTCGACGCCGTACTGGCCTTCCATGGCCTTTTCCATGATTTCGTCAGAGTAGTCGGCGCAGCAGTCAACGAGCCTGGTGCGGTATTCGTTGGCCTGGTCGACGAGTTCGGCCGGGATTTCCTTTTCGATCATGTCGTCGCCGTTGGCGCCTTCGAAGTAGTAGGCCTTCATTTCGACGAGGTCGACCACGCCCTTCAGTTGGTCTTCGAGACCGATAGGAATCTGCATCACGCAGGGCTTGTGGTTGAGCTTTTCCTTGAGCATTTCGGCAACGCGGAGCGGGTTTGCACCGGAGCGGTCGCACTTGTTGACGAACACCACGCGCGGCACATGGTAGCGCTTCATCTGGCGGTCAACGGTAATAGACTGGGACTGGACGCCTTCGACGCCGGTGAGCACGAGGATAGCACCGTCGAGCACGCGGAGGGAACGTTCCACTTCGATCGTGAAGTCCACGTGCCCCGGGGTATCGATGATGTTGATGGAGTCCTGTTCACCGCTCTTGGTGTGGGTCCAGTTTGCAAACGTGGCGGCAGACTGAATCGTGATGCCGCGTTCGCGTTCAAGTTCCATGGAGTCCATCGTGGCGCCGACGCCGTCTTTACCACGAACTTCGTGGATAGCGTGGATACGCTTTGTGAAGTAGAGGATGCGTTCGGTAAGGGTAGTCTTGCCCGAGTCGATGTGGGCAGAAATACCGATGTTTCTGTGATTTTGGATGTTTTTCATTTTTTATTCCACAAATGGAGTTGATGTTTTGAAGTTTGCGCCCAAAGATAGAAAATTTCGGGGGGTATTCAAGGGCTATTTGCCGCTTTGGGGGCGTTTGGAGCGCTTGAAAACTTCGTTTGTGCCGATAAGGGCGGCTATGGCAACCGCAATCCAGTCCCGATAGCTGCTTCCGGTCATCCAGGGGCCGTAATTCATGAAATGGCGCTGTGCTTCCGGGGTGAGGAATTTGCCCGCCTCGAGGCTCTCGGAAAAACCATCCACGTTGATGGGAATGTAAAAATGCGAAAGCACAAGCTGCAAAATAACGGTGAAAATGGCAAATTTGGGTGCAGGGTCCGCCTTGTCGAGGGCATGGCCCAGCGGCACCAGCAGGAGCGGCAGGAACGGAGCGATGTGCCTCGATTCGCTGTCGAGGGCAAAAAAGAGGAAGGCGAGAAGCACTAGCGTATGCCCGGGCGACCTTGCTGTGGAAACCTTTACGAAATCCCTCGCGAACAAGACCAGGAAGGCGGGAAGGGCACCCCAGTAGACGACGTGCCCCGCCAGGGTGACGAGGGGGTACTTTAAGGGACGGATGAGGACCTGGAGCAGGAACACCTTGCCGTCGAAGAAGTAGTCGTTGTTCGTGTGCATGCGGAGGAGCAGGGATACGGCTGCGATGCAGAGCACGATGCCGATGAAGACCCTGGGGCGGAAAGACCGGGCGAAATCCACTGCGGAATAGGGAATGCCGGGGACTTTTCGGAGCAAGGCGATAACCCAGGCGCAGCCCGAGAATGCAATAAGGCAGAAGATGATGTGCCCGGTGCCGAAGTTTCCCATCAGGAGGTTGTCGAGGATTTCCTGCTTGTGCATGACATGGAACAGGATGACGAGAGTCCCGGCGGCAAGCCCGTAGACAAACGGGAGAACCAGGAAAAACTTGGGAACCGGTTTTTCGAAAAGTTCCGGGAGCGCGCCTGCGGACTTGCTCACGCCTGGTCGGAGCGGGAACAAAAGAAGCAGCGTCATCACGTAGGTGAGGGTGGGCCAGGTGACAAGCCCGAGGAGCGAGAGCGCGAATCCCGAGGCCTCCCTGCCCTTGAGGATCGCGTAGTAGGAGGCGAGCGCGACAGTCACGGCGAAGGCGTCCGTCTGGAACGGAACGTAGCCGCAGTTTTTCAGGGTTGCGTAATTGAAGAAGAATAGCGAAAAGAGGACGACCGTTGTGGCGGGTTTCCATCCCTGCAACCGTGCCAGCTTGAAGAACAGCAGGAGCTGGAGGGCGAGGTTTACAAAATGGAGCACGTACATCCCGGCCATCATGTGCGCATTGTCGAGCGGAATGCCGGCCAGATTGTAGACAACGTTCATCAGGCAGAACGGGAAGATGCGCTGGATGCGGAAGCTGTCATAGCCGGTGGCGAAGAAATCTGCGGAAAAGTTGCGGAAGACCTCGCGGTAGAATTCCCCGTCGAATCCCGCGCCTTCGTTAACCGGGATGGTCTCGCCACAGACAGATAGGGCGAATAGGGCGAGGAGAATTGCTGACAGGAGCCCGTAGACGGTGCGGACTGCCAAATGCTTATGCGTGGAGTCGTTCACTTCGCTTCGGAGCTGGAATCTTCTTTGTTGCTAGGTCCGGCGCCTTCCGCGTCTACGATCTCGGCGTCGGTCACAGCCTTGCCGTCCTGGTCGGCGAGCGCCTTGAAGTAGGCCGTTGCCGTCTTGCCGACTTCGAACGTGTCGTAGTAGGTGTAGGCTCCGTTGCCCACTGCCCCCACGACCGGAATGGCGCGGAGCAGCGACTTGCTCAGGAACTTCGAGGAAATCTTGATGCCGATTTTCTGGATGAGCGCCTTGAGCGCGGTGGTGGAGAGCTTCTGTACCACGATGCGGCTGCCGGTGCGCACGGCGATGTCGCGGATGAGCTGGGCCGCGCTATGGCGGAACAGGCACCAGACCATGGCCTCGCGGCTTAGTAGGGCGAGCTTGCCGTAGCTTGCCGCGATGTCGGCGACGAGCTGCGCCTGGATGCGCCAGATGGCGGCGATGTCCGGGATGGCGGTGAGGATGCCCGTGATTCCTGCAGGGATAGAGAGCGTGGCGCTTATGGTGGCCGCCTTGAACGCCGCCTGCTGGATAAGCTGGTTCGCCCTCTTTTCCGGTTCCCGGTTTTCGGCGTACAGGGAGTCGGGAATATTCGTGATGAGGTCGAAAAGGATGTTGGTCGCCTTTTCCTTGAGCTTTTTCTTGGTATTCTCGGTTTCTTCGGTCATTCGGGACTCCTGTAATGATGAGACTATTTTAATAAATCCTGCGGGGGGTGGCAGGGGATGTTTGGTAAATGTCCCTTGACAGCGTGTCGGTATTGCCGAAGATTGCATTTAGGTAAAAAAATGTTTATTTTTTGGTTGCGAAATGAGACTGTTCCGTTCTATCATATTCCTGGTTTCCGTGGTCGCGGTTCTCGCTGTGCCGTCTCTTGCGAAAAACGTATTCGTGGCGGTTCTCGAGACGGTCACCATGGGAAGTTCCGTGTCCAGGGCCGAGAAGGTGTTCCTGACGGACAAGCTCCGGTCCCAGGCGGTGGAAGTCCTGCCCTCGTATAAGGACTTTGTCGTCATGACGCGTGAAAACATCCTCGCATTTTTGCCGCCCGACAAGTCGCTGGAGGAATGCGAAGGCGGATGTCTCGTGCAGACGGGCAAGAATATCGCGGCGGACTACGTGGCGCAGGCCCGCGTGGGGCAGTTCGGTTCGGACTTGACCCTCACGGTCGAACTCTACGAGACGGCGAGCGGCAGGATGCTTTCCAGCTATACGAGCCGGAATTCTTCCGTGGATGAACTCCTCTCCGAAATCGAGAGCCGCTCGGCGATGCTGTTCGGGACCATTCCGGGAGCCATTACGGTAAACGCGGAAAAAGACGGCGGTGGTCATGGCGGATTCACAAGCGTGTCGATGGGAAGTCACTGGTCGTCGTCCAGAATAAAAAAACGGCTGATAGAAGTCTCCTCAAATCCTGTGGGTGCGTTGCTAAGCGTGGATGGTCGTCCGCAGTCGAACTGCCAGAGTACGCCCTGCAATGTGGAACTTACTGAAGGAAATCATAAGTTTACATTTGTGCTGGACCGTTACTTCGACCTTGATACGCTCGTGAACGTGAATGGCAATACTACTAGTCTCGGTGTGCGGATGAAACCGAATTTTGGAACGCTTGTCATTGACCCGAAATTTCCCGATCGTCTAGGGAGCGCGGATGGACTCTCGGTACAAGTTGATAACGAAGACGGAAGTCTGGAAAATACGCTTTCGCCGGGATGGTATCGCGTCGAACTGAAACACGCGTGCTACGAGGATGTGCTCTTTAATGTAAATATAGCCCGAGGTCAGGAATTCCGGTTCGATAAGAAACTTGTTCCCAAGAATGGGCATGTGTCGATTCGCGCCCGTCAGGGAGACTCTCCCCAGAGGGTGCCTGTGTATGTCAACGGCAAGAAGGCCGGGATGACGCCCTTTGACGAGGATGTCTCTGTCTGCGCTACCGTTACGGTGGGCGATGAACAGGCGGGATTCCCCTATGCAATCCAGGCGCATGCGGAAACGGAATGGGTCTACGAAATTCCCGAGGAAGAGGAATCTTACGACAGTTATGAATATTCCAGTTCCAGCGAATATACATTCAATCAGTCCGGGTTCTATAGCAGTTCCTCGCGTAGGCGCTCCGAAAGTTCAAGTTCTTATTCCATCAATGAAGTGGTTTCTTCTTCGGACAGCGAGGGACCCGTTAGATTCATTATTCAGGGCTTGATGGGATTTGGACTCGAAGCTCTTCGCGAGGATGGCGTTGAAGATGAAGAAGTTCTGACGTTCTATGATAATATGAATGGCGGCTGTGATTACTGGGATGATTATTATGGTCGATGCTCTGGCTATTCCGATACAGCTAGTATTGATGGCTTATATGGATATATTGATTTGTTCCTTGGACTGGAATTCGCCCGCTTCCTCACAATTGGAGCGGGAGCAGGAATCGGAGTCTACACGTTGTCCTCGACGGACGACAAAAATCTTGATGAAGATCTCCCCGGTGCGAATTTTGCTCCGAACATATTCTTCGAGGTCTCCTTGGGGACGGAATATACGTTTGGTGCCCGCTACATGTACGTCTTTGAACCCCGTTGGCCGAGTACTAGGATGTCGGGCTTTTTTGAATGGCTGAATGTGTTCGGAATTGAATTGGGTGGAACGAATACAGAAGGCCTGGGAACGAATTTCTTCATTTCAGTTTATCTCAGGGCCCCTACGCGCGGGAACCTCACTGAATTGCTTAAAGATACAAAGAAAAAGAACTAGAACAGGATTTTCGCAATTCCGCCGGCGATACCCGCGAGTTTGTCACCGCTGTAGTCGGCAATCGCGAATCGCAGCGTGCGCCCGTCCATCGCCATCCTGAGCGCTTCGTTTATCCATGTCCTTTCGCAGGTGATCTTGTCGACGGTGAGCTCGGTGCCCTTGTCGCCGTCGTCAAAGCCGTAGTAGCCGCGGAACATCGTGGGCTCGGTTTCGCCACGCAATATAATGCGGACCTCGGCAATCCTCGCTTCGGAGTCGATGGAAACTTCCTGGATTTCGCCGAAGCGGAGAACCGTCTCGTTCTTGCGGATGATAGATTCGACCGCCCTGTCCCGGAGGTTCCCTAGAAACGACATCGCGCTTTACTCCCGGAGTCCTGCCTTAGCGGGGCAGAGTGAGAATCTCGATTCCGTTCTTCGTCTTGACGATGGTGTGTTCCCACTGGGCGCTGAGGCTTCCGTCTCGGGTCACGGCAGTCCAACCATCCTTGAGCGTCTTGGTGCCCGGGCGTCCGACGTTGATCATCGGCTCCACGGTGAACACGTTGCCGATCTCGATGAAGGGGGTGCGTTCGGAGTTGCGGAAGTGGAGCACGGTCGGTTCCTCGTGGAACCCGCGGCCGATGCCGTGTCCGCAGTAGTCTTCCACTACGCTGAATCCGTGTTCGTCGGCGATGTCCTGGATGGCGCATCCGATATCCGAGAAGCGGGCGCACGGTTCTCCGGCGGCGCGGATGCCTTCTTCCATGCAGAACTTTGCGGTATCGACCAGTTCCTGCGCGAGGCTAGAAACCTTGCCGACGCAGAACATGGCAGATGTGTCTCCGTGGTAGCCCGAAAGGATAGTCGTGATGTCGATGTTCACGATGTCGCCATCCTTGAGAATGGTGTCGGCACGCGGAATGCCGTGGCACACGACCTCGTTGATGCTGATGCAGGCGTAACGCGGGTAGCCGTGGTAGCCCATGCAGGCGGAGATGCCCTTGTGGGCGCGCGTGTAGTCGCCGATGAATTCGTCAATTTCGAGTGTCGAGACTCCCGGCTTGCACATTTCGCCTGCGCGGATGAGCGTCTCGGCGGCGAGCGCTCCGGCATCACGGATGAGTTCGATTTCCTTTGCGGATTTTACCTTTATCTTTGCCATTTTGCTTACCTAAAACCAGTCTAACTTAATTTTTCCAAATGTAGCGGTCGACGAGGTAGGCTAGAAGCATCTGGTCTTCGACGGGGCCGTTTGCCAAATCTTTCACGAGCGGGAGCATGCGGCTGATGCGTTCGGTCGCCTTCTGGCCGCCGAAGTGCCTGCGTTCCTGTTCCAGCGAGGTGCGCGCGCGGTCGCTGACGCGCCTTGCAATGTCTTCGTTGGACGGGATTTCTTTCTTGATGAAGTTGATGCCGAAGTCCGCCGCGGTCTGCCGGATTTCGATTTCTTCGACAGGCGTGATGAGCGAGATGCAGAGGCCACTCCTGCCCGCACGGGCGGTGCGCCCGCTACGGTGCACGTACACTTCGTGGTCGGCCGGGTGGTCGTAGACAATCACGTGGGTCACGTGGTCCACGTCGATGCCGCGGGCGGCAACGTCGGTGCAGATGAGGATGCGGAGCTTCTTTTCGCGGAAAGCGTTGAGCGTCTTCTCGCGCATGGCCTGTGCCACGTCGCCGCTGAGAGCCCCCACCTTGAATCCATAGCCCGAAAGCACCTGTTCGAGGTAGCTTACGTCGCTCTTCTTGTTGCAGAAAATCATGCAACTGTCGGGATTGTAGTATTCGAGCACCTTGATGGTCATGGAATCCTTGTCCATCACGTCGCAGGGGTACCAGTAGTGCTCGAGGTTGTTCGCGATGACTTTGTCGTAGCTGAGCGAGAGAAATTCGGCACTCGGACGCTGGAATTCGCGGGCGAGGCTCTTCACCGTCTGCGGAATCGTCGCACTGAACATCGTGCACGAGATTGCCTTGGGCAGGTAGCGGCGAATCTTCTGCATGTCGGGGTAGAATCCCATCGAGAGCATTTCGTCCGCTTCATCGAGAATCAGGTCGCGGATGTCGAGGAAATCGACGTTGCCGCGCTGCACGTGGTCCATGAGGCGTCCCGGAGTCGCGACGATGATGTGGACCCCGTTCCTGAGAGCTTTCAGCTGCGGTTCGTAGCTGACACCGCCGAAAATGGCGACCGAGCGGATGCCCGTGCCTTCGGAGAGTTTCTCGATTTCGTCTTCTACCTGGATGCAGAGTTCGCGGGTGGGTACGAGGATCAGCGCCTGCGGGTAGATGTGGTCGCGGACGATGACCTGCAGGAGCGGGAGCACGTAGGCGCCGGTCTTGCCCGAACCGGTCTTGGACTGCACCAGCATGTCGCGGGCGGCAAGCATGTAGGGGATGGTCTTCTTTTGGACGGGCATGAGCTGCGTCCAGCCGTGCTTCGCCAGAACTTTTTTCTGTTCGTCGGGAAGCATGTCGAATGTGTAGTCGGGGAGCTTGTTCTTGGGCTCGATGATATTGACCGGCGTAAGGAACGGATTTACTTCTTCTTTCTTTTCTTCTTGTATTTCTTCGCTCATAGTGGGCACAAAGATAGAAAAATTCTACATGGGACGTTCACCGCTTGCGCGTGCGTATGCGCGAGGCGAACTATGTTCGCCGAAGTTTGTATCGTTACAGGCTCCAGTGGTATTCGAGTCCGAGGCCGACGAACCAGTCGATGGTGGAGCCTCCGATAATCGTGGGCGCCGCCGCCGCTTCGGGGGTCGGATCCACGTACATGTCGCGTCCGCGTGTCGAAATCCCGGTGCGGATTCCTAAGCCATAGTGCTTCTTGAAAATGAACTGGGCCGCTCCGCCGATGACGCCTCCCTTGTAGGCTTCCTCGAAGCGGATACGGACCTTGTAGGCGCGCGAGGGTTCCTTCACGTCGTCGTTGAGCGCGATGTCCTCGACAAAGAAGCTGTACTGGAATCCGAGTATCAGGAGGAGGCTGATGTCGAGCCAGCTCTTGATGTTGTATGTCCTGGAGAACAGCGCGTTGAGGCCGATTTCGTGCTGGTAAAAGTCCCAGTGGTCGAGCTCGTCGTAGACGGGGTCGTCGTCATCGGTCTTTACCCTGTGCTTTGCGAAACGGTACTGGAGTTCGAGGCCGATGAACCCGTACCAGATGCCGCCGAGATAGGCGTTGAGCAACGGGTCGGAATCATCGATAAAATTCCAGAGGCTTACCGAATCCTTCGTGATGCGGTAGTTGCGCACTTCGCTTTCGACGTGGCTCTTGTACCAGGTGTAGGGCGTAAGCGGAATATGTGCCTGCGAATATCCGAACGCTACTCCGGCCCAGGCCCGGAACTTGGGAACTTCCTGGTAAAGGTCGTCGGGCTCGTCCTGCAATTTTTGGCGCTCTTCCTTCGAGAGCCTTCGTTTGGTCTTTCCCGAAAAGAATGTGCTTGCGATTTTGTCGGCGAGTGCTACCTTGTCTGTTTTCTTGGCAATCGACCCCGCGACTTTCGGGTTTGTCGAAGTCTCGTCGAAAATGGCGACGTTGATGTTGTCCCCGCTTTCGGCCAGGTAGAGCACGATATTGTCTTCAAGACTTTGCACCTTGGCCATGAGGGCGGGGTGGCGGATGTGCAGGTATTCCTCGTCGAGGGCGGGATCCATGTTCTTCTGCAACCATCGAGCGTAGTGCATGGCGACGGAGTCTCGTTCCCATTCCCCGAAAAGCCTGCACTTGGGTTCGCCTGCGCCGGAGTTGTTGCGCTTGAGCGAGAGGCAGAGTTCACGGGGGTCGACAGGGCTCTGCGCATCGGGAGTCCAGATGAGGATGTCCGCGTTTTCCCACAGCACCGGGTGCTTGTTGAAGTACACGTCCTTCGCGAGGCTCGTGGCGGCGAGGGCAAGGAGTGCTAGGATGAATGCCATGGCCCGCTTCATTTCTGCACCCCCTCGTAGAGGCTTATGCGAATCTTGCGTGCTGCGGTGGCGATGAGTGATTTCATGTCGTCCATCGAGAGCTTTACGATGGGCTGCTGGATTTCTTCAACGGCGCTAAACAGCGGACGCTGCCTTTCGTTGTCCCAGAGCGTGTACGAGAATATGGCGCTCAGGTTCTTGGAGGTCGGTTTCTCCTCGTTTTCCTTGTGGATGAGGTCGTAGTCGTAGTAGAGTTCGCGCTTCAGGTCGGTTCCGATGATGAACTCGTGGATGATGAGTACAAGGGCCGGGGTCGAACCGTCGGCATTCTTGACGGCGATGCCCTGTTCCGGGAAGTGTCCCTTGATGAAGATACGGTCGTCGAGCTTCTGGCTCTCTTCGGGGAATGCGTTTATGGTCGCGTCGGGAACGTCCTTGAGCGCCGGGTATGCCCTGCGCATTTCATCGAGGAAGGCGCGTTCGCAGAACGATGTCACCTGCACCTGCGCACTCTCGGGAGCGATTTCCAGTTTCTTGGCGAACCACTTGGACCGCGTCAGCACGAATGCGTTCTGCGTGCCGCTGATGGAAAGCGCGCTGTAGGGGGGCTGCTTGTATAGCGGATGCGACTTGCTCCAATGGTACGACGGGCCGCACCCGACAAGGGCGCACACGGCGATGCACAGTGTGGCAAGCTTCCTAAACACGTCACTCCCTCAATGGAAGGCTGGCCCTAGTTGGCGCCCCACTTTTCGCGGTAGGCGTAAACCTTTTCGAGGATTCCTTCGGGGGCGTTGATCGCCTTGCGGTTCTCTTCGCTTTCGAGGAATGCGATGATATCGTTGATGTTCACGATGGAGTGGGCCTCGATTCCGTATTCGTCTTGCACCGTCTGGAGCGCGGACTTGCCGTTGTCGAGCTTTTCCTTGCGGTCGACGGAAATGAGAAGCCCGATGACATTCGCGTTCTCGATTTTTGAGAGCGCCTGCATCGTCTCGTTCACGCTGGTGCCTGCGGTAATCACGTCCTCGATAATCACGACGTTCGTCTTCTCGGTGTACTTGTAGCCGACGAGCATGCCGCCTTCGCCGTGGTCCTTCGCCTCCTTGCGGTTGTAGGTGAAGGTGAGGTTCTGGGCGTACACGTCGCTGAGTTTCATCGCGGTAGCGGCGCAGAGCGGAATTCCCTTGTAGGCCGGGCCGTAGAGGTTCTGGGCCTTGCCGTCGAAGTGGACCATGTAGGTGCTTGCGTAGTATTCGGCAAGCTTCGAAAGTGTAGCTCCGGTGCGGAACTCCCCGGTGTTGATGAAATACGGGGTTTCGCGGCCGCTCTTGGTGACGAAGTTTCCGAACTTGAGCGCGCCCGCTTCAACGAGAAAATGGACAAACTGGTCTTTGATGTTCATAGGAAAATCCTTATGCGGCACCGCCCAGGAGGAGGGCTGCAATGCTGGAGAATACGGCGACCTTCTCGGTCAGGACTTCGATGGCGATGAGGATGGCGAACACCACCACGCAGAGCCCGATGTAGAAGTAGAAAGACTTCTTGAATCCCTTGATCTTGAGCTTGAAGATGAGCCAGAGGACAAAGCTCAGGATGGCGCTGAATATCCAGGCTGCTGCTCCCGGCAGGGGGACGAGCCTGCTCACGCCGAAGGTAAGGGCAATGCCCGGGATGAAGAAGAAGGCGATGCACAGCACGCAGAGGAGGGCGAATCCCACGTAGTGCGCGAACCCGCGTTCCTTCTGGATGATAATCTGCGGTTCCTCGCTTTCCGGCTTCGGGGCTTCGGCGACGGTTTCCTGTTGGGCTGCTTCTTCCGGGGCTGCTTCGGCAGCTGTCGTATCGTTTGTTGCGGGGGCAGCGTTCGTGGCTTCGGCGGCTTCGACTGCGGGAGCCTCGGTGGTTTCCTTGTTCTCGTTCAGGTTTTCTTCGTTCATGTTAACTCCTACAGGATAAAGGTTCTTCCGGCGTAGACGAAAACGCGGTGTTCAAGCCAGAGTTTGAGGGCGGCAGAAAGCGTCCGCTTCTCGATGTCCTTTCCAAGTTCCACCAGTTCGTCGATGCTTGCCGTTTCGGGCACGCGCTGGATATCCTGGCAGATGATGGGCCCCTGGTCCAAGTCTTCGGTGGCGAAATGCGCCGTGGCGCCGATAATCTTCACGCCCTTGTGCCATGCCTGGTGGTAGGGCTTTGCCCCCTTGAATGCGGGGAGGAACCCGTGGTGGATGTTGATAATCCTGTACTTGAATTCCTCGGTAAAAGCCTCGCTCAGAATCTGCATGTAGCGGGCGAGCACGATGGTGTCGGTCTTCGTCTCCTCGATGATTTCGCGGAAACGGTTCTCGGGAATGCTCTTGTCTGGGTTCGACGGCACGTAGTAGAACGGGACTCCGAAAGTGCCGCCCACGGGACCTAAGTCGGGGTGGTTCCCGACGATGCAGCTGAATTCGCAGGGGAGGTCTCCGTCGCGTCTCTTGAGCAAGAGGTCGTAGAGGCAGTGGTCCGTCTTCGAAACGAAAATGGCCACGCGTTCGGTCTTGGAGGTGTCGAACAGCTTCCAGTTCAGCTGGAGGTGTGGGGCGAGCGTTTCGAGGTGCTTGTTGACTTCGCTGATGTCGCCAGCTTCCAGTTCAAAAACGGCTCGGAGGAAAAAGGTCTCGATATCTTTCGCCGTATGCTGCTGCAGGTCGATGATATTGGCGCCTGCTTTGGCGAGAACCTGGGTGGTCCCGGCGATAAGCCCCTTTTGGTCGGGGCAGTGGATTTGCAAAATGTAACGGGTCATAGCCATATGTAAAATGTAGTTAATTGTAAAAAGGGCGCCTTGAGGAATTCCGCAAAAAAAGCTAACATTCAATACGTTGTGCAACATAAGCAAAGAAGGCAGGAAATGTTCTGTTCCAAATCGAGATTTGTCATCATTGCATCCGCTCTTTGCCTCTGGACTCTCTCCGAGGCTGTTCCCCCGAAAACGTGGGATTCGATTTTCAATGCGGAGGGCGAAGGCGATTACACTTCGGTAAAAATTGAAGGGAATATCCGTCTGGGCAAGTACACCCACTATAAAGAAGTCCAGCCGGTATCCTTTAAGGTAAACGACGGAAAATTCGCCTTTTCTGTTTCGGGAAACATGACGGTCCCGGCCGAAAAGATCGAGAAAGAAAACTTCTACAACAAGTGCAATATGTCGAAAGAGGCTTGGATCTCGTACTTCAACAAGCCCATGACATTCGGCAAGGAAGAACAGATTGTGAATATCGCCGGCGTGGACCTCGCCTGTGGCGACGACACTTACGCTGTCGGGGACTTGCGAATAAAGTTCACGAACCCGAAGGCGCAGGAATACTGGGCGGCAAACCTTGAAGGCCGCGAAAAGTACAAGCGCGAACGCCTTGCAGAATTCCGCAAGGCGGAACAGCAGCACCATGCCGACATCCGCAGCGTATCCAGCGCCTTTACCGATCCGCGCGATGGCCAGGTGTACCGCACCATCAAGGTGGAAGGCCGTGAATGGTTCGCCCAGAACGTGAACTACAACGTCGAAGGGCATTCCTGGTGCTACGAGGACAAGGATAACTATTGCTTGCGCAGCGGTCGTCTCTACGATTTGGAAGGAGCCCGGAAGGCTTGTCCTGAAGGCTGGCATTTGCCGCGTGACCGCGAATGGATGGACATGCTCGTTGGGCTTACCAAGTGCTACGAAGGTGTAGACAAATGTGGCAAGTTCGCCGAGAAGATGAAGGCTACTACTGGCTGGCACGGTGGTGGTGGCACGGACGAATACGGCTTCTCCGTCTATTCTTCGGGCTACCGCAAGGTGCTTGGCAAGACCATGGTCCGCTACGAGGAAATGGGCGAGTATGCCGGATTCTGGTCCGCACAAAACGGCAGGAACGAAACCATCTGGCTCTGGTCCATGGGCCGCATGAGCGATCAGATGGTGCGACAGCTCGTGCCGAACAACGCAAAGAACAACGCCTACTCCGTTCGCTGCATCAACGGAAATTGATTGATGATTGATAATGTATAATTGATAATTATCAATTCTCAATCATCAATTCTCAATTGAAAAAAACACAAGCCCGAAGGGCTTGCGTTTTTTTTTACATCTGGCGGATCGGGAAGAGTCCCAGCAGGTCGAGCACGTTCTCGAGCACAATCTGTGTTGCCTGAACCAGGAACAGGCGGGACTTTTCTTCGGCGGAGCCAAGCACGCGGTCTTCGTGGATGAACTTGTGGGCGGCTTCTGCGATTTCCAAGGCGTACTGGGCGAGCACGCTCGGTTCGTCACCGGCGACAGCATCCAGAATCTTCTTGCCCTTCTTCGACAGGATGTTGATGAGGCTGTAGGCCGCATCGTCGCTGAGTTCGGCGAAGTTCACGTCCTTGATTGCGGCGGCGAGGTCCGCGCGTTCAATGCCGGCCTTGCGCATGATGCTGCATAGGCGCACGTGGGCGTTCTGCACATACGGACCCGTATCGCCTTCGAAGCTCATCACGGCGTCCCAGTCAAAGCGCACATCCTTCAGGCGGCTGTTCTTGAGGTCGTTGAAGGTAAGGGCGCTAATGCCGATCTGGCGGGCAATCAGTTCCTTATTCTCGAGGCCCGGATTCTTCTCGTCAATGAATTCGAGAATCTTCTTCTGGGCGGCTTCAATCACATCGCGCAACAGGCTTGCGGTACCCGTGCGGGTCTTGCCTTTTTCCCACTTGCCGTCCACCAGTTGCAGAATCACGCCGAACGGAATGTGGTACATGTCCTTGTACCATTCGCGTCCCATCTTCTTCAAAACGTGGAACACCTGCTTGAAGTGGAGCGCCTGTCCGAGGTCCACCACGTAAAGGCATTTGTCGAAGTTGTATTCCTTCTTGCGGTAGCAAGCGGCGGCGAGGTCGCGGGTTGCGTACAAGGTAGAACCGTCGCTCTTGCGGATAAGGCAAGGGTTCAGGTCGAATTCGTCGAGCATCACCACGTCCAAATCCTGGCTCTTGACCATCAGGTTCTTTTCGCGGAGTTCGTCGAGAATGGCGGGAATCTTGTCTTCGAAGAAGGATTCGCCAGTGTAGTGGTCAAAGCCCACGCCCATCATGTCGTAGATGCGCATAAGTTCCTTCAGCGTTGCGGCGCGGAAGGCTGTCCAGAGCTTGCGGTAGAATTCGTCGCCCTGTTCGAGCTTAGTGAATGCGGCGCGTGCTTCGTCTTCGAGACCCGGCTCTTCCTTAGATGCCTTGGAGAATGCGGCGTAAAGGATGTTGAGCTCCTTCACGGTGAGGCTATCGAGCGTGGCGTCGTCGGTGGGACGGTTTTCGCGCAGGTACATCACGATAAGCTTGCCGAATGCGGTTCCCCAGTCACCGAGGTGGTTGATGCGTTCCACCTTGTAGCCGGCTGCCTTGTAGATGCGGGAAAGCGAGTTTCCAATCATCGTGGAGCGCAGATGGTGGAAGGCAAGTTCCTTACCGATGTTCGGGGAGCTGAAGTCGATGCAGACGACCTTCCCGTTGGGTGCGGCGTGACCGTATTCCAGGCCCTTCGCAGCGATTTCTTCGAGAGTAGATTTTGCGAGGAATCCGCGGTCGATGAAGAAGTTCAGGTAGCCGTTCACGGCTTCCACCTTCGAAAGGCCTGCGGGGAGTTTCACCTGTGCGGCCAAATCTTCCGCAATCATCTTCGGGGCCTTGCGCATCACCTTCGCGAGTGAAAAGCAGGGGATGGTGAAGTTTCCGTGGCTGGTGTCAGGCGGCACGGAGATAAGCTTGAGTGCGGCTTCCTTCTCGAAGGAGCCGGTGGCGGCGAGCGCTTCTGCGATTTCTTGCTCAAACGAGTTCATTGTCGTCGGCCTTCTTGTCGGTTGTCTTTACAAAGTCATTTTCATCGAGTTCCACAATCTTGCCGTCGGCATAGAGACGGTCTAGCGAAATCTCGTTACGCTTTTCTTCTTCGAACAGGTGGACCATCAGGTCGAGGCCCGCATCGAACACTGCCCAGCGCACGCCTTCCTTGTATTCCACGCCCACGGACGGGAGCTTGTTCGCCTTGAATTCCTTGCGGAGCTCGTTCAGAATCGCTTGCATCTGGGCTTCGCTTTCGCAGGTTGCCACGAGGAAATAATCCGTGACATCCTTGATGCCGCGCAGGTCAATCAGCTGCACGTTCTGGGCGCGCAGCTCAAATAAAATGCTGGCACCGATTTTTACGGACTCTGGAAGTTCTTGCTTATTCGTTGTCATCTGTTTCTCCCTGTTCGGGTTCTATGATTTTATGAAAATCTTTTCCTATATAAACGGCTGCGTCGACATAGGCACGCTTGCTTACGATGGTAAGAACGTTTTTTGTCTGGAGCGTCTGGGCCAGAGCTTTTGCGCCTTCCCATTCCGGATTCCGGAGCACAAGGATGGTTTCCTCGTAGTTCTGCAACATGTCGTTCCCGAAGCTCACCACGTCGAATCCATTTTCGCGTAAGAAAGTTCGCATTTTGGCTGCAGCCCCTGGTTCTCCGCAACTGTTCAACACCTCAATGTCGCCCTTGTAGGTGCGCTTCTCCTTGACGACAACCTTCTCTTCTTCACAGGCGGAGAGAAAAAATGTCGCAAGCAGGAGGGCTATGGCTACGGCGCTGTTCTTCATCAACGGCAAAAAATAGAATTTCTCCAGTAGCACGAGGGATAACGGAATGGTCCGTAAGCCTTGATTGCGTCGTTCTCGTTTACGAACATGAGCCTGATGTAGGAATTGTCTGTCGGTTTGTATTCCAGGGCAATCGCGGGCAGGATGAATTCAACTTTCCCCTGCTTGATGTCTTCCTTGGGTATGGGTGCTCCTGCGCGGAAGTTCGCATAGAGCGGCATCCAGAGTCCGAAATCGGCGTAGAGGTGCAGGCTGGGGTCGAATTCGTATGCGAGGTGCGCTAGATAGCTCTGTTGCGCGAACGAGCCATAGGACCCGCCCATGAAACTCACGGAGTACGAAAATGCGGCGCTCAGGGCCGGGTCGATGGATGTCCTGCGGAGTAGTCTTTCACGGGGAAAAGACGAGTGGTTCCAGGGAATGCCGTCGAATGCGGGTGTTACAACGGCGGAGTCGCTTGCGGAGAGCGAATCGCTTGGGACGGGCTCCGCAGAAAACGCGAAGGCCGCAAGGATTGCTACAGACAGAAGGGTAAACCGCATGCTGGAAATATAAGTATCTCGGACGATGTCGATCCGGGCTACTTGTTCGTGATTTCGTTCTTCGCGTTCACGTGGATGACGGTCGGCTTCCACGACTTGGCCTCTTCTTCGCTCATGGTCGCGTAGGCGACAATAATCACGAGGTCGCCGGGCTGCACGAGGCGGGCTGCAGCCCCGTTCAGGCAGATGACTCCGGAACCGGCCGGGCCTTCGATGACGTAGGTGTCGAGGCGGCTGCCGTTGTTCACGTCGAGCACGCCCACCTTTTCGAAGGGGAGGATGTTTGCGGCGTCCATCAAATCGCGGGCAATCGTAATCGAGCCCTCGTAGTTGAGGTTTGCGTCGGTTACGGTAGCGCGGTGAATTTTGCTTTTGAGTAATTCCAGCTGCATGATGCGCTTAGAACTTTACATTGAAGAATCCCAGGACGCCCTTTTCCGGGGTCGGGAGAACGCCGTAACTGAATCGGTTTGCATCGGGGTTGCTGTCCCACTGGGTGCCGAAGAATGCATCGGCGAACGACCAGATGTGGGCGCCGGCCACGACGATAAGGCCGTACCACCATGCGTTGTTGCCGCTTACGGCGAGGTAAGTCGTTGCTCCCACGCTTGCGACCCAGAGCACGTCAATCCAAATGGCCTTTGTGGACTGGTCCATCTTCCACTGATAGTAGCTGGGGAGGAGTAGGGAGAGGTAGGCGGCACCCTGGTTGCCAGACCTGTTCCTGTAGGAACGGTCGATGTCTGCATCTTCCATTCCCTGCGAACGCTGGGCGAGCCAGTCTTCTTCGGAAACGCCGAGCTTGTTCCACGGTTTCTGGAGGTATTCGGAAATGCGGACACCAAGCTCCACGAGCCTGGTGAGCTTGTCCCTCGAAATGCCTTCTTCTTTTGCCTGCTGGAATTCCCACTGGGTGAGCCCGAGGTCTTCGTAGCGGAAACCTTCCCACTGGTCGCCGGAGGCGGTTGCCTCGCCGACCGATGCGCCATCGTCGGATGAATTATCGTCACCGTAAGAGTAAGACTGTTCCGTTGACTCGTCGCCAGACGGTTCGTCGTCAAACTGCGCGAAGGACATCGCGCATGCGAGGAACATTATTAATCCAATCTTGCTCCAAAAAGACATTAGGCTTTTACTCCTATCCTATATGCCGGGGGAGGGAATCGAACCCTCACACTCTCGCGAGTACCGGATTTTGAGTCCGGCGCGTCTACCAATTTCACCACCCCGGCTTGGGGTGTCCTAAATATAGAACATTTTATGTTTTTTTGTAGGGAAAATGCGCAAAAATACGAAATTTGAACAAATTTTAGGGGTCCGAAGGGCCTGCCCGATCCTATTTTTTCAGAATTGCCCTGAATTCCACGTTGATCGGCGCGAGTTTCTTTGCTCCGAAATCAACAGCCTTTTCCTTGGTTTCGAAGGGCCCCGTCTGCACGAGGTAGAGCGTTTTCGTCTCTCCGGCGCGTTCTTCGATAGTGGCCGCGATGCCGCGTTTTTTGAGGTTGCTGACCAGCAAATCCGCGTTGGATTTCACGCCGAAGGCACCGAGTTGCAAAATCCAGGATTCGGTAGCCGCGCTTGGAGCTTTATCGGGAACTTTTGTTTCGGGTTGGACCTCCGGTGCAGGCTTGACCTCCGGTGCCGGAGCGGAATCTGCTGCTGCGACGGGTTTCGGCGGTTCGGGAGGCTGCGTTGGACTTTGAAGCGGGTCCTTGACGCTGTCCGTTGCTGCTGGAGCGGGTTTGGCCGTATCCGGGACTGTGGCGGCCGGTTGCGGCTCGTCGAGTCGGGCGCAGGCTTCGTTCAGTGCCTGCTGTTTGACCTTGGGCTGCACGGCGGCACAAATCTTTTTGAGGACGACGACCTGGTGCGGTTGCGACGTCTCGATCGCGTGGATCAAGGCTTCGGCAGCCTTGGCGTGCCTGCCCATGTACAGCTGGAACTGAGCCTTGGTCATCATGAGGTCGGCATATACCTTGTGCTGGGGGGTGGTCTGGCCGATGAGGCTGTCGAGGCGCTTGCCCGCCTTGGAAAAGTCCTTCGCGTTTCCGGTCTGCGAAAGGGCAAGGACATTCCACAGGTAGCATTCGGCGCGTACCGAATCAGGTTCCCTGGGGCACGCAGCCTCGTAGGCGGTCGCGGCGTCTTTCCACTTGCCGGCCACGTAGGCCTTCTGTGCATCGGCGATGGACGGGGTGGTTGCCTGTGCCGTGGGCTGCGCAAATGCACTTGTACTGCAAATCAAGAACAAAATAGCGGCAATTCCGCGAACATTCCAAAACTTCATCTTCATTACCTTAAACCTTTCATTCCACACCCCACACTTCACACCCCACACTTCACACCAGCGTCCCGCGGATTGTCCACCCGCGAATGTCGTCCAGCTTCACTTTCACGTAGTCGCCGGGCTTCACGATTTGGCCAACTTCTGGCTTGAACACCACCTTCTTGAAGTTGTCGGTGCGGCCACGCAGTTCCGTCTCGTCGCGCACGGAGTTCTTTTCCACCAGGAGTTCCTCGGTGCGGCCGAGCATCATCTGGTTCCTCTTGAGCGTGATGGCGTTCTGCAGTTCTACCAGGCGCGTGTGGCGTTCCTGCTTTTCTTGCTCGGTGAGCGTCTCCGCTTCCTTGTACGATTCCGTTCCCTTGCGCGGGCTGTAGATGAACATGAAGGCGCTGTCGAACTGGCAGGTTTCAAAAGCCTTGAGCGTCTGCTCGAAATCTTCTTCCGTTTCGCCCACGAAACCGCAAATTACGTCCGTCGAAATCCCGTAGAACGGGTCGTGGCTCCGCAGCTGCTCGATAATCGAGAGGTACTGCTCCATGTTGTGCTGGCGGCGCATCTTCTTGAGCATCGCGTCGGAGCCGCTCTGGATGGGGATGTGCGCGTAGTGGCAGACCTTCGGGTTGTTCAGCAGCACGTCGATGAGCTCGTTCGTGTAGTGCCTCGGGTGCGGGCTCGTAAAGCGGATGCGGCGGATGCCACCGATTTCAGAAACCTTCGTGAGCAGGTCGGCAAAATTGCCACCTTCCGTCTTGTAGGCGTTCACCGTCTGGCCAAGGAGCGTCACCTCGGTAATGCCCTTGTCGGCCGCCTTGCGCACTTCGGCAAGCACGTCTTCCATGTCGCGGTACTTTTCCGGCCCGCGCAGATACGGCACAATACAGTAACTACAGCGCTTGTTGCAACCGCGCTGGATGGCGACGAAGGTGGTGAAGTCGTTCTGGAGTTTCGCGTATTCGCCCAGGTAGTTCTCGCTCAGGTCCTCGTCGATAAACATCTTGTGGTGCGTCTGGTGCAGCGGACTTTTGGCATCGCCCAGCAACAGCTCCGGAATTTTCTTGTACTGGTCCGGGCCCACGATGTAGCTCACGTTAGGCAGGCGTTTCATCAGTTCCGGCCCGCGGTTTTTTGCCATGCAACCGCATACCACGACTTTCACATCGGGATTCTTCTTGCGCAAGTACTTGAGCTTGCTGATGTTGACGATGGCGGTTTCCTCGGCCTTTTCGCGCACGCTGCAGGTGTTCACGATGATAAAGTCGGCATCTTCCTGGTTGCTCGTCTCGACGCAACCGCACATGTCGAGCTCCTGGGCAATCATCGCCGAGTCATACTCGTTCATCTGGCAGCCGTATGTGGCCAAGTGGTATTTTTTCATGCGGGTAAAGATAGAATTTTTAGACTTCTAGCCCTGCCTGCACCATGTATTTTTGCGCGAATGCGTTTGCCTCGTCGTCCTTTTGCTGGTTCTTGTTGCCGTAATAGACGTTCTTGATGAAGATGTCCTTCTTGCCGTGGAGCACGATGTGGCCGAGCTCGTGGAAGAACGTGAACCAGAACGCGTTGCGGTCCTTGAAACGGTCGTGAAGCTGGATGACGGGGATGTCCTTGTACCAGCGGGCCATGCCATGAATCGGCGCCGACTTGAAGTTCTGCGCGTAGAGCACCTTGATACCGAGTTTTGCACCCAGTTCCTGCA
Organism: Fibrobacter sp. UBA3718; assembly: GCF_002371935.1. Classification (NCBI taxonomy): domain Bacteria; kingdom Pseudomonadati; phylum Fibrobacterota; class Fibrobacteria; order Fibrobacterales; family Fibrobacteraceae; genus Fibrobacter; species Fibrobacter sp. UBA3718. The sequence continues at coordinate 315,446 of NZ_DFHR01000022.1, read as the reverse complement.
ACTTGTGCATGCCGTCGTCAATAAAATCTTCGCCCACCTTCGGCTTGGGCAATGCCTTCTTGCGGCGTAAATCTTCCCACGCGGCAACGTCGTTTTTGGCCAGTTCCACGAATTGCGGCATCGCCTTCTTGATGGCGGAACGCACTTTCTTGTCGTTCTGCTTTTCCATCTTGATTTCGTCGGCGAGGATTTCGCCGCGGCGCATCCACACGGAGGCCGCGTACGGGTCTTCGGTTTCGGCCAGCGAAATGCGGAAGGCCACCTTCAGGCGGTTCTTGTAGTAGTAATTTTCCCACGCCTTGGGGCTAGCCACCCCGAAGAATTTGAGGATGGGCGACACGCCGTCTTCTTTGTTGTTGAAGTCCTTGATCCATGTGCGCGGATTGAGTTCTCCGATAGGGAAGAACTTGCGCCAACCAACTCTTTTCTTGAGGGATTCTTTGATTTTTTCACGCCAAAGGTCTTCGTCGTACTGTTTTTGAAGGTTGAGCCAACAATACTGGGGAATCCCTGTTCCAAGCTCAAGGCTGTAGGCCATTTCTACCGTTACCCTGCACTTGGCTTTGAGCAGTTCGTTCATTGTTTTGGGGGTGTAACCGATTCGAACTGCAAAATCGTTGATGTCTACGCCCATCTCCTGAAGTTTTTCTTCAAGGACTTCGCCCGGAGATGTTGTCCCCCACAAAATGAGTTCTTTTTCTTCTGCCATATTATTCCTCTCTATTTATGATAATCTACAATTTCTACGACTTCGGCCTCGGTAACTTCAGCCCAAACAATAGCCTTGTCCGGCTCTGCTCCCCAAATAATCAATCTATACGGTTGATCAAGATCGCAAGCCCATTGGCCCTTGCGGTTGCCCACAAGTTCGTGAAAGTGCCCCGGAAATAGGGACAAGTCGGAAAAATTTTCAACTGCCTTCAAAGCGTTGATTCGAGCTCTGTAGCATACGGCTCGTTTTTTGCCCATTCTCCGTATTGCGTACGCGTCGTCCCTAGCACAAAGTTCCAAATCCTTATCTCTAAACTCAACTTTCAAGAAACCTCCACCGTTAATCAAAAGTCCTGCTTTCTAATATAATAAAAACTTTTGAGATACGCAAGGGGTGTCTCGTTTTTCTAAAATACGCAGATTGAGTTGATTATAATACTAGCCAATGGGGACGGTACCCACCTGCCTACAGCCCTGCCCTCCGTAGGAGTCATTCTGGAGTTGCAGGGAATTCTGTAATGCCCCGATGTTCGCAAAAATATTTTTGCTATACTTAAATTATGGCGAAACCCTTCAGCAAATTCCTTGGGAAGTTCTTTCTGGTGACCGCGGCGGCGCTGTTCGTCGCTTGTGGCGATGACGGGAGCAGTTCCGGCCCCGAGGGTGGCGAAAGCAGTACGGTTGAAGAATCGAGTTCCTCGGATGCCGCGCAGTCTTCGTCTGTTTTGCAGTCGAGTTCGTTGGCAGAAATTTCGTCTAGCAGTGTAAATGGTGATTCCGGCTCAGGGGCCGGAAAGACATCCTCTAACAGCGGTGACTCCGGTTCTGCGACATTCTCGGACACCACCAAAATCACTTACACGCTCAAGCGTTTCGATGGGCCGCTTTCCAACCCGCACAAGGGATTCACGGTGCCGACCGGTGGCGCGTGGACGTTTGTTCCGGAATTCGAATACGGCCCTTACGGTTCCTTGAACAACAGGGCGTGGGACCTGGTTTCGTACGGTTCCGGTTACCAGCAATGGAACAAGCTGAACCCCGCAAAGGGCGTTTATGACTGGACGGAACTGGAAAAACTGCTGAACGCACTTGCCGAGCACAACATGACTTACGCCTTGCGCGTGCTGCCGTACACGCCATCGTTTATCAAGAGCGACTTCCCGCCCCAAGAAGAATACGACTGGACTCCGCCCTTTGTCTATGAGATGGGTGCGAAGAAAATCCAGATTGACTTGCGGGGGACGGATTTCCATGCGTACGCTCCCGCCTGGGACGATTCCATCTATATCTGGGCGGCGAAGGAGTTTGCGAAGGCCCTGGCCGAAAAATACGACGGCGACCCGCGTATCGAATACATCGATGTCCGCACTTTTGGCGAATGGGGCGAATGGCACACCTCGCACATGTTGGGGAGCGTGATGCCCGCCGACTCGGTGCTGAAGGATATGCTGGACTATTATGCGTCCGTGTTCAAGAAGACCCAGCTGGTGCTGCCTTCCAACGGTTTTGGCGATGTCTATACGCATGCGCTCGACCTCGGCATTACCAAGCGCGACGACGGGTTCATCGGCATTCCCGGCAGGCCCGATACCTTGCTGCGGGCATACAACGCGAACCTCCCGACTATCGCCGAGAATATCGCCGGTTACAGGACGATGCTGGCCAATGACGACCTGATTCCCGGAGGCACCCAGAAGTGGACCGCGGAACGCTGGGTGGATGCGATTACCACGGCGCACCTGACCTACTACGTGTTGGACCAGGACAACGACTGCGGTTACTATTTCTACAAGGACAACAAGGCGCTGGCCGATTCCATGAGCAAAGTTATCGGGTACAACTTTACCGTGACGCAGGCGGAACTGCAGACGGTTACGGCCGCCGACACCGCTACAGGCAATGTTGCGACGAACACTTTGAATATCACCGTCAAGAACACCGGCGTGGCGCCCTGTTTCTTCGATGTGTATTTGGTTGCTGAATTTGTGGATAGCACAGGTACGGCCATTGCGCAGTTGGGCAAAACCGTCCGCATTCCCAAGGGTACGTTCAAGGACGGCTCTTCGCAGGAATTCTCGTTTAGCGGCGATGTTCCGGTGGGCGAGGCAAATCTTGCAACCCAGCCTGGCGTTTCCGTGGCGCTCTCCCTTTTCGAGAGCGAAGAAGCCTACAAGAGCGGCAAGAATCCCACCGTCCGCTTCGACAACGACGGCCTCCAAGAAAATAATAAGCTACTATTGAAATCCCGTTAACGCGAAATTTCATGTCCCTTCTGCTAGCATTAATCTTTTTGGCGCTTTTCATAAGTGCGATTGTCCGCGGGCAGTTCTCTTACGGCAAGGCGGATTACAGTTTTCGCGAGCATCCGGTGCAGTTCGTAATCGTGCTTGTGTTCATCTTGGGCGTGTCGGCGCTTTGCTTTTACCGTTTCTTGGTCGAAATGGAATTCTTGCGGTAAAAAGATTCCTAAATTTGGCTCCGCCATGCTTCACCATAAATCCCTGATTGTTTTTGACCTGGACGGCACGCTGTTCAATACCCTCGGCGACCTTGCCGTGGCGGTGAACTATGCGCTACGCCATTTCGGCCTGCCGGAACATGACGAACAGCGCGTGCGGACTTTTATTGGGAACGGCTCTATGAAGTTGATCGAGCGTAGTATGGGGGAGGCCGCTCTCCCTGAAAATGTTGCTCGCACGGGCGTTACCATCGAGATGGTCCATAAGGTCTATTCGGATTTTTACTGGGAACACTGCACCGAACGCACGCTCCCGAATCCGGGCGTTGTTGAATTCTTGCGCAGTACGACTGCCCGTGTGGCCATGCTCACCAACAAGCCGGAGCGCCCGACATTCAAGTTGCTGGAACATTTTGGGCTCCGCGACCGCTTTGAATTCGTGCTCTGCGGCGACACCACGCCCGAACGCAAGCCTAGCCCCGCGGGTCTCTTGAAAATCATGGAATCCGCGGGTGTCGCTCCTGCCGAAACGGTCATGGTGGGTGACGACCAGCCCGACATTCTTGCTGCTCGCAACGCCGGAGTCGACTGCATTACGCTGTTCTGCGGGTTTGGAAAGCCGGTGAACCTGCTCCCGCTTGAACCTGAAAATGTGGTCGAAAGCTACGCCGAAATGTGCGGATTACTTTGTTCTTTAACGCGCTGACGCTCTTGTTTTGGGGCGAGCCTTCGCACAGCCTTGTAAAAAATTGTATAGTTGTGCTTGGTATGCTCTATAAGTTTTTACGCCTCGTGACATTCGTATTGGTGATGGCTCTCGGCCTTGTCGCCTGTAGCAATTCTTATAGTTCCTTTGCGGATGTTTCGGAAGAAAATTCTTCGTCAGAAACCTTTTCGAGTTCATCGTTTGTAGTTTCGTCAAGTTCCGTCTCTTCCAGTTCTACAGTAAGTTCGTCAAGTTTTTCTGATTCCTCGGGTGTGATTTCAGTTACGGCGCTTGTGACGGATACTTTTGAGGTGTTTGCCTTTGGGTCGTTGAATATCGATATTGTCGCGGATTCGTTCTTGACCAAGTTCGATTACGGGGACGTTGTTTCAGTAATGGTGCCTGGGTACGATACGCTGGACGTTCCTGTGGTTGCGAGCTATGGCGATGTGTTTCCGGGCGAATTTTTTTTGTATGTTTCCTCGGGACTGAATTATCTCAAGCTTGAAGCCCGTTATGGACAGATGGCGGGGGTCATTGGTCTCGGGCGTGGTGCAGAATTCCCGATAGAAGTTGCCATCCGGATGAAGGAGAAGGGCGGATATGCGGAACATCTAGGAAACTTGAACTCACTTGCAATTTCCTATTCCATTGAGGCGTATCCGGAGCTTTCCGTCGCGGACTTTGCGAATTTCAGGATGGTGCGTACGACGGGAATGGGCGAGGGTCGGCTTTACCGCTCGTCGAGCCCGGTGGACCCCTCGATTGGGCGCAACAAGTATGCGGATTCACTTGCGGCGGTCGCGGGAGTCAAGACCTTTGTGAATCTTGCTAATAGCGAGGAATATGCGGAATCGTACAACGGCTTTGCGCAGTCCTATTATGCGACGCAGAACGTTGTTTACCTTGATGTGCTGCCGGGCTTTGCGAACACGCCGTTCAAGGAGGGCTTCGTGAAGGGGCTCCGCTACATGGTAGAACATGATGGCCCGTACCTATGGCACTGCACGTACGGCATGGACCGCACCGGGTACACGATTGCCGTGCTAGAGGCCCTGATGGGAGCGACCGCCGAAGAAATCAAGGCGGATTATGCTGCGACGCACAAGAATTTCTACAGCGTGAGAGGCGGCAAGCAGGTCGCCTTGACCGCGAAGCAGGCGGAACTCATTCAGGCGATAATCGTGAGGCTCATGCGGAATGCATACAAGGTGGAGGAAGTCGACATCTCGGATTTCGAGAATGCTGATTTGGCGGCCGCCACCGAGAAGTACCTGCTCTCGCTTGGCTTGGAACAGCATGAAATTGATTCGCTCAGGGCGCGACTGAAGTGAAACTACTTCAGAAATTTTCGAATGACGTTCCTCACGTGTTTCGCGTTAAGCGGGGTGGTCGATGTTTCGAATGTTGCGATGAGTTTCTCGCCGAGCGTATAGCCGGATTTGTCGTAGTGCTCGATTTTCTTGACTGCGTTGGAAGCGTATTCCGGATTGTCCATCAGCCCGAAATGTTCCCATACAAGTTCTTTGCGGGAGTGAATGTTCAAGCAATAGAAATCCGGATGCAGTGTGCCCATGCCCTTGACTGTAAGCGGGAATTCGTACCGGAAGGGAATTCCTTCACTATCTAGAGAATCGGCAATGATGACCTCGGACTTCGACCGGACTCTCACGCCTCTTGAGGTATAAATTTCCGGAGTGTCTTCTGCGAAGGATTTTGCCTTGTATGGGAGGTTCCGCCAGAGTTCGGCGTATTTTGCATCGGGCAATATCGCCGGAGAGACGAGTCCCCTGCGGGCTGGATTTAGGGCGTTGTAGATATCCTCAATCTCGGTGCCGTTGTATTTCAGGGCAAATTTTTCCAGCAATTCGATTTCACGTATTGCTGCCGATAGAATAGCCTTGTTATAATCCCTTTGGGCGACTGCCTGAACCTTGTGGAGTTCTTTTTCGGGAACGTAAACTCCGTTGAGGTTGCTGTTGTTTACAAGGTAAAAATGCGGATAGCCGCTCTTGCTTGTTGAAATTCTAAGCCGCCCTTTGGGTGCATTTCTTAGGGCCTTTTGTTTTTCGCTGCGGAGGGCTTGCAACTCCTGCAGGCGCGCAGCCACCTGGAACGAAAGCGATTCCCTGGAAATCAGCTCGGGTATATGATTGTCCATTTTTTCCCCTCAGATTAATGGTGTTGGGTGTAATGTATAAAATATGGAGCCCGCAGACCAGTGGTTGGGCCGTTACCTGGAAAAATAGGACTAAACGGGGGTGACATTGTGGTTTAGTCCTACCGAGGCCGTCGCAGTCAAAGAGGTGATAGGACTAAATGGGCGGAAAGATGCCGTTTAGTCCTATTTCCGGGCGCTCCTCCCTCCATTTTCGTATGCAGAATCCCCGCAATCCTCTGATTTTTTGCTGAAAGAGGTTGAAAATTTTTTTGAAGTTGCAGGTTGGTAGGACTAAACGGGGGTGAAATTGTGGTTTAGTCCTACCGAGGTCGTCGCAGTCAAAGTGGCGATAGGACTAAATGGGCGAAAAGATGCCGTTTAGTCCTATTTTCAGCCCTCCGGCGGCTATTTTCGAGCCCCGTGGCTATTTCCAGACTCCTCGTGGCTATTTCGAAAGTCGCGTTCCCCTCCCAATCTCCACCCGCAAAAGCCTGCTTCTCCGCACGGGCAGCCTCTGCGTTGAATTTGCTATATTCTTGCCCATGATTTCAAGAATTTTTAAACCGGCATTCATCGCGGCACTCGCTTTTGCCACAGCCTCCTTTGCCGACGAGGCCATCCGCTTTGTTCCCGAGGTTTACCCGATGGGCGAGGTTGCCCAGGGCGACCAGAAACACTACGTGCTGCAGGGCGCGAACACCACGGGTGCAGAGATTGTGCTCGAAAACGTGTTCGGACAGGGCATCGGCATGTCGAATTTCAAGTTCCCGCAGAAAATTGCCCCGAAAGCGGCTGTCACCATCGAGTTCGATATGGACTTCGCTGGCATGGAAGGGAAAATTGACCCGACGGTCGTACTGGTGACTGCGGGAGGCAAACCTTACACGGCAAAGCTCTCCGGCGTGGTGAAGGCTCCCGTGTTCTTCGGCGAGAAACTTTTCGATGCCGGTTTCTACAAGGCAGGCGAGAAGCGCGAGTGGACGTTTTACGTGTGGGAGACCGACAAGAAGGCCCGCCCTGACATAGAACTTTCGCCCGAATCGGCGAAGCAGTTCGCAATGAAGTCGAAACCCGTGATGCTCAATGTCGACAAGCTCGACAAAATCAAGGAAGGCGGCAAGGTTCCCGGAATCAAGGTGACTCTCTCGACGAAGGGGCTCACTCGCGAGGGCTGGGAATTAAAGCAGAAGAGCATCAGGAAGATTGTTTCATTCAAGAGCAAGAAGTATCCGAAGGCGACTCCGGAAGTGCTTATCGTGGGCTACTGGAACGAGTAGTCCGGCCCCGAATTGGCGATAATTTCGCTTTTTTCGCTGTTTTGCCTTGAAAAAATGCCGAGGTTTAACTAACTTTGGCATACTCTTACGAGAGACCTCGGGATGTAGCTCAGCCTGGTAGAGCGCTTGAATGGGGTTCAAGAGGTCGCTGATTCGAATTCAGTCATCCCGATGAAAAGCCCGCTAGTTTTGAACTGGCGGGCTTTTTTGTTGCTTTTTTGCTTTAGGCGTTTTGCTCGTGTTGCTTGGCGGCGTTTGCTGCGTCTTTTTCGGGTTGCCAGAGCACCACCCTGTTGCGGCCGCTCTCCTTGCCTTCGTACAGGGCCTTGTCTGCCATCTGGATGCTCTTGTCGGCGCCGAGGGCGGAATCGAACTGCGCGACTCCGAGCGTGATGGTCACCTTGATGGAGAGTTTCCCGTATTCGACGGTCATGTTCTCGATTTTCTTGCGGAAGCGTTCGGCAACGATGGCCGCTCCGGCAAGGTCGGTCTCGGGAAGCAGCGTGAGGAATTCTTCGCCTCCGTAGCGCGCGATGACGTCGTACTTGCGGAGCATCCCGCGGATGGTGTGCGATACGGCTTTTAGCACTTCGTCGCCACAGGCGTGCCCGTAAGTGTCGTTCACCTCCTTGAAGTGGTCTATGTCGATAAAGATGAAGCAGAACGACTTGCGGGTTCTTGCCACGCGTCCTATTTCGTTGTCGATGGTTCGCAGCATGTCGCGCCGGTTCGGAAGCCCGGTGAGTTCGTCGGTCCTCGAAATCAGGTCGAGTTTCTTGTTCGCCTCTTCCAGTTCCTTGGTCCGGGCCTGGACCTCCTGTTCGAGCAGTTCGCGGTGAGCGTTCAGTTCGTGAATTTGGCGGTTGATGGTCCGGCTCATGTCGTTGAAATGCTTGGTGAGGATGCCGATTTCGTCTTGCCGGTTGCCGAGGTCGATGTCCTCGCTAGAAAGGTCGCCGTTCGCAATCTTGATGGTGTGGACGATGAGCTTTTTCATCGGGACGGCGAGTGTCCGGTACATCCAGAAGGCGATGAGCAAGATTGCGATGAAGCTTGCGGCGAGGATGATGAGGCTCGAAAGCCTGATGGATGTCACCTGCGCGTCGATTTCAGCCTTGGGTAGCAGAGAAAGAAGCCCGATGTCGTAGGTGGCGTCATAGTGGTATGTCGAAAGGTAGGACTCGCCGTCCTTGAGCCTGAGGAACGTGGCTGTCGATATCTCGAAGGTCTTCGGGTCGAAAGCCTCGATTCCGAGCTCCGAAATCTTGTGGTGCCCGTCGAGCCAGGTTTCGAGGTCGGGATGGTAAAGGATTTCGCCCTGGCCGTTGATGGCGACGAAGTAGCCATTCTTGCCGACCTTGTTTTCGGCAAGTAGCTTCCAGAGCCTTTGCGCCGAGAAACTGGCGACGAGGCTGCCGTTTCCCTTGGCGGCATCGGCGACGACGGTCGCGAAGGCGCACTTGGGCTTCATGTTGTCGGGATCGCGGTACCAGCGGGACACGTGGATGCGGTGCGGGGTGAGCTTCGAAAGATCGACAGGGTATTTGGCGACGGCGGTTGCGCCCACCATGGAATTGTCGCTGATGAGGCTGTCCTTGCGGTCGAACAGCGAAACGCGCTCGCCCGAAGTGAACAGCGGCGAGATGTTGTAGCTCTTGAGGTAGCCGGCCGATACAGTCGGATCCATGCTGCGGATTTCGGATGTCTTTGCGAGCAGCGAAAGCTGGTTGCCGAACTGCAGGAGTTCGTTGTGGACAACGGTCGCCATCTGCTGGAGCTGCACGTAGTTTGTCTCGAATGCGCCTGCGAGGGTCGATTGCATTTGCCTGCTCGAGGAGATGTAGGTGCCGCCAGTGATGATGAGCACCATCGCAAAAGTCAAGAGCAAGATGCTCTTGAGAATGATACTCTTCGAGAACTTGGTTACTTTCGCTGTCTTCGTCTTGCTCATAGGCCTAATCCATGCGGAAATCGGTTATTGCTTCCTTTTTCGCGTGTACGAGAACAGGAAACTGATGATCAGGACGAAAAAGAAAATGAACACCGTGGGATTGAATCCGCTTCCGTCTTTCGCGTCGTTCTTTGGGGATACCTGCTTTTTGCCGGCTTGCTTGGCCCTTTTCCAGATTTCCTGGAATTCGGCGAAAGTCATCGTTTTCGTGGGCGTGTAGCCTAGGCGGTTGTTGATGTTGTCGGTGTAGTCCTTGAATGTCTGGTAGAGCTTTTCCTCGGAGAAGAGGGCGGGAATCTCGAGCAGTTCCCACACGGCGCTGAACATGGAGACGAGCGCCTGCTCGATGTCGCCCCATTCGGGAATGGCGGTGTAGGTGCGACCGTTTTCGAGGAGGTGGACCAGTTCGCCGTAGGCTTCGTCGTCGGCCCAGGATTCTAGGACCGTCTTGGATGGGGGCAAAAACCCGATTTGCTTGGTGTAGGCATCGAGGTTTGCGTCATTGGTGAGGTACAGGAGCAGCTTGAGTGCGTTGGGATTGCTGTTCTTTGCCGGGATGGCGAGGTTCGATCCGCCGACAAAGCTGATGCTTCCGGCAGCTCCCTTCGGGATGGGGAATACGGTGACGCTGTCCGCTCCGATACGCGCATTCGAAAGGCCACCCATGGAACCGTTGAACCGTGTCTGCATCACGATTTCGGCGGTGTTCACGATGAAGGCGAGTTCGCCGTTGTTGAACTGCTGGGCGATTTGAGCCGTGTTGAGTTGCAGTGTTTCGCTAGAGACTAGAGTGTCGAGGATGAAGTTCAGGTACTTGGCGATACCCTTCAGCGTGGGCTCGGTGAGGATGTTCGCCTGCCACTTGCCGTCGTTGTCTTTGGCGATGAAGTCTCCGCCTTCGCTCCAGACCCAGGGCGCGAAGTTGTGCGGAATGTTCCAGTCGCTCTTGCCGGGGAAGGCGTAGCCGCGGACTTTGGCTCCGTCTTCGAGCAGTTCCCTGCCCTGGTTCACCTTGGCGATTGCCGCAGAAAAGCCTTCGTAGGTGGCGATGTCATCTTTCCCGATGCCGTATTTTTTGAGAATCCGCTTGTTGGCGAGGACGGGGCGGATGTCGATGAACCAGGGAACGGAATAGATGGTGGTGTCGGCATCGATGTGCGTGGTGCCCCAGCTTGCCGCGACAAACCTGTCGGGCATAATCTTGCCCAGGTAAGGGTTGAGGGGTTTGATTTCGCCTCGGGAGGCAAAATAGGGAATCCACGAGGTGCCGAGCTGCAGCACGTCGGGTGCGCCCTTGCCTGTCTCGAGGGTGGATGCGATTCGGTTCCAGGCCTCGCCCCAGTCGAGAACCTGGACTTGGACGGGGAGATGCGTCTCCTCGGTGAACTTGGCAAGCTGCTGTTCCAGCTTTTCTTGCGGGGAGGCGCCGTTGGGCATGATCCATACCGAAAGCGTGTCGGTGGCAAAAGCGGCGGATGCGGAAAGAGCTGCCGCGATGGCGAGCGTCCTTGTGAAAAATGACATAAAAACTCCTTGACTGAACCCCAAAAAGACAAAAAAAGTGATTTTGAATAAAAGTCCTTTTCAAAATAACAAATAATTTGTATTTTCCTTGGCAAAAAATTGAAAAAAGGGGAGCAGATGCATGTTGCTTGTGGAATAGCCGTGTCCGGCGAAAATATCCTTATCTGTAAGAGGGTTCAAGGGGGGCCCTATGCGGGCCGCTGGGAGTTTCCGACCGCGGTTCTCGATGCCGGGGAGACCCTCGAAGAGAGCCTCGAAAGGTCGTTTTTTGAGCGACTTTCGCTGAATTTGGAAAAATTTGTCTGTTTGGGGGCCTTTGATTCGGTTTGCGCCCGGGGCGTCCGGGTGCACGCCTTTAGGGTAAAATGCCCCGATTTTTCCATGGTGCTTTCGGGCTACGATGATGCTAAATGGGTTCATATCAAGAAGTTGGAGCGTTTTCCGCTCATTCCGGACGCTGTGACGCTTGTCAAAGTGTTGCAAAAAAATATCGTATTTTTCCCGCAATAAGATGTTTTTTTAGTTATATTTTCCCATAGTCGTAAAAAACGATGAACTCAATCCTTAAGGAGTAAATAAAATGAAAAAAGGTATCGCTACCCTCATTTGCGCAAGCCTCATCACCCTCACCGGCTGCTATGGCAGCAACGCTTGCTTCGAAAAGCTTCACAAGTGGAACGGCACGCTTGGTAACAAGTGGCTCAATTCCATCGTTCACTTCATCCTCAACATCTTCGGTGTTTACTGGATTTGCTTGGGCCTCATCGACGGCCTCGTCCTCAACACTGTCGAATTCTGGACTGGCTCCAACCCGCTCGCTGCTGGTGACTCCTACTTCGAGCAGGATGCTCAGGGCAACTCCATCGCCGCTGTGAAGAACGCCGATGGCACGATGTCTGTCGAAGTGACCACCGCTGCTGGCGAAAAGGCTAACCTCACGCTCCAGCGCGACGAAAACGTCGTCCGCGCTCTCGACGCTGAAGGCAACCTCGTTGCTCAGTACGACATCGAAAAGTAATTCTACTTTGAAAATGTTTCGGAATCCCTGCCTTTTGCGGCGGGGATTTCTTTTTTTCTATGGAATTGCCGAAAAACTTTGTTTACGGGCGTTTTTTTTTTAGAAAAATCGAAAAAATCCGAAATTTTAATGTATTTTGGGGGTATGACAGGGCGTTTTCTACAGTTGGGACGTCTGATTGCGGTATTGGCTATCGCAGTCTGTTTTTGTGCATGCGTCGAAGATGACGTGAAGCGCGGGAATGAGGCGCTCCGCATCGGCGACTATGACCGTGCCGTCCTGAACTTTTCGAAGGCGCTCGACGTGCAACCCGCCGACCGCGATGCCCGCTACGGCCTGGCCCTTGCGTACTACGCTATCGCCGAGGACAAGGAGAGGCTCAAGGGATCGACCCGCGACCTCTGGGAACGTACCGTGAACGAGTTCCGCATCCTCTCGAAGGTGGATAGCAGCGGCCGCATTGACGCCGCTTACTCGACGGGACTCTTCTACCTTGCCCGTGCGACCCTTGCCGAGGATTCCCGCACGAACGTGCTGCCGCTGTTGGACCATTCCATCCTGCTCGATACGGCGAACTACTTCAGCTATAACCTCAAGGCTCTGATTCTTGCAAACCAGGGCCGCGTGGAGGAAGCCAAAAAGATTTACGTTTACATCGTGACGAAGGAACCGAAATTCGCGTCTGCGTACCTGAACCTCGGAAATATCTACTGGGAAGAGCACGATGTGGAATCGGCCTGGGATATCTGGTCGATGGGGCACGAGGCCCTGCCTAAGGATGCCGCTCTTGCACGCTGGACGCGTGTCGCCGAGGATTCCCTCAAGGCCATGGTCCAATCCGGGGAACTATGAGCGTACTCGACGATGCTTGCGGATGCACCCTCCTGCACGAAGGCGGCGAGGCCCGGATTTACAAGTTTAATTCCGGCGGACGTTCTTTTGTCCTGAAGTGGTATGCGGAAGGCGTCCGCATCGACAGTCGCTCGGTCGAAGTCCTGCTGCGTGGCCGTTTCCCCGGTGCCTACAGGATTTTTGAATCGGGGGTGCGCGAGGGTCGAGCCTACCTGGTCTACGAATTTATCGAAGGCGCGGAATCGGATGCCGTCGCGCCGCTGCCGCCTGCGGTCGCGCTCTATTCCTTGCGGAAGGTGACGCGGACCCTTTCGGACCTTGCAAGGCAGGGTGTCCATCATGGCGACCTGAACCCCTCGAACGTGATTTTCGGTCGCGACGGCGAACCCGTCGTTATCGACTGCGGAATAGTCGGTCCCGGTGCTCCCGCCTTTGCCGCTCCGGAACGCTTTCAGGGGAAGCCCGCCACGGAAAAGAGCGACCTCTACAGCCTGGGCATGCTCCTGTATTGCTGGCTCGCGGGGGAACCGCTGCTTTCGGCGGAAAAATTCGACGCGTATGCGGCTGCCGCGAATTCTGCGGATGGTCTCGACCCGACGACTTTGCTTTATGCGAAGGGCGTGGGCGCAGAAACATTAGCGAGGCTCGAACCTCTGTGGAAGGGACTGCTCCGTTCTAGTCCCGAAGACCGCGTGGAAGATTTCGACGAACTCGACGAACTTCTCGAAATCGCTTTCGATGCCGAATGCGGCGGCGAGGTTGTCTGGAATTCTACCCGCAAGGCGTTCATGGCTTCGGTCGAATCAAAAATCGGAACGAATTGTTGCAATAGAGGTGAAACGTGCGATTTGCCTGTAGCGTTTGCCGTGACCAAACGCACAGGGCGTCGGCGAGTTGCGCTGCTTCTTGCTGCGATTGTTCTTATATTGTCTGTAATGGCTCTGTTCTTGCTGCTGTTGCCTGCGGGTAATTCCGTAGACGAAACGGGCAAGCGGATGCTTGAAAAGTCGAGGGCTCTTGAGACCGAGGTTCCGGAAGCGGAATCCCCGGAACCTTTCGAAAAGATGCCCGAGGCTGTCTTGGAATCCTTGCCGGTTCCGGGAACGAATGACGGCGAAGAATAAGGAAAGGATGTTTATGAAATCGGAATCGATGCTTGCAACAGAGAAAATGCTGGATGTGGTGAAGACGCTTCTCGACGAGGACAAGCCGGAAGAGCTCTTCCCGAAGATACTTTCGGTCGCGAAGGGCGTGCTGCACGCGGATGCCGGTGTCCTCGAAATCGCCGGCGATTCTCCGCTCCACTTCTCGAATCCGGAACAGGTATCCATTTCTATCTCGGCGGTGAAACAGGCCAAAAGCGAAGGCAAGGCGGTGGTGTGGAACCAGCTCGACGACGATGGGGCGGACCTCTCGAAGTCGATTGTGCAGAACCAGCTCACGAGCATCATGGTGTCGCCTTTCCGCACTCCCGATAGCGAATCGGGCTACCTCTACTTGCAGCGCGCCGCCCGCAAGGAACCCTTTACCGATGAAGACAGCGAACTGTTTGATTCGTTTGTCGCTGTCTGTGAAAAGTTTGCGTTTGCGGCCTACGACCGCCTGCGCGACAAGGAATCCCTGGACGTTTTGAAGAACGTTGTCCGCAAGGATGGAATCGTGTATTCGAGCCCGGCGATGTCCGAACTAGTCGCCTTGGCCGAAAAGCTCGCACCGCTCCCGCTCCCGGTGATTATCCGTGGCGAGACGGGCACGGGCAAGGAAGTTTTCGCGAGGTTCATCCACAGGCAGAGCCCGCGCGCCGAACGCCCGTTCATTGCGGTGAATTGCGGCGCCATCCCGGAACACCTGATCGAATCGCTCCTGTTTGGGCATGCGAAGGGCTCGTTCACGGGTGCCATCGATTCTCGCAAGGGCTTTTTCGAGGAAGCCGACGGCGGCACCATATTCCTCGACGAAATCGGCGACCTGCCGCTGAACATGCAGGTGAAACTGTTGCGCGTGCTGCAGGAAAAGCATATCACGCGCGTGGGCGATAACCGCGAAATCCCGGTGAACGTGCGCGTCATCTCCGCGACACATGTGGACCTGGAAGAGGCCGTGCGCGAAAAGAAGTTCCGCGAGGACCTCTACTTCCGTATCCAGGTGATGCCCCTCTCGATTCCGCCCCTGCGTGAACGCGGACAGGACGTGGTTCTCCTGGCCGAAGAATTTATTCGCAGGTATGGCGCTGAATACGGTCGCGGAAAGTTCAAGCTAAGCCGCAATTCCGAGAAGGCGCTGCTCGGCTACCATTGGCCGGGAAACGTCCGCGAACTCGAGAACCGCATCCAGAAGGCGCTTGTCCAGGCGGTCCACGGGGTCATCCAGCCCAAGGATCTGGGACTCGACGACCTGCAGGAGCAGACGAAGGAAAGTCCCCGCACGCTCAAGGAAGCCCGCGAGGCCGTGGAACGCGACGTCATTTCTAGGGCCCTGCGGGACAGCAACGCGAACCTCACGCTGGCGGCCACGATCCTCGGGATTGACCGCAAGGTGCTTCGCGAGGTGATGGAGCGCCTGGGTATCAAGAAAGAGGATTTCCGGAACTGATGCGTAATTTGGAAAAACGGGACTTTTGAACCCGGTGGGACAATGGGTATCAATTTTTACTTTGCTTTTGGATGCATTTTATCTATATTATTGACGATAGGTGGCTAAAAAACCTAGAAAGAAAGCCTAAAGGGATGTTGGCACGGTTTTTGCAGTAGGAAGAGTATGAAACGCTTGACTTTCATATCAATGGTTCTCATCGCGGCGGCGCTCTCGTTCGCCCGTGATGGCCTTGCTGCTCCGGAGTCCAGCATTCCGACCCCTGCCGAAAAGACGGAAGTTTCGCAAGGAACCCCGGATTTGGGCGCTAAGGAAAGTGCAGACTGGCAAAAGCTACGTGCAGAAAGAAAGCAGGCGAGGGAACAGATCCTCTCCAGGTTGAGGGAAAGTTCCAACGTCGAGAAGCAGGATATACGTCAGAAGGTTTCGAAAAATCGGAACGAAGAGTCTCACTTCGAAGGGAAAAAGCATCAAAAAGAGCCTCGCGAGCGTCGTCCGGAGGCTGAACGTCCGGAACGCGCTGATTCTCCCGAAATGAATCCGATGCGGGGCAATCCCGGCTTCATGCCATTTCCTTGGTGGGGCTGGGGTCCGATGCCTCCGAAATGAATAAAATCGCAGTAGTACTGATACTATTGCTTTCGTCTGTCCTCTTGGCCGAGACCCAGGAGGAGGTTTACTATCAGGCGTTGAAGGCAGAAGAAGCCGGGGATGTTTCCGGCTCCCTTTCGTTGTTTGAACGCGCCATCGATATCGGCGGCGAATATACCGACGAAATCCGCGAAATTGTGAACGAATACTACGATGCCCTGGGAATCTCCCGTGACGGCAGTTCGGTCTCGTTCCGTCTTCAGGGCGATGTGGGCGGCTATGCCCTGCGCTACGATGATTTTTCCGCTTCGGATTCGAGCGCCCGATATGGCGGAGATGCTTACCTGACGCTGAACGCGTTCTTGGACTGGAACGTGGGCGACTGGATCCACTCCTTTGGCCTCTCTTTTGCGATGGACTGCATTTTTGCGGACAACGTCCCCGTGCTGGACACTTGTACCTGGATGCTGGTGCCCGGGATTGAGTATTCCCTTGTTGGGGAAAGCCTCATGCTCGATGTTGGCATGGAATACAACATCTACGACATGGACAAGTTTGAACCCGCCGCGTTCCTATGGTTCGAGTTCGATGCGAAACGCTTCGAGAAACAGCGTATCGGAGCCGCGATTTGGGGCTATACCCGTTGGGGCGGGAATACGACTGCGGCCGTCTATGCGACGTGGCACCGGACTGTGCCGCTGGGTCTGAACGGCCAGGTCTATGCGGGTGTTAAATACGAGGCCGATTCCCTCGCCGATGTCATCGGCTATGTCGACAATCTCTCGGAAGATTGCGAGCGGAACGAATTCGGAATGTGCGTCGACGGAAGCATGCCTCCCGGGACGATGCCCCCCTTTACGGATTTCTGGGGGGAGTGCGTCAGGGACCATGGCGAGGAAGTCTGCGCCGATTCCAGGAATGGCATCCTGCAATCGTATATGGATGCTGCCTACGCCGACTGGCTAGAACAGATGGCGCAGGCGGAAACTTCCGATGTGGAAATGGAATACCGTATGAGCCGTTGGATTGGCCCTACGGTCCGCTCGAAGATTTCGTACCGGTTCCGGAACAGGCTTTCCCTGGAATCCAAGATGAACCTGCTGTACGCGTTCCTGGTGGATGGCGCGTCTAGCGAATACGAGAAGATGCGCAAGTTCTCTGTCTCGTGGGGCCTTTCGCTCGGATGGAACCCGAACATTTTCACGTTTTACGTTGGCTTCGAGCAGCTCTACCTGCATTACTGGCTTCCCAACAGCCTCAAGAACTATTTCCCCGACAACAGCCTCGTGAACGAAGTGAAACTCGGGGTGAAATTCGACATCTAGCGCAGCATTTGATGCTGATTTTGGGGAAAAGAAAAGAGGGCGGATGAACCGTCCTCTTTTCATGGAGATAGTGGGAGTCGAACCCATGACCTACAGATTGCGAACCTGTCGCTCTACCAACTGAGCTATATCCCCGTAAGTGATGCCAAATATATCTTATAAGTGCGCTTCCGTCAAGTGTGGATGCCTCAAAAATCGCATTTTGATGCAGATTTGGCGATAGATTCGTCTACTGGCTATTTGTTCCTGTTTTCCACGAGCTCGGTGGCGAGTTTCTTCATGCCGTTGAAATCCCACTTGCCGCTCCCGAGCTTGGG
Organism: Fibrobacter sp. UBA3718; assembly: GCF_002371935.1. Taxonomy (NCBI): domain Bacteria; kingdom Pseudomonadati; phylum Fibrobacterota; class Fibrobacteria; order Fibrobacterales; family Fibrobacteraceae; genus Fibrobacter; species Fibrobacter sp. UBA3718. The sequence goes on along the minus strand of NZ_DFHR01000022.1, from coordinate 297,963 downwards.
GATGCTTTCGACATTGAATACGGAACCCGGCAGCATCAGCGGGGGAATTCCGGACTTTCGCAGCCTGCGCGAGATTTCCTCGACGTCGCAGTCGCCATTCACGAGCAGCACGATGCGTTCGCCCTTCACCGAATCGGGGACGGCGGTCACGGCGAATTCCATGTTGTCGAGGATTTTCGATTCGGCAATGCGGAGCTCCACGGCGGTAAGCGAAATCATTTCGCCGCCGAGTTTCGCGAACCGGCTGTAGCGGCCGAGAATCTGGACGAACCCGTCGGGGGTGAGCTTGCACTTGTCGCCCGTCTTGTACCAGCGTCTGCCGTCGATCTCGATGACGACGGAATCCGTCTTTTCCGGATCCTTGAGGTAGCCCTTCATTACCTGCGGGCCGGACACGACAAGCATGCCCTCTTCGCCTTGCGGCATGAACTCGTTGGTCTCGGGGTCGATGATTGCCGCGATGGAACCCGGGACTCCCATGCCGATGCTCGACAGGTCGCAGCACTTTTCGAGGGTGAGGAAGTCGTCGAGCAGTGCGTTCGGGGCATTGAGCGTGGCAAGCGGCGTGAGTTCCGTGCAGCCGTAGCCTTCGTAGATATCCTTTCCGAACTTGAGCTTGAATGTCTCGCGCATCTCGGGACGGAGCTTTTCGGCACCTGCGATGATGTAGCGGAGCGAATCGAGGCACATGGGGTGGACCCAGCGGCTCACGACGATGGCGCGGAGGAACGTGGGCGTGCCCATCATGATGGTCGTCTTGTACTGGGCGCACACGCGGGCAAGCGTCTTGATGTCGGTCGGGTCGGGGCAGAGCACCATGGGAACGCCGTCCAAAAGCGGCATCATGAACGTGAGCGTGAAGCCGAAGGAATGGAACAGGGGCAGGAGCGCCGTCATTACGTCGGTGCGGCGGAGCTTGATGATGTGGTCGCCCTGCTGCGCGTTCGAGATGACATTCTTGTGCGTGAGCTCCACGCCCTTCGGCGAACCTTCGGAACCGGAACTGAAGAGGATGACTGCATCGTCGGAAAGCTTGGCGGAAGTGAACCAGAGCCTGCGGAGGATGGGCTTGGGAGTCGCGATGACTATGAACGTTGAGAAGATACGGTCGAACGTGGTAATCTTCGCTTCTTCCTCGTCGAGGTAGATCATTTTGCATTTCCCGGCAATTTGCCCGAACGCGGGGTTCCTGCCGCAGATTTTCTCGTAGAACGCGCGTGTCGTGACGACCGTGGAAACATCGGCCTTCTCGATGCAGCCGAGGATGGTGTCGACGGGGGAGGAATAGTTGAGGTTCACGCTGGTCTTTCCGGCGCCCAGGATGGACATGATGCCGAGTGCCGCGTCGCGGCTGGTCGCGAGCATGAATCCCACGTTCTGGTCGTTCCTTGCGACGGAGCGGATTTTCTTGCCGAAGTAGTGGCAGAGGCGAATCATTCCGTAGCCGCTCACGTGGTTGCCTGCGGGGTCGATAAGGATGACTCGGCTGCGGCGTTTGCGCATGGCCTTGAACCAGAGCGGGACAATCGATTCGGAGTGGTCCATCGCCATGTTCCAGATGTCGGTGGCGAGGAACTGCAGGTCTTTGCGGATTTGCTTCTCGCTGGCGTCTGTGGGGAGCGGCTTCCCGAATCCGACGCTGATGACGCGGTTGAAGGATTGCGGACGGTTGACGCATTCGGAGGCTTGGCTGTAGCGGCTGCCCCAGAGCCCTTGGATGTAGAACGGCACAATCTGGGCGCCTGTACCCTCGATTGCCTTGGAGTAGTCGAGGGAGAATGTCGAAACGAAGGGAGTTTTCGAGACTTCGCCCTCGGGGAAGATGACGACAGCTTCGCCATTCAGGAGCGCCTTGCGGATTTCTTCCATGGCGGGGGCCGGGTCGCGCCTGTTGATGTCGATGACGAATTTTCCGTGCGAAAGCCAGCGCAGGTACCAGTCGGCGAACGTGTTTCTGTTGCTTGCGATGCGGAGCGGCCTTGGGCTCGACATCTGGAGTACGGCCCAGTCGATAAAACTGAAGTGCGGCCCCACCAGGAGGAGGGGGCCCGTCTCGGGGATGTTCTGCACGCCCATCACCTTGACGCGGTAGCGGAATACGAAAGCGAATGCGAATCGCAGTGCCGCGCGCAGCAGGGCCATCGGGGTCTGCCTGAGGTTCGTGATGAAGGTCAGCGCCAGGATGACCGCGAGGATCATGAAGCAGTGGTCGACCGTTATTGGCGTAAAGATGAGTAATAGTGTCTGCCCGCCCATGATGAGCACGAGGAACGCCATCTGGATGCAGTTGGCGACGGCATGGATGCGGCCTGCTGTGTCGGGACGCGTGAAACTCTGGATGACCGTGCGGAGGATGACGAATGCGGAGCCGGCGCAGAATCCGATGATGCCGTAGAGGATGCCCTGGAGCCAGTCGTTGTGTACGAAGGGTAGTGCGACCATCGTGCCAGCCGATACGGCGGCCGAGAAGGGGATGAATCCGGTCTCGACGAATCCCTTGGATGCCCAGCTTGCCGACAGGGCGCCGATGACGTAGCCCAGCGTGACGATGAACATCGAGATGGGAATGACCGCCGTGTTGAGCATGTCGGTCATGTTCTGGATGAGGATGAGGAATATCTGCGTCACGCCCCAGAACGCGGAAAGCCCGAGGATGGAAAGGCGCACGATGGGGTGGCTCCAGGTGGCGGAGAAGTTGCGCATCGGGGAACGAAGCTTGAGCGAATCGTGGTGTGCTCCGACGCGGATGCAGAACCCGGCGATGGTCGCGACGACGCTGAGTCCAAGGTAAATCCAGAGAGTAAGGTCAATGCTTACGGGGGAATCGGGCCTGCCCGAAAGCCCCATGGCGAAGAACGCCGCGCCCGCCGTGCCGAGGACGGAGAGCACCATGTACCAGGAGTTGATTTTTACGAGGTCTTCGCTTTCGACCATCTCCTTCATGATGCCGAGCTTTGCGGGGCTCAGTACCGCGAGGAAAATGCCGTAGAGGCCGAGAAGACCGTAGGCGACCCATTCGGCGCCGGCCACGTAGCACACGACAATGGCAATGACGGAGGCCAGCATCCCCACGGATGACCATGCCATCACGCGACCCTTGTGGAAGTGGCCTGCGAAGTAGCTTGCCGCGGGCATCATGAATATGCTCGGGGCAAAAATGGCGACCTGGAGTAACATACTGCGCCACCAGAACGCGGACCCCTCGAACGAGAATGACAGCCAGCGCTGGAAGTGGACGAACAGGCCCATCTGCACAAAAATGCTGCAAAAGACGAACAACAGGAACGCGAAGACGCTGGGGTACTTGCTCAGTTTCATAGATCCTCGAAAAGATGCTTAATAATAGAATTATGTAGAATATAGGGAAGTGTTCGCTTAAGGTCAAAAAACTTACAATTTTATTACTTTTGGCCGGCCGTCGGGCATGTTCCAAGTCGGAAAGTTTTTTTTGAAAAAAAATTTCTTTTATTCGAAAAGAAAGTTATATTTCGGCAAGGATGGTATTGGGATCACCAATCCTTAGAGACGGAGGAGTCTATGAAAGCAAAAGTTCTTACTGTTGGTATGGCCGTTGCAGCGTCGTTTGCGTTTGCAGAGTATGTGAATCCTGAAATCTGGTTCGATGGAACTGATGCAGAAATGTGGATAAGTACCCCTAATCCAGAAAATCTTTCGCATGACCCAGGAATACTTGGCAGCTATTGGTACGATCTTGATGACCGCAAGAATGACCATGGTGGGTCTTATATCGCGTATCCGTACGACACCACGGGTTATAACGGCTCGTTGATCGCTCCGATGATTGACAGTCTCGGCTACTTGGCTGTCAAGTACCGTCTGGAAGACCCGACAACTACGGGGCAAACAGAAGAATATCCTTACAACTTCGTCAAGTTCGGCTTCAATATAGTTCAAATGGGCGACCCTGGGCTCGACATTTCGTCGATCGGGGGGCTTTGTGCCACTTATACCTCAGATATGGAAGTATGGCTTGAGGTCATTACAGACAAAACCGGCAACACCCCATGTTTTGCGAAGCTTCCCAAGGCTTTAGAGCCGACGACGGTTGACAAGGCAATCGAGGATTTTGCTCAGCCGACGTGGGCTGCTGATTCTAACAAAGTTGCCAGTTGCATGGAGGCGTTCAAGGCCGCTCGGTCTGTCATGTTTAAAATCGATGGCGGTGCGTCTGTGGCGGATGGCGAACTTCGTATTTTCGAGGTCGGTCCCAAAGGGACTTGTAAGGGCGGAAAGACAGTTAAGGATTATTGGCCCGGATCCGGATGCAAGTCCGATGGCGATGGACATGCGCAATGTCCGCCGTGTGGTGGTCCTGGATGTTTCACCAAACTTAGCGGATTGAAAACCGTTTCGTCTGCATCGATTTCTGTGTTGGGCCGATTGGTGACCTTGAACGGACTTGGGCAGAACGTGCAGTACAAACTTTTCGACATGCAGGGCAACGTGGTCCGTAGTGGCTATGCCGCTGGGAACATCGATTTCGGCGGCGTAAAGTCCGGTAGCTACCTGCTCAAGGTCAAGGGCAATCTGGAACTGACCGAGAAGATTGTGCTGAAGTAGATGCTCCGTAAAAAGGTCGCTTTGTATTGAAATTTTGCACAAATGTTCACTAAAAATTAGACGGTTAGGCCGTCTTTTTTTATATTTGGGGCATGACCAAGTCTATCGAAATCCGCGATGCGCACGAACATAACCTTAGGCATGTGAACCTTTCTATTCCACGCGATTCCATCGTGGTGGTGACCGGAGTGTCGGGTTCGGGCAAGTCGAGCCTTGCCTTCGATACAGTGTTCCAGGAAGGCCAGCGCCGTTTTGTGGAGTCGCTCTCGGCGTATGCGCGTCAGTTTATCGGCCGCATGAAACACCCCGAGGTGGAGAGCGTGCGCGGCATTTCGCCGACGATTTCGATTGACCAGAAGACGGTGAACCGAAACCCGCGTTCGACGGTGGGTACGGTGGTGGAAATCTTGGACCATTACCGCTTGCTTTTTGCGCGCTTGGGCGTGCCGCATTGCCCCGATTGCGGGCGAGTGATCCAGGCGCAGACGGTGGACCAGATTGTCGATAATTTGTATGTGAGCGATGAGGGCAAGCAGATTACGGTGATGGCGCCGATTGTGCAGGAGCGCAAGGGCGAATACCGCAAGGAACTGGCCGAACTCAAGGAAAACGGCTTTGTACGAGCCCGTGTGGATGGCACGATTTACCGCTTGGAAGATGTCCCGGCACTCGTGCGTTACGAGAAGCATACCATCGAGGCCGTGATTGACCGCTTGACGCTTGAACGCAAGAACATGAGCCGCTTGCGTGAGGCGCTGGAAGGCGCGCTGAAGTTGACTGACGGAAAGTTGGTGAGCTTCTTGCTGTCGGCGGGCGGTTCTGCAGGTGCGGGGGATGCGTCGGCCAAGGAAGAATACCGTTTGCAGGGAACGCTCTTGGCTTGCCCCAAGTGCGGCATCTCCATCCCGGAACTGGAACCGCGGTTCTTCAGCTTTAACGACCCGAAGGGCCGCTGCCCCGCCTGTAAGGGTATGGGCGAAAGCTACAAGTTCGACTTGGACTTGATTATCCCGGACAAGACGAAATCGATTAAGGAAGGCTGCATCGCGACCATCAAGAAGGACGACGGCACGCTGATTTTTAGCGACTTTGGCCGCCGCAACTTGCGCAACATCGCAAACGAGATGCATTTTTCGCTCGATACGCCGTGGAACAAGCTCAAGAAGGCACAGCAGGATGCCGTACTGTACGGCACGCCGAGCGAATCGGAGCGCGGTATTATCCCCATCATGCAGGAATTGTGGGACATGTGGCACATCTACCACTTCCGCAAGTACATGCAGATAGGCGTTTGCCCCGAATGCCACGGCACGCGTATCAACCGCACGGCGAATGCGGTCACGTTCCACGGGCATAACCTGACCGAGATGACGGAATGGTCCGTCGAGAAGTCGGTGGAATTTTTCAACAAGCTCGACTTGTCCGAGAAGGAAAAGCGAATCGGCAAGGAAATTCTGAAGGAAATCCGTGGGCGACTTTCTTTCTTGAATGCGGTGGGGCTCGGTTATTTGACGATTAACCGTAAGGCTTCTACTTTGAGTGGCGGCGAGGCGCAGCGAATCAGGCTTGCAAGCGCCGTGGGCGCCGGCCTGCAGGGCGTGCTTTACGTACTTGACGAGCCGAGCATCGGGCTCCACCCGCGCGATAACGATAAGTTGCTCGGGATGCTGGAGCATTTGCGCGCGCAGGGCAACTCCTTGATTATCGTGGAACACGACGAAGACACCATGCGCCATGCGGACTGCGTGATTGACGTGGGGCCGGGTGCCGGCGTGGAAGGCGGTCGCGTGATTGCGGCTGGAACCGTCGAGGAACTCGAGAAGAACAAGGCGTCGCTGACGGGCGCTTATTTGAGTGGCCGTAAGGCAATCGAGATTCCCGAGAAGCGAAAGAAGATTGACAAGAATACGCCGAAACTCAAGATTTGCGGTGCCGCCGAAAACAACCTGAAGAACATTGATGTTGAAATCCCGCTCGATGGTGCGCTCACGGTGGTGACGGGCGTTTCGGGCTCCGGCAAGAGTACGCTGATTAATCAGATTTTGCGCCGCGAACTGGCCCGCGTGTTCTACAATTCCGAAGAACCGGTCGGCAAGTTCGACCATCTGGAAGGCCTCGAAAACATCGACAAGGTGATTGAAATCGACCAGACGCCCATTGGCCGCACGCCGCGAAGCAATCCGGCGACGTATACCAAGATTTGGGACGATATCCGCGACCTTTTCGCGAGCATGGAGGAAAGCAAAATTCGCGGTTACAGCAAGAGCCGATTCAGTTTTAACGTGAAGGGCGGCCGCTGCGATGCCTGCGAAGGCGCGGGCGTGAAAATTGTGGATATGCACATTTTGCCCAGCGTGCAGGTGACTTGCGATGTGTGCGGCGGCAAGCGCTTTAACGATGCAACGCGCGAAGTCTATTATAAGGGCAAGAACGTCTCCGAAATTCTCGATATGAGCATTGCCGATGCGGCGGAATTCTTCAAGGACATCCCGAAGATTGCAGAACCGCTGAATTTGCTTGTGGAAGTGGGTCTCGGCTACCTTACTTTGGGCCAGCCTTCGACAACGCTGAGCGGGGGAGAGGCGCAGCGCATTAAAATTGCTTCTGAACTGCGTCGCCCGGGTACCGGCAAGACGCTTTACCTGCTCGACGAACCGACGACGGGCTTGCATTTCGAAGATATCCGCAAGCTCATGGATTGCCTGAATCGTCTGCGTAGCCTCGGCAACAGCGTCGTGATTATCGAACACAATTTGGACGTGATCAAGTGCGCCGACTGGATTATCGACTTGGGCCCGGATGCAGGCATTCATGGTGGTCGCGTGATTGCGACGGGAACGCCGGAACAGATTGCGAAGAGCAAGAAGTCCGAGACGGGCCGCTATCTCGCGCCGGTGCTTGCGAAAAAGCATGGCGAAAATCAGCATTTTGACCGCACGCTCAAGGGCGGCGAAGACTTGTCGCTCGATATCGAGGTGCATGGCGCCCGCAAGCATAACCTGAAGAACATCGACGTGACGATTCCACGCCACAAGCTCACGGTGGTCACAGGCGTGTCGGGTTCCGGCAAATCGAGCCTTGCTTTCCATACGCTCTTTAGCGAAGGCCAGCGACGCTTTGTGGAAACCTTGAGCACTTACGCCCGCCGCTTCTTGGGTCGTCCTGACCACGGGAGCATCGATTCCATTTCGGGCTTGGCTCCTGCGATTGCGATTGACCAGAAGAGTGCGAGCAAGAGCCCGCGCAGTACGGTGGCGACCCTCACCGAAATTTATGACTACTTCCGCATTTTCTGGGCGAGGGTCGGCACCCCGCATTGTTTAAAATGCGGGAAGCCTGTGTCTTCGTACAGCGCGGGCGACCTGATGCAATACGCCTTCGACCGCGACTTGAATAAGAAAGTCACTGTGCTTGCTCCGTTCGAAATCAAGGATGTGCTCAAACTTTCGAAAATCCTCACTGAGAAGGGCTACCGCAAGGTTTACCTCGGCAATAAACTGGAGGAACTTCCGCTGCCGAAGATTCCGACCCGCGAAAAACAGTTGTTCGCTGTGGTCGATACGGTGGTGGTCAAGGAAGAAAACCGTGCCCGCCTGGTAGAAGCCTTTGAACGCGGCTACCGCGACGGCAACGGAATTCTCTACGTGGAAGATGAAAAGGGCGGTCGCTTGGCCTGCTCCGAAAAGCCGGGCTGCCCCGATTGCGGCTGGTACATGGATTCGGCGTTGAACCCGAAACACTTCAGTTTCAACACGCACTGGGGCGCTTGCGAAACCTGCCTTGGCCTCGGTCACTTTAAAGATGGCGAAGTTTGCCCGGATTGTCACGGCGAACGCCTCAAACCCGAATACCTTGCGGTTCGCATCGGCGACAAGAACATTATGGATGTGAACCACATGAGCATCGCCCAGGCGCTCGAATGGTTCAGCAACGAAAACTTCAAACGCGACAATTTCGGAAAAGACAAAAATCCCGATGGCAAGATGACGGTCGCCGAACCTTTGCTCCGCGAAATTGTCGGACGTCTCAACTTCCTCAAGGGCGTGGGGCTCGGCTACATCGGCCTTGACCGCGCGGGCGACACGCTCAGTGGCGGTGAATCGCAGCGCATTCGCCTCGCAAGCCAGATCGGTAGCGGCCTCGAAGGCGTGCTCTATGTGCTTGACGAACCTACGGTGGGCCTGCACGAAAGCGATACCGCCATGTTGCTCGATACGCTTTACCGCCTGCGCGACCTCGGTAATACGCTTGTCGTTGTGGAACATGACATGAAGATGATGCAGGCGGCGGACCATATTATCGATATGGGTCCGGCGGCGGGAGAGTTCGGTGGCGAGGTCGTCGCCGAAGGTTCTCCGGAACAGCTTTCCAAGCCGTATGCCTTGCAGCAGTTCCCGCGCAGCGAAACGGTCAAGTATTTGACGCACACCATCCCGATGGCAAACGAGATCGCGGCAAAACCTATTACCGATTCCACGGAATTCTACGAATTCGAAAAACTGAATCATAACAACCTTAAGAATTTGTCTGTAAAGTTCCCGAAGGGAGCCATTAGCGTGGTCTGCGGTGTTTCGGGTTCGGGCAAGAGCTCCATGGTCATGGACGAAATCTACCCGCGGCTCAAGAAGAAGTTCCAGGCCCGCGGCCGCAAAAAACAGAGCGGCGAAGTGTTGCTGGTGGACCAAAGCCCGATTTCAGGGACGCCTCGCAGCACGCCCGCGAGTTTCACGGGCGTGTTTGACGAAATCCGTAGGCTTTTCGCCAAACTGCCGCAAGCCAAGTTGAAGGGCTTCGACTATGGCCGCTTCAGTTACAACTTGGCTCGCGGTCGCTGCGAGGCCTGCGAAGGCCGCGGTGCCATTTCGGTGGAAATGCACTTCCTTTCGGATGTGTGGGAAGTCTGCGATGTCTGCGGTGGCAAACGCTACAACCAGGAAACCCTCACCGTTACTTTCAAGGGCAAGAATATCGCCGATGTGCTCGACATGCGCGTGGCCGAAGCCTGCGAATTCTTCAAGGACCAGCCTAAAATTCTCCCGAAACTGGAATGCCTGCGCGATGTGGGTCTCCCGTACGTGAAACTCGGCCAGTCCGTCACCACGCTCAGCGGCGGCGAATCCCAGCGCCTCAAGTTGGCGGCGGAACTTGCCCGCAAGCCTGCCCAGGAAATGGTCTACCTGCTCGACGAACCGACTACAGGGCTCCACCTCAAGGACATTCAGATCCTCTGGAACATGTTGCGCAAGCTTTCGGCCCGTGGCGATACCATTATTGTCATCGAACACCACCCGGACATTATCCGCCTCGCCGACTGGAAGGTGGAACTCGGGCCCGTCGGTGGCGAAAAGGGCGGATATTTGCTCGAAATGGGCAAAAACAACCAATAATCACGAACAAAGTCCTTACAAAGATGTTATCTTTAAATATGGTTGGGCTATGGTTTTTTCTGTAGCCGTGAGTAATTAACAGGAGAAGTTATGTCCTTTGCCCGTTTGCTGCCTCTATTGCTGTTGGTCCCGGCGCTTTCTTTTGCCGATGCCGACAAGAATTTCAAGGTCGCACCGAACCAGTTTACGACCGGAAGCGTGGTTGATCCCATTGCGAACATGGCTGTCGAGATGAAGGGGCCGTCCCTCGTTTCGCAGAAGCCGGTCTTCCCGCTGAAGACAAATACCCTCTACTGGAGGCACAAGAAGGGTCCGAAGGAATACCAGTGGGTTCCGGGGCAGCTGAACTACAACAATTTCAAGAAACTTCACGCCTTTAGCCTCGAGGATGCGCATTTGAACTCCTTCGAAGTTGCCCAGATGCGTTTCTACGCTTCGCAGAACAAGAAGGCTTTCCAGGACGAGGACGATCTCTACTTCGACAAGTATTTCATTTATTCTCCCCGCGTGCCGAAGCTCCTGTTCATCAAGAACGGCAAGTGGCAGATTCTGAATGAGACTGCCTTGCCCGGTGTCGTGGTCTTCAAGAGCGATGTGAAGGGGCTCGAGTCCGCATTCGAAGAGGCTCCGTTGAAAAAGCTTCCGAAGGCAATTTATCCGCTCAAGGAAGGCGCCTACGTGTTCGAATTCTCTGCCCCGGGTTTTCTTCCGTTGGTGGATATCGGATCGGTCAAGTCCGGCGAAATTCTCGTGATGCAGCCCAAGCTAATGAAGATTGATTCCTCCAAGGCCGACAAGAAGGTCGAACTTTCGATGGATGAAGCTTCTGTCAAGGCGGCCAAGAACCTCGAAGAAACGGAAATCCTCTATGACAAGTTCATCGCCGAACTGCAGAAGGTCGTGGATATCCTGGATACGAACGCTTTTGCGAAGGGCTATCCCCAGGTCAAGCCTGCTGTGGCGGTTGGCCTCTACGAAGGCGATGCTACTTATGAAAATTACAGGTCCGCTTATGAAGGCGTGCGTCTTAGGGCGAAAGAAGCGTGGCGCAATTCCCACATGAAGGGCGTTAGCGAAATCAATACGGCCTTCAAGAAAAAGCTCGACAGCTTGCAGGCGCTCCCGCTCCGTGGAACGATGGCTCCTGTTTCCTTTGAACCTGTCCGTGAAAGGGTGGTCGAAGGGGAAGGCGTCGATTCTGCGTCGGCTCCCATGAAGGAAGTCAAGTTCAAGTTCGGCCAGGATGGCCAGCGCTTCGACGTGATGTGGAAGGGAACGGCCAAGGGCATGAATGCTGACAGTCTCTATTCCCTCTTCCAGAACCATGCGGGCGAAGTCAAGGTGTTTATAAGCCTCAAGCAGAACAAGCCGGTGTGGATCCGTAAGGACGGCGTGATTACTGGCCGCCACCATTACCGCTACACTCGCATCGAGTTCGAATACAATGGCCAGAACCTGGTGGGACTGGGCGACTTCATCTTGCCGGAATATATCGTGGACGAACCGGAGGTGCAGGAATGGCTGAACCAGTATGATGCGGACGATATTGCTCTCCAGCAGAAGACCGCCGCCGAAGCGAAGGCGAAGGCTGTCGCCGCGCAGCAGAAGAACGATACCGTCTATGCGAAGGATGTCGATATGCCGGGCTTCAGCAAGATGAGCATTCCGCGCATTATCCGCGACAACACCTACGGCGCGGTCGCTCTGATTGATTCGGGTTCCTTCCGCTACAAGGGCCGCGTAGTCAAGATGTCCCCGTTCGCTATCATGACGACCGAGATGAGCCAGCAGCTTTTCGACCAGACCATGCTCCGCGAACCGGATACGACCAAGCATATCAAGAACCGCTCTGTCTACAAGAATCCTTCGAAGCCGGTCCACAATATCACGTGGGATGATGCTCGTGCTACATGCAAGATGCTTGGCGGTGACCTGCCGACGGAAGCCCAGTGGGAATTTGCCGGTCGTGCCGACAATAACGAAGGCGCCATCTGGGTCCTGGACGAGGACGGCGATGTCGGCGATTACGCCATCTACCGCGAGAATTCGTACAAGATGGGCAAGAAGAGCCCTGCCTACGGCCCGCAGCCTATCGCATCGAAGAAGCCGAACGCATGGGGCATCTACGACATGTCCGGAAACGTTGCCGAATGGACCCGCGACAAGTACTTCATGTTCTCGTTTTGGGTGGAATCCTCTAACCCGACAGGTGCGATGATGGGTTCGACCAAGGTCTACAAGGGCGGTTCCTGGAAGGACAAGGAATCGATGCAGAACCTGACGGAAAGCGATGACGAAGATCCGCGCTACTGGTCCGACGCCATCGGGTTCCGCTGCGTATTCCCGAAGAAACTTTTTGAGGGACGCTAATGGCGACGGCCGCTGAAGAACTCAAGAGCGACAAGCGATTCAAGCTATTCCGGAAGATTATCTCGGTTCCCTACCTGCTGGCCCTTCTCGGGTTGCTGATGCCGCTTATGACGGTATCGTGTGGCGACACGCAGGTCATTGCGGAACCGTCGTTCTACGAGATTGCTTCCGGACTCGACATGCATGAAGCGCTGAAGGAGCCTGCCAAGGGTTACCTTGAGAAGATGGAACAGAGCAACCCGAAGTCCCTGGAAAGGTTCAAGGAATCGCTCCCCGGTTTCCCGCAGCTGGAACCGGTTCCGCATCTGTTCGGGATAGTTGGCGCGTTGGTGCTCGCGGCTGCCTTTGCCTGGTTTACGGCGCTTGGCTCACTGACAATGGGCATGCTCTCGATGTTTGCGCTATGGGCGTTCTTCTCGCAGATAGGGCGCGCCTGTGTCAATATGGGCATGCAGGTTCTGCATGTGGAGCCGGGCGCTGGAATCTATGCTGCGTCCGTGCTGATTCTCATCGGAACGGCGATGAACCTCGCCGCAATCATCCGCCCGATTATCGTAGAATTCAAAGCGAAAAGAAAATAGGGAAGGCTCCGCCCTCCCTAAGACCCTCCTAAAACACGAAAAAAATTTCGGCAAGCAAGCTTACCTCACGCATACGAGAACGTATGCGAAAAAGCTTTGCGCGACTTATCTTAGTTACACGTTAAACAGGAAGTACATGATGTCGCCATCCTGTACCAGGTAGTCCTTGCCTTCGGTGCGGACGAGGCCCGCTTCCTTTGCGGCGTTCCAGCTGCCGTGCTTGAGGAAGTCCGCATAGCTGAGTGTTTCTGCACGGATGAAGCCGCGTTCGAAGTCGGTGTGGATGACGCCTGCGCACTGCGGGGCCTTGTAGCCCGCGTGGAACGTCCAGGCGCGGCATTCCTTTTCACCCGCGGTGAAGAACGTGCGGAGGCCCAAGATTTCGTAGCCCTTGCGCACCACGGCGTCGAGACCGGATTCCTTCATGCCGAGTTCCTTCAAGAATTCGGCCTTGTCGGCAGGTTCCATTGCGGAGAGTTCTTCTTCGATCTTGCCGCTGATGACGATGACTTCGTGGCCGTTCTTGGCGGCGTAATCCTTGAGCTGGTCCACGTAGGCGTTGCCGGTGAGGATGTCGTCTTCCTTCACGTTGGCGCAGTAGAAGAGCGGCTTTGCGGTGAGGAGCGCAAGGTCCTTGACGATGAGTTCCATCTCGTCGCTGTCGTGCATCACGGTGCGTGCGGCCTTGCCTTCTTCCATGGTCTTCTTCAAAAGTTCGCAGGCGGCGAGGCGAGCCTTCGCTTCGGCGTTGCCGGTGCGGGCGCCCTTCGCTTCGGTAGAAAGGCGCTTCTCGACGGTGTCGAGGTCCTTGAGGATGAGCTCGGTCTCGATGACTTCCACGTCGCGCACCGGGTCCACGGAACCGCTCACGTGCACGATGTTCTCGTCGTCGAAGCAGCGGATGACTTCCATGATGGCTTCGCATTCGCGGATGTGGGTGAGGAACTGGTTGCCGAGGCCTTCGCCCTGGGCGGCCCCCTTCACGAGGCCGGCGATGTCCACGAATTCAGTGACGGCGGGGACGATGGACTTCGGGTTGTAGACCTTCACGAGTTCGTCGAGGCGGCTGTCCGGGACGCTCACCATGCCTACGTTCGGCTCGATAGTGCAGAAGGGGTAGTTCGCGGCTTCGGCGCCGGCGTTGGTGATTGCGTTAAAGATGGTGGACTTGCCTACGTTCGGGAGGCCTACGATACCGCATTTGAAACCCATGGTAAACTCCGATTGAAAATGCACGGAAAAACCCGCGCTCTTTGAACGCGGGTAAATTTAGAAAAAAGCGAGCTGCAGGGTGGCTCTAGAATGCAAGCGCCACGGCGATTCCACCCTGTTCTGTGGGGACGAGCTTAAGGCGGAGCGATGTTTCCGAAATGCCGATTCCCTTGTTGTAGAGGTCGATGGCGTCGTGCATGTAGCCGTCTGCGATATGCGAGAGCAGAAGCGAGATTCCTATGACTCCGGCACCGCCGAGGGTGAGGTACATGCCGAGGTCTCCGTCTCCCCAGATCCATTCTACGACTCCGTATCCCAGTGCAGCGCCGCCTGCATAGGCAAGCACCAGGCCCGGATAGTAGAATCCCATGGCAGTGCTGTAGGCACTTGAGGATTCTTCTTTCGACTTTATGGCGTTGATGGCGACATCGGCGTCGACAATCTGTTCGCCCATGAACCAATTCCTGTCATGGAAGGAAAGCTTCTTGCCTGCGATGGAGGGGGATAATTTGACATCTCCGTCATCTGCGAACGCATTGCCGAAGAGCGCGAAAATGAACAGAAATAGAGCCATGGATTTGAACTTCACGTTTTGTCTCCTTTTTTACCCCAATGAGGGTGTTTGTGCTTACAATATAGTAAACCCCGGGCGATTATGCCGAGGTTTTTGCGTTGCTTTATGTTGTTTGCTTTTATCGCAGGTCGTCGCGGTTGATACCGTAGACGCGGACGTTGTCGAGCCAGAGATTGGAACCGTTGTACATGAACACGGTAAAGTTCGTTATCTTGTTGCGCGTGATGTCCCAGCCGTGGTAATCGCGGAGCTTGTAGGTAAAGTCTTCGGGACGCAGCACGAGCCTCTGCCAGTTCGATTTGGCTTCGCCCTTGTACGAGGCCTTGTAGTTGAGATCTTCGTCGAGGGATTCGAGGATGACTTCGAATTCACAGTCGCCGCGCAGCCATACGACCACGGAATCCATGCGGCTCCAGTCGTGCGGGTGGCGGGTGAGGCGTGTGCCGAAGACGACGATATCCGGGTATTCGACATCGTATTCGATATGCATCACCTTGCCGGAACGGCCCTTTGTATCGCTTTGGAGAACGCTCAGGGAGTTGAGGAACGAAGTCGTTACGGAATCGGTCAGCGAATCCTTCTTGTGGAATTGGATGTACCAGTTGTCCCTTGTCAGGGGGGCGGGAAGATCGCTGCGGATGGTCCCGCTGTCGAAATGGAATATCTCGACGGTATTGAGGTCGTACCACAGCGAATCGCTGATGTCCCTCCAGATATCGGCGGGCTCCCTGTCGCTCGGATCGGTGTTGCCCCATTCGAGAGTCCAGGTGTCGGAAGTGTCCTTCAGGTTCTCGAGACGGATGTTGACGGTCGCGCTCTTGATGGATGCATCCCAGCCGTCGACTTCCATTTCGACTTCGGCTCCGTTGCTTGCATAAAGCCGCAGGTCGCTACCGTCTTCGCTTGCTTCGGCAAACTTGAAGTTCGTGGAATCGAGCCGGAGGACAAGCACGTAGGGGGCTTTAATCGGGCGCATCCAGTCGGAGACGAGGTCGACGGGCTTGAACTTCATGGAATGGACGTAGCCCTTCTTTGCCGGGGAGAGCACATGGCCGACATGGGTTGTCTCGTCGGAGATGACGGAAACGTTCGCGTCGGCGATACATTCGTTGCTTTCTGGACTCCACGACTTGAGCGAAAGCTTGCCGGCAGGGAGCGAATCAAACTGGAAGAACCCGAGCGAATCAGTCTTCTGGATACGGCCGATGCCTTCCACGTTGACCCAGGCGTGAGTCGCGTTTTCAGGAAGCGAAATCCATCCCTTGATGGCGCCGCGCTTGCGGAGGTTCGCCTTGGAAAGGGTGTAGTTCTTGGTGAGGCTGTTCAGCGTGTACTGGAACACCGCGGCGGAATCGCCCTTCTCGATTTGGATGGTGTAGGAGCCTTCCTTGTGGTTCTCGATAAAAATCTTGCCGAGGTTGTCCGTCTCGCCGATGTAGGCGTAGTCTTCAGAATGGATGGTTTCCGTAGAATCGGTGACGAACCAGCTGGGTAGAACCTTGTAGGAGGCCTTTTCTGCCTTGTCCGTGCCGCTAAATACCTGGATGGAGACGGTGCCGCCTTCTTCCTTGGCTATTGCGTTTTCGGTTTCTGTCGTGCTGCCGGCGGTGCCGGAGTTTGTGCAGGCCGCGAAAAACGCAAGGGGAGCCGCTAATAATATTTTCGACGCGAACTTCATTATTTTGTTTTCTTCTTATTGAAGGCTACGGGGAACAGGGCGAGGTTCATCTGCAACACGCGGGTTGGCTTGCCGCACTTGTCGACCCGGATCTGGACGTCCTTGCGGAATTCCTGGATCATGGCCTTGATGTCTTCGAAACCCTGTTGGTCCACAGCCATTGTAAGTGTAGAAATATCTCTGTCGGCCGGGTCGATGGTGTTGAGGGAACGGGCGCCAATTTGCATGACGTTGGCCTGGAACTGGCGTATGGCCTGCGCCCTCTGCTCTCCGGCGATGTTGATATGGGCGTCGGCGAGTTTCACGCGGCCGTTCCCGAGGTCCTGTATGAATCCGAGTTCGTTCAGGATATCGATGCTTTCCTGGACTTTATCCTCCTCGATGGAGGGTTCAAGGCTTTCGGAAATCTCCTTCGCGTCGACCTTGCCCTGGTTCACCTCGATGAGGGCGCGGATGACGGGGGTCCACCAGTCGCTCAGGTATTTCTGTTCCTTGTCGGCGAGGCTGTGCGTCTTGACATCGCGCAGCAGGAAGGCCTTTGCAAGGATTTCGGTCTTTGTCTTTTCGGATTTGGTGCGGGATGCGGCGAGGAGTAAGTCGAAGTAGCGTGCGGCACGGCCGGTAAGGCCCAAAATTCTCTTGACGGCGGGAACACAGCGGACGGGGAGGTTTCTCTTTTTTTCGACGATGCAGAAGACGTGGCTCGCGTTGAGGCCGATGGCCTGCCCGAGTACGCTATAGGAATACCGGCCGTTGCCGTTCTTCTTTTCGAGATAGAAATCCCGAATGATGTCACGGTAATCTGTGTAGTCGTATATGGTCATGTTGCTGTCCCAAGGCCACGGGAAGTGGCCGTTTGTAAAAAAATATATATTTTGGACAGGGCGGTTTTCCCGAAATGAAAAATTTAATCGTTACCTTTTTGTCAATGCTTTTGCTCTATGCGGGCTGGCGTTTTTTTGAGGCGCAGAGGGCCGAGAAATTCGAGTTCGAGCGTAGGGAAGCTCTCGTCCGTAACGCCACGGAATGCCTGGAATCGGAGAATTGGGAATGTGCGGAGAAGAGCGTCCGAGCCCTTTTGTGTGATGCTCCTCACGATTCGAACCTGCAACTCCACCTGGCGGGCATCCTGTACGAGCAGGAAAGGTACGAGGAATGTATCCGCTATGTCGACAGCATCGGGACAAAAACCCCCGATTTCGATTTCCTGAAGAAAAAGTCGGCGCAGCTCATACGCGAAATGGAAGAACTCGGAATAGAGCGCTCGATGCATTTCCGCGTAGAATTCGAGGGTCATCCTTCGAAAAGCGATGTGATGGAAGCGCTTGCGGTTCTCGAAGTCGCCTATGATTCCCTCTGCCGCCTGTTTGATTTTAGGCCCCAGAACAAGATGAGCCTCGTGCTTTACAGGTCGAACGAGTACCAGGGCATGGGGCCGCGGCCCGAATGGGTTGGCGCGGTTTACGATGGAAAGCTCCGTGTACCCGTAGAGATGATGCGTTACCGCGAAATATACCGTCCGGTTCTTTTCCATGAACTCACGCATTCCTTTGTGCGGGCGATGACGCATGCCAAGGTGCCCTTGTGGATCAACGAGGGCATAGCGCAGGTTATAGACGGCTCGCGGACGGGGAATCCACGTCCGGCTGGGGGGATTCCTTCGAAGGAAGCCCTCACGGAACCGTTTGTCAAGGAGCCGAATGCCGACGTGGCCAATCGTCTGTACTGGTATTCGCAAAAAATGGTGGAACGCATGCTTTCGCGGAATGCGGACTTCTCGCATTTCAAGATGTTTGTCAAGAGCCTGCGCACGATGAGTGTCGACGAGGCCCTGCAAAAGTTCTACGGCGTTGATACGGACTTGCTGATAAAAGAGGTGATGTGATGGCGAAGAAGAGGATAGTTGTCCTTACGACGGGCGGAACGATTGCGGGCGTCGGCGAGAGCGGCAAGGATACGGGATACGTTTCTGGCCAGATTCCGGGCGAAACCCTGGTGGCCTCCGTGCCGGAACTTTTGGAATATGCGGACGTGCGGGTCGAAGAAATCTGCAATGTCAATTCCGACGATATTACAGACAAAATATGGATTTCGCTTGCAAACCGCGTGAAGGAACTGCAGGAAGACGATGCGGTCGATGGAATCGTGATAACGCATGGGACCGACACGATGGACGAGACGGCCTATTTCCTGAGTCTCACCGTCAAGTGCGAAAAGGCGGTTGTCCTGACGGGCGCGATGAAACCTTCGACGGCGAAGAATCCGGATGGCCCTGCGAATCTCCTTGGTGCCGTGCGTGCTGCAGCCGGTTTTGCCGTGGATGACGACCCTCCCGAAAACAAGGTGTGGGTCTATTTCGGTGGCGAACTTTTCGATGCCCGCAGCGTGCAGAAGTGCAGCGCGAGCGCCATGAATCCCATGGGCGTGAACTATCCCGGCGAAGGTTCCAACTGGAATGCGCTCAAGGAACAGAATTTTTTCGATGTCTCCGGGCTCGATTCGCTCCCGCGCGTGAACGTCGTGTATTTCTCTGTGGATGCGAACCCGAAAATCCTCCTGTATGCATCTAGCGTTTCGGACGGGCTCGTGATTGCGGGTGCGGGGTCGGGCGAGTTCAGCCGTGGCTGGGCGGAAGCCCTGTCCGGCATCGATATCCCCGTGGTGGTCTCGACGCGGATCCACCACGGGCTCGTTACGCTTAACGAGCGCCTGGCCCCAGGCCGGATATGTGCCGGACGGCTCCCGCCGCAAAAGGCCGCAGTCCTTTTGCGCCTCGCCCTGACTGTGACGGACAGGGTGAGTGACTTGCGGCGGATTTTCTCCCTGTAGCTTTTTTTGTTATTTTGATGAAGATGAAACGTTTTTTTGCTTTGTTTGTTATCTGTTCGCTTGTGGGTTGTGCCGGCCTTCGCGACGATGCCCGCGGCGGCTCCGGTGACGGAGATTCCGGCATGCGGGATGCGCCGTGCGAGGAATGCGGGACCCGTGGCGAAATCGAACTCAAGATCAGCGACGAAAAGTCGTATCGCGAATGGAACGGCATTGCCTATTCGCGCCTGGATTCTTCGGCGGTCGTGGGGGTGCTCCCGACGCTCAAGGTGGTGGCGAAACGTCCGGATGATTGCCGCATGTGCCACAGCTTTAGCGCAGATGCACTCGATTTCGACCTTGCGCATGTCGAGGATTCCCTGTTCGCGAAAGCGTTCCCTAAAATGCGGCGAGAACTACTGCTTCCGGGGATGAGGCTGCCCGATGCCGACTCTCTCTATCTGGACACGTTGTCGTTCCGCTTGCTGAAAAGCGTCTTCGCCGATGGGAAGCCGCTTTCGGATATGGCTCCCTGGGTGTCGCGAGACAGCGTAGAGCAGGATTTGCAGCGCGAGGTCCCTGCCAAGCTCAAAAACCTGTTGAACGATATCGCATCCCGCTACGAAATCAGGTATGTCACCATGCCGATTTACCTCAAGGTTGAAATGCTTCCCGATTTGGGCAAGAAGGGCGGCTTTACCTGGGAAATCCTCTGGACCATGTGGGATGTGCGGTATGGGGAGCTTGTTTTCTTGACGTATTCGCAATTTACGGCGGCAACGACAAGCCGGGTCGCTCCCGAGAAGGAATGGTCTCGCCCCTTTGCACCTCGCCTGTGGAAGATGTTCAGCACGGATGTAGGCAAACTCGAAAATCACTAGCGACTTTTTTCTATCTTGCAAATTATGAATACCGCTTTTTACGTTTTCATGAAGCTTTTGCCGAAGAACGCCGCGAGCCGCGCCTTCGGTGTCTTTACGCGCCTCCGCATTCCCGTTTTCTCGAAGCTTGCGCGCAACGCCTTTGCCGCTTACTACAAGCTGAACATGGAGGAATCGGAATACCCGATTTCGCATTACAGGAATATTGGCGAACTTTTCATCCGCAGGCTCAAACCCGGCATGCGTCCGATTGCGGATTCCGAGATTGTCTCGCCTGTCGATGGCGTCCTTTCGCAGACCGCCACTTTCGATGAGAAACAGGAACTGATTCAGGCGAAGGGCAAGACCTATACGCTCAAGGATTTGCTCCGCGACGAAGAAATGGCGAAACGTTTTGAGGGCGGCGCCTTTGCTACGATTTACCTCGCTCCGTTCAACTACCACCGCATCCATAGTCCCGTGAAGGGGGAAGTGGTGGGGGCGAGCTACTGTCCCGGGACGCTCTGGCCGGTGAATGTCGGGAGCGTGGAACGAGTGGAAGGCCTCTTCTGCATCAACGAACGCCTCACGAGCCACATCCGCCTGGACGACGGTTCCGAGATGCTCGTGGTGAAGGTGGGGGCTACCAACGTGGGCCGCATCGGGGTCGCCTATACTGACGACCTCCTGGTGAATGCGGGCAAGCTTCCCAGGGACTGCAAACGCTACGACTGGAATCCGCCTCAAAAAATTGAGGTGGAAAAAGGTGGCGAGTTGGGCCGATTCGAGATGGGTAGCACCGTGATTCTCGTGGTGGACAAGAAAATCCGCGAAAGGAATCCGGGCCTTTTCCAGAGCCGCGTGGGTATGGCGGTCAAGGTGGGCGAGGCACTCTAATGGTTTCGGCGAGGCGGTTTGCAAGCGACGAGCCTGCGCTTTTCAAGTCGACCGTCGATTTTATACGACATTTCAGCAAAGTCCCCGATCCGGTTGTCGCCGTTTCGTCTAGGGAATCCGACGTCTCGGCCAAAATTGCGTGGACGCTTTTGGGGACGACTTTGTTCCAGGGAATCGATTATCCGGCGTTTGTCTCGGTTCTCTCGGCGCTACAGAAGCAGTTCCCGGGCGACCGCCTTTGGAATCTCCCTGTGCCGAGTGTCAAGGAAATTCAGTCGTGCGCGGAATCTGCCCTCGAAGGCTACGAATGGAAACTCTTGCCGGATGTTCCCGGAATTTTCTGGAGTGTCGGGCTCTTTGTGCGTCGTCACGGCAACATGCTGGAGTGGCTCAATTCCAGAACCCCCGAGGGAATATGGCGCGATCTCGGTGAAATTTATTTTGTTGGAAAAGGAAACCCGAGGCCGAAGGCCTGTGCCGCCATCTACCGTCTGCTGATTCCCGCTCCGATTGGCCTGGGGCTTGGTTGCGCATCTCCCAAACGTCCGGCGCCCCTCCCCTTGACGATGGGGGCGAGGCGTTTCCTTGCGATGCTGGGGCCTGCTCGGGACGATTCTTTTGCGGACCTGGAACCGGAAAAAAAGCAGAAGATGCTGGACGATTATTGCAAGATCCTTAGTCCGGATTGCCCCTATGTGGCAGCGCATGCGCTCCAGTTCTACCTGGAATGGGGAAAAAACGACTTTATTTGTCGCGAGTCGACGTGCCGGTGCGCAAAATGCCCTCTCTATGAACATTGCAACAATGCGGTTCGGCATGACTAGATTCTTCAATTCTAAATTTAACGTCATGAATTGCCGGGTCTCTCGCCTTTGCCTGCTTGCCGCTTTCGCCTTCGTGGCGATGGCTGTTTGCGCATGCAAGGAAAAGGAAGTCCCGCCGCTGGACCATGCCTCGATTCTTTATAAGAACATTCGTCCGTCGCATGTGAACGTGAACGAAAATCCGGTGGGTGAGAACATCCCTTCGCTTGTGAAGCGGGTGGACTTTAGCTATCCGGTAATGCCGGGCGATACGCTCGATGTGTCTATTCTTGAATTCAAGAGCGATGTCTATGCGATGGATTATTACACCAACAGCGGTCGTTTCCAGGGGATTGTTCCAATCCTCCGCGGCTCGTTCTTGGAACAAAGTATTCGCTCCGACGCTCGCATTTTCATATTCCGTCACGATAGCTTCCGCCGGTACGAAAGGAGCGACCTCGAACAGTATGTCCGCAATTTCCCCGGCTATCGCGGCGGGTTCCCGCAGGAATTCCTGAGCCTGCCCTTCGAACATCGCGAGGCGGGACGGACTTCGATCCAGACGCAGAATTTCTTGGGCGTCAAGTCGTATTTCCCGGTTCTGGTGCAGAGTTATCGCGATGCGAATTTGCAGTGGAACGTTGCGCGAAGCTGGGAACAGGTGGATTCCGATACCTATGACCGGTGGGCTGCGCAACTGAAAAAGGTTGAACCCAAGGGCGTTGTCCGCGATGTGGAAAATACTTACTTCAACGCCGGCGAAGGAGTGAACGGCATCGCATCGCGTCTACCTGGTGGGCGAATCGTTGTCGTGTGGGGCTACCTTGGCTGGTTTGACCTGGAACGTCGCTTTTTCACGGCGAGCGACCGCATTTATGAAGCCAGGTTCTAATCTTTAATCTATATTAAAAATATGGCTATTGAAAAACTTGCAGAAACTCTTTTGGAAAAGCTCCGTTTCATCACTAAGGCAGAAACGGTTATCGGTAACCCCATCCAGGCCGGTGAATCTACCGTTGTGCCCGTGAGCCGCGTGTCCGTGGGCTTCGGTTTTGGCGGTCACCAGTCCAAGGGCGATACGTCCGCTTCCGGCGGTGGCGCTTCGGTCGAACCGGTCGCCTTCCTCGTCATCAAGGGCGACGATGTGCGCGTGATGCCCATCAGCAAGGACAGCTCGCTTGTGTCGAAGGTCATGGACATCGTTCCCGACGTCGTGAACAAATTCAAGAAGTCTGACGCAGAATAAAAAAGACCCTCGCTTTTGCGAGGGTGACGATTAAAACAGCTTGTCATCCCCGTTTGCACGGGGATCTTTTTTTAGCCGAGAACCTTCTTTTCGAAGTCGCCGAGGCAGTCAACGAGGGCCTGCACGCCTTCGACCGGCATCGCGTTGTAGATGGATGCGCGGAAGCCACCCACGGAGCGGTGACCCTTGAGCTGCTGCAGACCGCGAGCCTTTGCGAATTCGAGGAATTCCTTGGCGAGATCGTCAGCCTTGTCGGCGGCAACCACGTCCTTGTTGAACACGAACGGAACGTTCATGATGGAACGGTCTTCCTTGGCAGCGGTACCGACGAACACCTTGGAATTGTCGAGGGCGCTGTAAAGGAGAGCAGCCTTGGAACGGTTCACCTTTTCGATAGCTTCGACACCACCGAATTCCTTGAGCCACTTGAGGGTGCGGTTCATCACGTACACTGCGAATACCGGAGGCGTGTTGAACATGTTGGCAGCGTCGATGTGGGTCTGGAAGTTGAGCATCGTCGGGATGGTGCGGTTCACCTTGCCGAGGAGGCCCTTCTTGATAATCGTCACGGTCACGCCAGCACAGCTGATGTTCTTCTGGGCGCCGCCGTACACAACGCCGAAGTCGGACACGTTGATCTTACGGGCGAGGAAGTCGGAACTCACGTCAGCCATGAGGAAGCCGGACTTCGGCTTCGGGAAGTTGTGCCATTCGGTACCGTAGATGGTGTTGTTGGCAGTCACGTGGAGGTAGGTCGCGTTGTCGGAAAGCTTCAGGTTCTTGTCGATGCGGCTGTAGGTTTCGGACTTGGTGTCGCAAGCGGCGAGAGCGTTACCGAACTGCTTGGCTTCCTTGTAAGCCTTGTTTGCCCAAACGCCAGTCAGAGCGTAGTCTGCTGTAGCGTCCTGGTTCAAGAAGTTCATCGGGAGCATGCAGAACAGAAGGGAGCAACCACCACCGAGGAAAACGATGTCGTAGTCTTCAGGGATGCCCATCAATTCACGGAGGTACTGTTCCGTCTGGGCGAACATGTTTTCAATCGGCTTTGAACGGTGACTCATGGAGAGAATGCTGATGCCGCTGTTTTCGAAGTCGATGCATGCAGCAGATGCTTCCTTGAGTGCCTGTTCGGGCAGGACAGACGGTCCTGCGCTAAAGTTATAGACTTTATTTGCCATGGTTGTGTTCCTTTTTGTTTTGCCCCGCATGGTTTACGGGGACTCTTAAATTACGCGCGTAAAAATAGCAAAATGCGCTATGCTCGGCAATGGTCTACGGGTGCTACCTATCGTCTCGTTTTTCCCTTTATCTCTATTTGCGAAATTGTCGCGGCGACTGCCGAAACGCCCCCGATAAAGGCTGCGATAAATGCCCCGCAGAACAGGTATAACGGTAGCGAATACACGGCCCCGTTCGCAATAGCCAGGTACTTCAGTTCGCTCGTGCCCTTGAGGCTTTCCTTGACGGAGTACCGCCAGCGCTCGAAGGTGTAGTCCATGAAGCCGCTCCCGAAGTAGTAGGCGTTGATGATGAAAATCAGGCAAATCGAGATTACGCTCCCGACGACGGGAATCAGGTTCAGGAGGAGGCAGAGTGCGGTCAGCAGCAGTTGCTTTGCCGTGTTCCGGAGGGCGATGAGCAGAGCCCTCCAGATATCCTTCAGGGTCTGCTTCGCGTCGAACGGGAACTCGTTGCCGGTGAGGATGGTTTCGGCCTTTTCCGAAAGCATCGTGTAGATGGGCGACATCAAGACGTTCACGATGGTGCCGCCGATGAAAATGAAGACGATGAAGAAGATGATGGGGAGGACAATCTTGATGGCGACCATGCCGGCCTGTATCCAGCCGTTCATGTTCTCGGTGTGCCGCTCGATGATGCCGTTAATCCAGTCCCCGATGCCGACTCCGGAAAAAATGAAGGCGATTACTAGGATGATGTTGAGGACAACGGGCAGTACCAGGTACTTGGTGAGCTTGTTTGTCCATATCAGGCGGAGCGCCTTGGGGTATGCGACGAGCCCGCTTACAATCTGTTCTTTTATTCGAATCATTCCTTGCTTTTTCCCTTACAAAAAATGCCCCGCAGTGCGGGGCGAAAAGGTGTCTTTTGTGGCCTACACGCCGAGGGCTTCGATGGCGGCCTTGTACTTCTTGAGGCGGAACTTCGTCTTGAGTTCGCGTCGTTCCTGCCTGTGGATGTACTTGTCTTCCATGAGCACGTTCAAGATGGCGCTCTTGGCTTTTGCTGCGACGGGATTGTCCTTGAGGGTTTCCACGAAGCGCACAAAGTCCTTCTCGCGGGCGTCGTAAGTCGCGTCTTCTGCGGGTACGCCCTTTTCCATGAGCCTGCAGCTGTACTCGTCAATCCAGCCCTGGTTCTTGTGGTAGGTCATCTTCTGGATAAGTTCGACCATGTCTGCCGGAACGCCCATCGCGATGACTTCTTCGGGGGTCTTCTTGGTGGCGCCCGTAATCAGGTCCTGCAGAATCGCAAGAACCTGCACGTCTTCGGATTCGCCCTTGTTCTTGAGGTAATCCGCAACGTTCTGGAGAAAGTCAATGTAGGGGCCGCCGGCCTTGTCCTTCTGGCCTTTGTGGACTTCGGCGGCAATCTTGTAGGCGTCTGCGTAAGAGAGCATGTTTGTTCCTTGTGATAAAAAGCTTGTTAGCCCGGTGGGCTCTAGCACAATATATATAAAATGAACCGGAGTGTTTGTTGCGTTATCGTCCAAAATGGAATGATTGTCAGATTTCTTCCATTTTTAGCGGTTTGCCGGAGAACGTCTTCACGTAAATCTCGTTCGTGATGTTGTCCTTCCAGTTTTCGGGAACCTTGGATTCTTCGAGGAATTTGCCGATATCCTCGATAGCACCGGCAAGTCCGCCTTCTTCCTGGAGGGGAGTGTTTTCGGTAGAACGGGTCTTGCTGAGACTGAGAGCCGTGTTCAGAACAAGGACGCTCTTGAGTTGTGCTAAAGCCTGGGTCTGGGCCTTGATGGCGTCTGTCTGGGCGTTTATCGCATCCAGGAAAAGGCTGAATTGTTCGTCGGTCATCTGATTGTCCTTTGGAGGGTATTTCCTTCCTTAATATAGCATAAAGGCAGGAAAAGAGGACAATTTTTTAGGCAAAATTCTTCCCGAGAATAGCGGAAACGTTCTTCAAGATGCCTTCGGCCACGTCGGGCTTGTTCATCGAGTAAACGTGCACGTTTGTAATCCCATTGGCATACAGGTCGATAATCTGGTCGCTCGCGTAGATGATGCCCGCCTGCTTCATGGCCTCGGGGTCGCTCCCGAACTTGTCGACCAGCGACTTGAAGCGCTGCGGCATGAAGGAGCCGGAAAGCTTGATGGCGCGTTCCACCTGGTTTGCGTTCGTGATGGGCATGATGCCGGGGAGCACGGGGCAGTTCACGCCCGCATCGCGCAGCTTGTAGAGGAAGCTGAAGAACAGGTTGTTGTCGAAAACCATCTGCGTGGTGAGAAAATCCGCGCCCGCATCGACCTTCTCCTTGAGGTGCTTGATGTCTTCGGCCTGGTTTGCGCTTTCGGGGTGCTTTTCGGGGTAGCAGGCGGCACCGATGCAGAAGTCGGCGTCGGCAGCCTTAAGTTCGCGGATGAGTTCGACGGCGTAGTGGTAGTCGCAGTTGTCGCGGCCCTTTTCGATGAGTTCGGGAGTGAGGTCGCCGCGGAGCGCCATCACATTCTTGATGCCCGCTGCCTTCATGTCCTCGATGCGCTGGTGGACCGTTTCCTTGCTGCTCGAGACGCATGTGAGGTGGGCGAGCATCGGGATATTGAATTTTTCCTTGAGGTTCTTCGCGATATCGAGCGTGTAGTGGCTTACGCCGCCGCCAGCGCCGTAGGTGACGCTCATGAATGCGGGGCCGAGTGCCGCGATGGATTCGGTGGCCGCCTTCACGTTTTCGAAGCTCGTCTCTTTCTTGGGCGGGAACACTTCAAACGAAAGGCTCATCTTGTCTTGCTTCAGAATGTCTATAATCTTCATCGTCTCTCCGTGGGGCGGGTCGGACCGGCACCCGAGGTTTATGCAAATATGTTAATACATGCATAAATATATATAGTTTCAATGAAGTTGGCAAGTGGGCGCGTGTAAGTAGGCTATTCTTTTTCCATCTCGTTAATCAGCTGGATATTGTACAGTTTTTGCACCTGTAAAATGTCGAGGATGACGGCGATGCGTTCGTAAGTGGTTCCCTTGTCGATCTTGATGGCGACAGGGGATTTCTTGTTCTGCACCGTTGCTGCCTTTTCGCGGAGTTCGTCGGGCGTGCCGCGCTGGCCGTTAAAGGCGAGTTCCGTCTCCGAAAGCTCGATGTACAGGCCTTCGGGCGTGTCGCGCTTGGTTTCGGTCTGTGTTTCGGGCAGAATCAGCTTGAGCACCGATTCGTCTTGTTTGAACACCGATGTCACCAGAAAGAACACCAGTAGCAAAAAAACGCAGTCAATGAGCGGCGTCATGTCGGGGCGGATTCGGCGTGTGCGCTTGGCCATTTATGCATCCTCGTTTGCGGAATCGGCGGCGCGCCTGTGGTCCTTCTCCTTGAGAATGCGACCCAGCTGCAAAAGTACATCGTTTTCCACATTGTCCTGTTCCGATTCCATGCGGGCGTTCAGATAGTTGAACGCGATAACGTGCGGAATGGCGACCACGAGGCCAATCACCGTTGTAATGAGGGCGAGCTTGATGCCTGTAGCAAATGCGCCTGCGTCAGAAAGGCCCGAAACAGCGATGACGCTGAAGGCGTTGAAGATGCCGAATACAGTTCCCAAAAGGCCGAGCAGCGGAGAGATGCTCGCGATGTTTTCAATCGTAGTCATACCCTTCTGTAACGGCGAGAAGGCGAGCGCAATTTCGGTGCGGATGCTTTCGATAATGATGTGGTGATCGGTATTGTGCGTCACCACGCGATGCAGGATTTTCGCCGGGAGGCGCTTGCGGATGCTCCTGTTGAAGAGAATCAGCGAAATGATTTTCCATACGATGATGGAATAACCGACGAAATTCATCGCCACGAGCACGTAGGCGATAACGCCGCCCTGTTGAATAAAGTCTAAGATGTAGTTCATAGTTATCTTTCCTATTTTTAAAGTCTTTGCTTTGTCATGCCCGCGAAGGCGGGCATCTCCTTTCTACTAATGCAGGTTATACTTGATTGGAATCTCCATTTTCCAGGTGTCCTTGCCGAGCACCGCTGGAATCGGGTCGAACTTTGGCACGGCTTGCACGGCGGCAAGCGCGCTTTCGTTCAGTGAAGAATACGGACAGGGCTTTGCCACAACCGCTCCGCTGATGCTTCCGTCTTTTGCAACCGTGAACTGTACGCGCACGGTGCCTTCTTGCTTTAGGCGGCGGGCTGTAGCGGGGTAGTCCTTCTGCTTTTCGAACGCCTTGGAAAGCCCGATAAGGTAGGCCTTCGTTACCTTCATCAGCGAATCCTTCGAGGGTTTCGGCGGTGGAGGTGGCGGTGGGGGCGGTGCCACAGGTTCGGGAGGTGCTTCGACAACGGGTTCGGCATCCGTAACCACAATGGGTTCCGGCTCTGGTTCGGGTTCAGGTTCCGGCACCGTATCTTGCACGATGTTCGGGGTAATCTTTGCACGGACCACTTTCTTCACGATTTTCTTGACTTCGGGTGGAGGCGGAGGCGGTTGCAAGAGCAAGCGCTCCACATGAATCACCTCGGCATCTTCGCGGGTGGTAACCACCTGCGTCCGCTTCAGGAATCCCCAGGCGTAAAAGCCTGCGTGCAGCAAGACTGCGACGATAATGCCGACGCAAAACACGTGCCGCATCGTGAATGCAGAATAGGGATTGCGCGTGCGCGATGTCGGTTCAATTTCAAAGTTCATTAGATTTTATTAGAAGTAGTACTTCGCTTTCGCCCAGATTTCGCGGTTCTTGTCGTAGCCTGCGAGTTGTCCGCGCTTGCCGCCAAAGTGGTCGTAACCAAGCGAAATCATTACCTGGTCGGTGACGGAGTAATCGCCCGAAACGCGTGCGTAATAAGCGAGGTTGTCAATGTCGAACATGCCGTAGAGCGAAAGCTTGAGCGTGTTGTTCAGGAGCTCCTTCGAAATGCGGAAAGTCATTTCTGAGGAATTCTTTTCGGCGGCTAATTTGTCCGAATAATCAGCGATGTACTTGTGTAAATACTGCACCATGAAAGTCCAGTTGTCGCCGGCGTACCAGTCGATTCCACCGAGCGCATTGAACGTGTTCTTGCGGGCGTAATCGAGGTTGTTTGCATAGCCGAGCGCTTCGCCGAAATATTCCGCAATTTCAGCGCGAAGTACGAATTCGCCGACAGGCATCGAGAGGTCGCCTCCGATCATGGTCATGGTCTCATGAATGCCGTGGATGACAATAGAATCCTTGATGGGATCGTAGCCTGCGACCGTAACGGGCGACTGGTTATGCGTATGGAGTGCCGAGATAGAGAAGTCTAGATTCGAGAGGAAAAACGAGACGCGCGTTCCGAAGTCGCCGTTCTTGAATTTGGCATCGGGACCATCCGGGAAATCGATGCTCGCTTTTTCGGGCAATTCAGGACGCCAGGGGTTATCTTCTTGCATGGGCATCTGGAAGTATCGCGGTACGGGCACGTAAACGATTTCGGCATTCACGCGCTCGCCGGGGTACTTGATGCGGAAACCGTCAACAGCCATACGCATGTCATCGTAATCACTCGACATGAATTCGGTGTAGTCTACAGGCGAAATCAAGTCGGTAACGCGAAGCCCGTCGGCAACGCCCCACACCACAATCTGGCGGCCCGCGCGTATTTCAAGAAAGTCATTCTGGTAGTTGAAATACGCCTCTTGCAACTGCACTCCGGTGCGGTCTTCGAGAATGCTGTTTTGTACGCCATTCAGGCTGGTGAACAAATAGGCGTTCTCGTAATCTACGCGAAGTTCTGCGCGCAGGCGCGTCCGCGACGTGGTAAAATCGTGCGGATGCTGCGTCTGGACGGCGTGATACGTGTCCACGAAGCCGTTGAATTGAAACGGGCTTTCTTGGGCGACAGCGGCCGCCGCCGCCACCCCAATCGCTAACCACCAGATTTTAGACATTGTTACAATCCTCTTTCCAATCTCGGCACGGTGAATGTCTTCGCATCCAGCGGGATGTTGAACTTGATGTCGCCGAATTCAAGGAGCGTCTTGTGGTTGGTCTGAACGTTTTCCATGCTCATCTTGGCGATAGACCAGAATCCGTCTACCTGAACCACATTTTCGACTTTCAGCGAGCGGTGCAGTTTTCCGAGCTTGTCGTAGTATTCCACCTTGGCGGCAATCAGGCAGTCCTTGCGAATCCAGGAGATTTTCTTCGAGAAAATTTCGTCGCCCTTTTTCGGCACGGATTCAACTACCCAGCAATCGATTCCGTCCACCTTTTCTTCGCGGAGGAGCTTGTGGGTGTCTTCGTCGATGTTGCGCTGGCCCACATCGTCGTAAGTGAAGTCGGAACCCATGAAGTAATCCGTCTTGGAGCTCTTTCCGCTAATACGGCGCGTCTTTTTCATGGCGGGCAGGTAAAGCCACTTGTCGTCATCTTTGTTGATGTCGTCGTAATCGACCGTCAGGAATCCCGTGCCCTTCACGTCGTTGGGGTAGCGGAAGAACATAATCTGCTTGGTGTCCTTGCCCACGTCCATTGCGAACGAGGTAATCTTGCGTTCGCGCTTGGCTCCGCTTTTGTTGATGAGTGTCATCGAGAGTTCGGAACTGCGTGTGTCGCCATCGGGGCGGTCATGCACTTTTTGTACAATGTCGCGGCCGGTCAAAGTTTCTGCGCTCACCATGGCGCTCAAGGCGACAATAATTGTCGCGGCTTTTTTTGCGAATTTCATATTCATATTTTTCTCCTATTTTCCAAAAATCTTGAATTTCTTGATTAAAAGCGGTGTCACGAACAGGTCGGCGAGCAGTGCCGAAACAAGTCCCACGAACACCACGAAACCGAAGTTGAACATCTGCGTTGCGGCCGAGGTAGTAAAGCCCGCGAAGGTCGCCACCATGATAATCGTCGTCATCACGAGAGCCGGGCCCGCCGTGCGGAATACGTTGAGAATGGACTCGCGGTAATCGCGGGTGCGGTCGAATTCCACATGCCCGTGGTTGATAAAGTGAATCGTGTCGTCGACGGAAAGGCCAATAATCATCGGGATGAGTGTCGCCGTCATCATGTCAAGCGGAATGTCCGTGAGCCCGAGGTAGCCGCCCACGAAAATGCCCGGCGCAATGTTCGGAATCATGCCGATAAGGCCTGTACGGATGCTGCCGAAAACGATCATCAAAAGGACTGCCACAATCACCACAGAAATCAGGAACGAAGTCATTTGGCCTACTTCCAGGTACTGCTGCATGGCGGTGAACTGCGGCAAGTTTCCTACGGCAGTCACCTTTGCGTCCGGATAAAGCTTGCGTGCGAAATTCTGCAAGTCCTCGATTTCCTTCTGGAGTTCGTTGGAGTTGTAGCTCGAAATTTCAATCATCAGGCGGAGTTTCCTGTAATCGTAATCCATCCAGTAAGTTGCCTCGCTGCCGCCCGCGTTTTCGTAGAGCAAAAGCAACTGAGCGACTTCTTCTTCCGTTTCGGGAATGGCGTATTTTTCTTGACGGTTTTCGTTCAGCGTACGATCCAAATCCTTGACGATGTCAAGAATGGAGGTGGAACGCTTGGTGAGCGGGTAGTTGCCGGCGTGTTCCTGCAGCTGTTCCAACTTTTTCAGGTTTTCGACTTCCTTGGCCTTGTCGTTTGTACCAAAATCAATCACCAAGTCGTACGAATAGAAGCTTCCGATTTCGGATTCTGCCACATAGAGCATCTTGTTCACGTATTCGACCTTGCGGCCCATGGTGCGTTCCACGTCAAAGGCGGGTTCTATCTTGGTGAGTCCGAAAGCAGAAATTGCTGTCACGACGGCGAATACAATCGCAATCGGCTTGCCGTGCCCGAGAACGAACTTGCCGATAGAATCGAGAATGATTCCCATGCGCGTGTCGCCGCGTTCTAGCACCTTGGCGTTCGGCTTCTTGTCTTTGCCGAAACTCAGGAGAATCGGCGAAATGGTCAACGCTACAAGCAAAATGAATCCGACCGCAATCGACGAGAGAATGCCCACGGAGCGAATCGGCTTGAGCATCACCGAAAGGAAACTGAGCAACGCGACAATCGTGGTAAGGCCCGAGAACAGCACCGACCAGCCTGTTTCACGCATGGCGTAAAGTACCGATTCCTTGCGCTTGCCCGTAAGCATCATGTTCTTGCGGAAGAACGAGTTGATGTGAATGTTGTATGCAATTGAAACGGCGAAGGCCAAAATCACGGGCACCATGATGTTGGTCGCATCCATGTAAAGTCCGAGATAACCCACCAGGCCAAATGTCATGATGACGCCCGCAAAAGTCGTAATCAGCGGAGAGACAATTCCGCGGAGCGAACGCGTCACGAGGAACATCACGATGATGGCGCAGAGAATCGTCATGATGAAAATGCGGCCCATTTCTTCGCCGATGTATTTCAGCTTTTGGAAACTCAGGTAGGGCATGCCTGTGGCACGCGGGTGCAGCGGCGCATACTTTTCCTTCGCGATGATTTCAGTTGTTTCACGGCCTGTCTGCATGTCAGGCGCTTCTGCCTTTACGCCCTTCGCTTCGCCTTCGGCCTTCCACACTGAATCTTCGGGGAAGGGCCGCAGCTTGATGTTGATGAAGGCCTGCTTGCGGTCACTTGAAATCAACTTCTTCGCCAGTTCCGGCTTGTCAGCCAGACGCTTTTCAATTTCGGCAAGTCCCGCTTCGTCTGTCGGGATTTCTTCGGGCACAATCTGCGTGATTTCCATGCCCTCTTCGGTGCCGAGCATGTATTCCAAATCGACAATCGAAGTCGCCTTGCCGTCGGAATACGAGAGGCTATCGCGCAGTTCGTTCGAAAGCTCGCGTAAAAGTTTCAGGTTGTCCGGCGTCAAGATGGAATGGTCGCTCTCGACCAGCACGCCCACGAAATAGTCGTTACCGAAAGTTTCCTTGAACTTGTCCGTTTCGACAAGCATCGGGTCGCCCTCGATAAAGTAGCTGTCCCAAGACGCCTCGACGTAGATTTTTTTCATGCCCACGATCGAAACCGCAAGCAAAACGACAAACGCCACCAGCATAATGGCTCGGTGGTTGAGCAAGAATTCGCCAAAACGGCCGAACCGCTCGTTGATTCTTTCAATGTTAATTTTTGGAAGGCTCATTGTATCCTCTTTTTTTGCGGAGCAAAAAGTAGAGAGATGAGCCTAAAATTTCTACTCCAAATGGTTTTGTGCAAAACCGAATGGATTACAAATCTTTCCGGATTGTCGCAAGTCTATTTGGAGCGGTTTTTTATGCGGGTTTCGGCTACTTTTGGCGCATGAAAAACGCTGAATTTGTTGACCGTTTGAGTCTCGCCGAAATGGGTGAGAATCGTTGCGGGACAATCGCCCAGATCGAGGGCGATTCCCGCTTTATTTCAAGAATTGTTTCCATCGGGCTTACGCCGGGTTCCGCCTTTACGCTCCTCAAGAACGACGGGCGCTCGCCGGTGCTCGTTTTTTGCCGCGATACGGTTATCGCTGTCAACCACAAGGAAAGTTCACAGATTTTTGTCAAGGTAGAATCGTAAAGATGAGCGAAATCAAGACTATTGCCTTGCTCGGGCAACCCAATTCCGGTAAATCAACGCTTTTTAACAACCTTACGGGACTTCACCAGCGCGTGGGCAACTGGCCCGGCAAAACGGTGGAGCAGGCCGAGGGTGAATTTGTTTTTGATGGTACGATATATAAAGTAATCGACCTTCCGGGCAGTTACGGGCTTTCGGCGAACTCCGAAGAAGAGGTCGTGACTCGCGACTACATTCAGAGCGGCAAGGCGGACCTCGTGTGCATCCTGGTAGATGCATCGCAGCTGGAACGCAGCCTTTACATGCTGGCAGATTTTGTGGGCATTCGCTTGCCCGTGATGCTGGTGCTCAACATGATGGATGTGGCTGAAGCGGCGGGCAAGAAGATTGACGTGGCTGCGATTGAAAAGCGCCTCGGCGTTCCGGTGCTTGGCTTCAGTGCGGCCGAAACGGAACGTTATCCTGAATTTTTCAAGAAGATGGTTTCGGCCATCAAGACGCCTGTTTGCCTGGATAGCGGGAGCCTGCGCGAGGAACTCGTTAGCGGGGGAGAGCTTGGCGAAAAAACGGATGATATCATTAGCCGCATCGAAGCAGCCCTCGGCGATTTTGAATATGGCGTTTGCGAAAGAATCTGGATTGCGGAAAAGCTTCTCGAAAAAGACAAGCTCATTTGCGGTATCGTGAATGAATCGCTTCCGTTCGCAAGGAAGAATGCGATTGATGCAATCCTCGATAGCGACGAAGGGCGCGACGGCGGAATTCTCACCGGCGAGGCCAAGTACCGCTGGGTTTCAAAGATTGTGCATGAATCGGCGACGCCCAAGTCCATCGAAAAGGTCTTTAGCAAGTGGGACCGTATCGCGACGCACCATATCAAGGGCAAGTTCTTTGCGTTTGGTATCATGGTCGTCTCGCTGATTGCGTGCATGATTCTCGCTTTCCCGGGCATGGGAATCGGTTTTGGAATACAGCCTGTATTGCAGTCGCTTGTAGAACGCGCTGGCAATGCGCTTGGCGTCTGGCCTGTGGTGATTTCGTTCATCAACTTGGTGCTTGTTGGTGGAACTTGTATTACAATTTGTATGACAAGTTTCATTTTCGCTATCATTTTCGTGTTCCGCATTCTTGAAGAAATCGGCTATATGGCGCGTTTCTCGTATGCGTTTGACAACTGGCTTTCTCGCCTCGGTTTGCAGGGCAAGGCGATTATGCCGCTGTTCTCCGGAATTGGCTGCACGGCGGGTGCGGTTTGCGGCACGCGCGTGCTCGATACCCGCGGGCAACGCCTGCTTGCACTCGTTCTGTTGTGGGCGATTCCGTGCGGGAGCAAGGTGGCGGTGGTGCTGTTCCTGGCGTCTACATTCTTCGGGTCGGCCGCACCGCTGTTCGGTATCGGCTACGTGGCGCTGATTTTTGCAAGCTTCTACCTGTCTTCGCGCCTGTTCGGCAAAAAACTTGTCCCGCAGAATGAACGCGTGGGCATGATTATGGAACTCCCGCCGTATCACAAGCCGCACTGGAAGATGATTGCTGCGATGGTGGGGCGCAGCACCTGGGGCATTTTCAAGAAGGCCTTGAAGATGATCCTGATGGTGGCGGCCCTTTTCTGGGCGCTTTCTTACGCGGGCGACGGCAACGTGGAAAATACGCTCCTGTACAAGATTGGCAATGCGATTGAGCCCGTGACAATGTTCTTTGGCATGCGCTGGGAACTGTTTGTCTCTTATCTGGGCGGTATGTTCAGTAAGGAAGCTTCGCTTGGCATTATGAGCACGCTCTTCAACCACACCGGCGAGGCGTTCTCTCTTGTGACTCGCGTGGCGGCAAGCGAAAACCTGGGCGAGGCTCTTGCAAGTACCATCACCAAGCCCGAAGCGCTCGCGTTCCTGTTTGCCTCAATGTTCAACGTTCCCTGCGTGCTGGCGATGGGCACCACCTATCGCGAGGCAGGCTCGCTCAAGTGGCTAGCCACCATCATGGGGTATTATTTGGCGCTTTCTTTGGGGCTTGCCTTTATTGGCTACCACATCGGATTGCTGATTTTCTAACGGAAAAATTATAGCGCGCTGTCGAGCACCATCATGAGCGTGAAGCCCACAGCAAAAAGGATGGTGCCGGCATCAAAATGCTCTCCTTCGCTGACTTCGGGGAGCATTTCTTCGATTACGACATAAATCATGGCGCCCGCCGCAAGCGAGAGCAGGTAAGGCATGAACGGCGAGAGCGCCTCAGCCGCAAGCAGCGTGATTAAGGCCCCTACGGGTTCTACGGCTCCGGAAAGTGCGCCAAGTGCAAAAGCTTTTTTGCGGGAAGCCCCTTCGGCACGGAGCGGGAGCGAAACCACCGCCCCTTCAGGGAAATTCTGGATGGCGATGCCTATGGCAAGCGCAAACGCACCCGAAAGCGTGATGGCCACATTCCCCGAAAGCCAGCCCGCGAAAACGATGCCGACGGCCATGCCCTCGGGCAAGTTATGCAATGTCACCGCCAGCGTGAGCATGGTCGTGCGCTTGAGTTTTGCCTTGGGGCCTTCTGGCGTGGCGCTACCCAAATGCAAGTGCGGCGTTATTTTGTCTAAAATGTACAGGAACAGGATGCCGGCCCAGAATCCGACCGTCGCTGGGATGAAAGCGAGTTTGCCCATCGATTCGCTTGCGCTGATTGCAGGCAAAAGCAGACTCCATACAGAAGCTGCCACCATGACGCCCGCCGCAAACGACAAAAGGCCTCGTTTGAGATTTTGCCCCATCTGCTTCTTCATAAAGAAAACACATGCGGCGCCGAGAACCGTCCCTAAAAACGGGATGGCAAGACCTTGCGCAATTTGTAATATGGGCTCGTTCATGCTTTGAAAGATAGCATAATGCGTATCAGTGTGTCGAGATTTTCTCTAGGTCCTTGATGTCGTGGCTGTGACCGTGCTTTGCATCGGAGAAGACATGGTTGTGCAAATGGGAATGCGCAACAACGTGCGTATGGGTTATGCCGCCATGCGTGTGCGTGAAAATATGCTGATGCATGTGCGAATGTGAGCGGACAAGCGTATCGCAGACAACAAAAATGGTTCCGGCGATCATGACCAGGAACGCGACAATGTATTGCAGCGTGATTTTTTCGTTCAGGAGCACAACAGAAAAAAGAACGCCGATAAAGGGCGCGAATGCGTAAAAGGCGCTGGTCTTTGCGGCTCCCAGGTATTTTTGCGCGCGGATGTAGGTGAAAATGCTCAGGCCATAAGCCACAAAGCCGAGCAGCAGGGCGAGCGGGATGTATTTTACGGCAAAATGCATTTCGCCTGTGGTAAGCGAAACGACGATGGAGCCGATTCCAGAACAGAAGCCTTTTATGGTTACAATCTGGTATGTACTTTTGTCCGAAATTTTGCGGGTGCAGTTGTTTTCTAGCCCCCAGCAGATGGTCGCGCCGAGAACGAAAATGGAACCGATCGAGAAATTAAATCCGTCGACATTTTCAAACGAGAGAATGAAACTGGATATCGTTATAAATAAAATGGCAATCCACAAACGCTTAGACACCTTTTCTCTAAAGATGAACAGCGCAATCAGCGTTGTCGCGACGATTTCGAAGTTCCCGAGCAGCGATGCGTTGCTGGACGTTCCGTACTTGACGCCGAACATGAGCAATATGGGTGCGGCGATGTCGAGCAGGACCATGCCCAGCGTGTAGGGGAAATCTTTTTTGCAGAGCCGTTCTGATTGGGGCTCGCGCCTGACATGGAACAGGTAGAGGTTGCCAATGCCGATCCCCGCACCAATATAGAGCAGCCCTGCCATGAATACAGGCGAAATGTGGGCCAGCAGCATTTTGGAGCAGGGAACATTCAGTGCATAAAATGCGGCCGCCGCTATCGCGTAACCAATTGCAATGACATTCTTGTCCATGATTTGAATGTAGAATTAATTTGAAGATATCCCATATGGCTTGCACAGGTAAACAAGTGCCGTGGTGAGCGTGTAGTCGGCAAGGAGTGCGGCACCTAGGCCCACGATGGAGAGCAGGCCCACGTTGTGGAGCGCGCCCATGGGGCTGAAGATGAATACGAAGAACATCGCGCAAAGGATGAAGGTGGTCATGCCCATGGTCTTTCCGATTTCGCGGTAAGAAAGCAGTAGCGCGTGCCTGTAGCTGCCCGTGCGTTCAAAGCCGTATTTGATGTGGTTGTTCATGTGGATGGTGTCGTCGACGGCGATGCCCAAAATCATAGGCATCACAATCATCGTGATCATGTCGAGCGGCATGCCCGAATAGCCCATGATGCCGCCGATCAGGAGTACCGGCGCGACGTTTGGAATCATCCCGATAAGGCCCGCCTTGATGCTCCCGAATGCGAGAATCATCATGATGGCGATAATCACGAACGATCCGCCGAACGAGCGCAATAGCCCGCCAACTAGCTTGCCGTTCATTTCGGCGTAGTTCACGACTTCGCCCACGACAGAAACTTTTGCGTCGGGGAAAATCTGTGCGCCGTAGCTTTTGGCCGAATCCAGGTCCTCGACGATTTTGTTGGCGTCGTAGCCCGAAAGCTCTATGTGGATGAACGAGGTCTTGTAATCTTCGTCCATATATTCGAAAAGCGCTTCCGGGTCCGAAATCTCGTACAGGAAAAGCAATTGCGTGAGCATGTCCTGTGCGTCGGGAATCTTGTAATACTCGATACTGTCGGCGTTCAGCGTGCGGTTCATCTCTTTCACGAGACGCGTCACCGATTGTACGCGCGGCTTGTCGCCCGAAATTTTGGTGAGCTGGAGCGTTCCGAGTTTCTGTTCCAGTTGCTCGATGCGTTTCATGTTGGCGGGGTCTTTGAGCGCGTCCGCGTCATCGAATTCCACCATCACGTTAAAGTCGTAAAGGCTTCCGAGCTTTCCGCTGAGCATGTCCTTGAGCCGCACCACGAAGGGAATCTTTTCACCCATGGTTTCGGTGTAGTCCATGTTCACGTCGATGCGCATCATTCCCGGAATCTGCAGCAACATTACCGCCGCCGAAATCACCGCGATAACAATGCTGTGCCTGCACACCTTGCGCCCGAAAAATTCAAAGAGGATGTCCGCCTTGGTGGCCCCCGCGCTCTTGATCATCTCGGGTTCCGGCTTCGCATTTTTCCCGAAACTCATGAGAATCGGAATCAGGATGATGACATACAAATAAACCATCGTGACGATGCCCGCCGAAATCCCGCCAATCCAGCGGATGGGGCGAATGCCTGCAAATAAGAACGAAATCAGCGATGCAACCGTGGTGATGACGGTAAAGAGAATGGGCCAGCCCGTCTCTTCGACGGCGCAAATCACAGATTCGCGGCGGTTGCCCGTGCACCTAAAATGCATGCGGAATGAATTGATGTAGTGGATGGAATAGCCCACCGAAAGTGCCATGCCCAAAAGCACCGGGAGCGCGACCATGCTCTCGTCGCCGATAATGCCAAGCCAAGCGTTGATGCCGAGCACCGAAGCTATGCCGCTGACTGTTGCAATCGCGGGCACCACCACGCCGCGCAACGAACGTACAAACAAAACAAGGCAAATGACCATCACGAGAAATCCGAAACCGATGCGCATGGCGCATTCCTTCGAAATGACTTCGTTTTCTTCCATCTCGGTGTAGCTCATGCCTGTCGGGAGCATTTCAAACTTATCGCTCTTGAATTCGTCGGAATAAATGACTTCGCGGGCGAAAGGCGCGATGCTGTCTTTGCCGAAATCAACGCCGCCCTCGTAAGATTTCAGCGAGAGAATAACCCATGTTTCCTTCGAATCGTCCGAGACGATGTTGTTCACGAGCGATTCGCGGGAAAGAATCAACTGCTTTTTCGATTCCAGTTCCTGCGGGTCAGTGGGAACGCCGCCCTCGAAGGGATCGATGACTTCGAAACCCTCGTCGTTTGCGACCGGAATCGACAAATTGTGCGTCAGAGAAACCACGCGGTCGGCATAAGGCACCTCATTTTCGAGCCTGCGGGAAAGCCTGTCGATTGCTTGCAATACCTCCGGCGCAAAAACGTCGTCAGCGCGGACCATCACCATGTAACCGTCATCGCTGCCGAATTTTTCGTTGAAGTGCGCCTGGTCAATCTTCACCTTGTCCCAGTCGTCAAACCATTCCTCTTCGCTGCTCGTCATTTGCAGCCGGGGCAAGCCGAGACACGCTAAAACCGTCACAATAACCGTCGCCAGCAATATCAGCCAGCGAAACTTGACCTGAAAACGCCCTAATCGGGCAAAAAACTTGTTGACACGAGAAACTTGCATAAAACCCTCAAATTTTGAGGGAAAAATAGAGCCTTAGCGCCGTTTTTTCTACTCCAAACGGACGGACTCAAAAAATACGGCTCGTATCTAGTGCATTGCACGTATGGTATGGATCGAACTGGGTTTACGATTGCTGTGCTCGAAGCGCTGATGGGGGCAACCGCTGGTGAAATCAAGGCGGATTACGCCACGACTCACAAGAATTTTTATAACGTGGTCGATGGTAAACATGTTGATTTAACAACAAAGCAGGTTGAGCTGCTTCAGGCGATTATTGTCAGACTTATGCAGAATTCGTTCAAAACGGCTGGTGTTGACATCTCTGATTTCGAAAATGCAGATTTAGCGTCCGCTACAGAAAAGTATTTGCTTGCGCTCGGGATGGAAAAGAGCGAAATTGAAGCGCTGAAATCGCGACTGAAGTAGATAATTTTGTTATATATAGTGTATGGTGAAAAATTTTAGCAAATTTCTTGGCAAAATCGCTTTGATGACCGCTGCAGCGTTGTGGTCGGCTTGTAACGATTCTGATAAAAAGGCGGAGGATCCTAAATCAGATACAAAGTCGATTGTTAATCCGATAAAGTTGAAAAAGGTTGAAGTCTCTAAAATTTATCGTGATAGTATTCCTGTAAAAACACTAAAACCCGACTTGGGTGGATTTATGCAAAATCAAACTGTGGCTCTTTATGGTGTCCTTCCGGATGTTGTTCACAAAGGGGATGATGGCAAGGTGATCCCTAGATGCCGTATTAAGCCTTTGTCTGCAAAAAACGTTGTCGTTGAAGGTCGTGATATTGATGTTCAGACTTTTTTAAAGGTTTATCGCCAACGAGTTCATGGTTTACGCTTTATCTTCGATAAGAATGTAAGGCGTCGATCAGATTTAGCAAGTGAATTTGAAGGAAGAATAGTCTTGACTTTGAAAATTGCTTCAAGCGGCGAAGTTGAAAATGTTCAAATTAAATCGACTACAATTGCCGAAAATAGCCCCTTTAGTGCTATTAATGAAGATGTCAAGGAATCTGTCAGCCATTGGAAATTCCCGAAAACGAAAAACGGGGCGACATTCTCGTTCCCGATTTCATTTTACGGGGAGTTTCCGCAACCATCGATGTTTGATGATTCGTCTTCGGTGAAGAACAAGTAGCTTGTCGCTATGTTCTAGCCTTTCTGCGGTTCGCGATTTTCGTAATCTTCTAGGAAAGAATGCAGTTCACCGCTGGCCTTGAATCCGGGGAATGTCTCGATGCAGACGGAGTGCAGGCTGTTGAAGATGCTCTTTTCAATATTCGGATTTTCGCGCTTGAGGCGTTTGATGAGCGCCTTGATTTCTTGACGCTTGCTTCCACCACCGCCGTTGTCGCAGACGGTGCAGTTTTCGGTAAAGCGGCAGGCGCACTGGATAAACTGCAGCCCGTTGTAATTTTTCCAGTTGATAATGTCCTGTTCGTTGATGCAATACATGGGGCGGATGAGTTCCATGCCGCCGAAATTCAGGCTGTGGAGTTTGGGCATCATGCCCTGCAGTTGCGAGCCGTAGAACATCGCCATGACGGTGGTCTCGATGACATCGGAAAGGTGGTGACCCAGCGCAATCTTGTTGCAGCCCAGGTCCTTTGCCTTGTGGTAGAGGTGGCCGCGGCGCATCTTGGCGCAAACGTAGCAGGGGGAACGTTCGGTGTTGTTTGCTACGTCGAAAATGTTCGTCTCGAAAACAGTGATGGGGATTTCCAGGAGCTTTGCGTTGCTTTCGATTTTCTGGCGGTTGATTTCGTTGTAACCGGGGTCCATCACCAGGTATTCCACGTCGAATTTCACGTCGCTGTGGCGGTGAAGCATCTGGATGAGCTTCGCCATGAGCATGGAATCCTTGCCGCCAGAGATGCAGACGGCGATTTTGTCGCCTTCTTCGATGAGCTTGTAGTTCTTGATGGCGGTAATGAATGGCGTCCAGAGCCTTTCGCGGTATGTTTTCGAAATGCTCCGTTCTACACTTTGGACAAATGAAAGTTCTCTTGCCATTTTCATTACCTTTTTTGCGTTTATTTGCAAAGTTCCCTGTAGCAGCTGTCGAATGCGGCCATGAATTCGTCGATTTCTTTTTCGGTGGTGAGGTGCGAAAGGCTTATGCGCCAGGAGTTCAAAGCATTTTTGCGGTCGCGGCAGACGGCAAAAACGGCGCGGGAGGGGAGCGCATCTACGCTGCAGGCGGACTTGACCGACACGTAAATTCCTTTGTCCGAAAGAGCTTTCTGGAAAATGTTTCCGCGGACTCCCGCGACACTCAGGTTCAAAATGTGCGGAACAGCGTCTGCGGGCGAATTGATGCGGACTTTCGGATAGCCGCAGAGTTTTTCTTGCAAAATCTTTCGCAGTTCCTTGACGCGGGCAAATCGTTCATCGAAATGCTCCACGGCAAGCGACAGTGCCGTTTCGAGGGATGCGTCCAACGCGAGTGTCGGGGTGCCGCTACGGTAAATGGTGGTGCTTGCTCCGCCGTAAATGAGCGGTTCCATGGCGATCCCGCTTTTCTTGTACAAAAGCCCGCTGCCCGAAAGCCCGTAGAACTTGTGCGCGCCGATGCTTGCCGTGTCTGCCAAATTCAGGTTTATAGGCGTTTTGCCGATGGCCTGCGTCGCGTCCACGTGAAGGCTGCAGCTCGGGAACTCGCGGACAATCTTGCTGATGGCTTCCAGCGGTTGTACCGTCCCGAGTTCGCTATCGACCGCGTTTACCGTCACAAGCACCGTATCTTTGCGGAGCAGGCTTCGCAAGTCTTCCAGGTCGATTTTCCCGTCGGTGCCGATTTTTACCATCTCGATTTCGTAGCCTGCTTCTTGCAGAGCCGTGAGCGTGGCGCTTACCGAAGAATGTTCCAGCGGGTTCGTGATGATGTGCTTGCCCACATGGCGCTTGGCCTGGACGATGCCACGGATGGCGGTGTTGTTGCTTTCGCTTGCGCCCGAGGTGTAAATGATTTCGTCGGGGTTTACGCCCAAAAGTTTCGCGATGGAATCGGTCACTTGGGCGAGGAAAGCTTTTGCCGCACGCCCTGCTTCGTGATTCGAATTGACGTTGCCTATAAACCTGCGTTCAACTTCGTAGAATCGTTGCAAGACTTCTTCGCATGCCGGGGTATTTGCCGTGTAGTCGAAATAGGGCATAACTAGCAAAAAGATAGAAAAATGGGGAACGGCAAAGCCCCAACGAAGTGTGTTTCCGTCAGGGCTACTTCAATCCAAAACACTATAAGAAAGAAAAGTCTTTTTAGGCGGTGGCGAGCGCCTTGCCGAGTTCCTGGCAGGCGGCCTTGCCGGCGTCATCGGGTGCGTTCTCGATGGCGAGCGGTTCGGCTACAAGCACGAGCCCGGCGGCTTCCGCGTCGGCCTTCCACGGGTTCATCCATTCGCCGCCACCCCAGCCGTAAGAGCCGAACAGGGCGACTTTCTTGCCGTTGAGTGCGGGCTTGACGGCTTCGTAGAAGGGCTGGAATTCGGAATCTTCGAGTTCCTCGGCGCCCATGGCGGGGCATCCGAGAGCATAGCGGGCGTATTCGCTCAACTGGCCCTGCGAAAAGTCCGAGACGCTGAACACGTCGGCTTCGGCACCGGCGGCCTTGGCACCTTCGGCGACGTATTTTGCCATCAGTTCGGTGTTGCCGGTTCCGCTCCAGTAAATGACTGCGATTTTTTCCATTGTGATTCTCCTATTGACGAGCCTTCGGCTCTGTTGTTTGTTAAAAGTTTTACCCTACGGCAAGCATCGGTAGCGAGTAGCCGCGTTCAAAAAGGTTGCTCATGACCGTAAAACATTTTCTGAAACATTCAAAGCGTTTTTCCGCCGTTTCTACGTCGCCATAGACCTTCCAGTAGCCACAACTTTTGCAATTTTGCCCGCCATTGGCGATGAATCCCTTTACGTCTTCGAGCGGGTAGCCCA
The DNA here is from genome assembly GCF_002371935.1 of Fibrobacter sp. UBA3718. NCBI lineage: Bacteria > Pseudomonadati > Fibrobacterota > Fibrobacteria > Fibrobacterales > Fibrobacteraceae > Fibrobacter > Fibrobacter sp. UBA3718. The sequence goes on along the minus strand of NZ_DFHR01000022.1, from coordinate 254,075 downwards.
AGAAAAGCCCGATTTCGTGCGGAAAGCAGTGACACTTGCCGATGCGATACGTCAGGTTTGCAATGAGTTTCTCTTCGTCGAAGTGCTTGTAATCGTATTGCTCAAGGAATCGCCGGACATCACAGGCTTCGCACAAACACTTCAAGAGGTTGCGGCGGTAAACGTACACGAAACTACGACCGCAACGTTCTGCGACGACGCGTACGAATATGCCCGACGGATTCAGCTCGCGGTTCCAACGGGCAAGAATGGCGCAAAGCGGTTCGTGTTCTGCGGGCGATTTTTCCATGCAGAAGAGGCTACCTACCTTGCGCGCAGCAAGTGTCGGTGCGCTTTGGCGAACCAGTTTGTAATCCATCAATCGCTGTGCGGTCATCGCGAAGAAACCTCTTGCAGTTCCAACATCTTGCAGAACAGCCCGCCTTTCGCCTTGAGTTCGGCAGGGGTGCCCGTTTCGGCGATGTGACCGTCTTGCAGAACCACGACCTTGTCGGCGTTTGCGATGGTACGCATGCGGTGCGCAATGATGATGACAGTCTTGCCCTTCACCAGCTGCGAAATGCCGCGCTGGATCTTGGATTCGTTTTCTACGTCGAGGCTTGCGGTCGCTTCGTCGAGCAAGATGATGGGCGCGTCTTTCAACAAGGCGCGTGCAATCGAGATTCGCTGGCGTTCTCCGCCCGAGAGCGTTTCGCCGTTTTCGCCGATGACGGTGTCATAGCCTTGCGGCATCTTCTGCACGAATTCGTCACATCCCGCAAGTTTTGCCACCTTCAGGATTTCTTCGTCGCTGGCATCGCGCTTGCCGATGCGGATGTTGTCCTTGATGCTCGTGTTGAACAGCACCACGTCCTGGAAAACGATGGAGAAATTCTTGAGGAGCGTTTCAGGGTCAATCTTGCTGATGTCCTGCCCGCCGAGCGTTACCTTGCCGCCTTGAATATCCCAGAAGCGTGCCGCGAGTTTTGCTGCAGTCGTCTTGCCGCTGCCGCTCGGGCCCACAAGTGCGGTGATTTCGCCCTGCTTAGCTGTGAACGAAACTTTTTTCAGGACTTGCTTGTTCTCGTTGTAATTGAAGTCGACGTCCTTGAATTCAATATCGTAATTCTGGGGAACGAATGCCGTTACGCCTTCCTGAGGTTTCATCTGGTCCATTTCGCGGAATCGACGCAGGCGTACGTTCACAAAGAACAGTTCGGCGAGGTTATTGAATACGAGGAAAACTGGGTTGTAGACAGTCGCCGCGCATACGATGAACACCAGGTAGGTAAACACGTCGATTTCGCCCTTGGTCCAAAGCCTTGCGCCTGTAATCAGCACCGTGGCAAGACCCATCTTGAGAATGCCTTGCGCCGAATTCAGGAACGAGCCCACCTTCACGTCGGAATCCATCTGCGATTTTTCGTATTTGATGCAATCTTTGTCAAAATGATTGAGGTAGGCGGTTTCACCCGAATACGAGCGGATTTCCTGCACGTTTTCGAGACCCTCCTGGATATCTTCCATAATCGCGCGGCGGGCGTTATATGAATTTTCGAACCAGCGGTCCTGAATTTTCTTGGAAAGTGCAATGAGCAGTGCTGCTGCGGGCACCACCCAGAAAAGCGCGATAGACATTTTCCAGTTGTAGCAGAACAGCATGATGCCTATTATGGTGACGCTTCCGATGGCGGCGAAAAGTTCCGGCACCGCATGCGAGAAAATCATTTCGAGTGCGTTGCAGTCGTCCATGATGGTCGATGTCAGGTCCGAAAGGTTCTTCTTGCCAAAGAACGAGAGCGGCAGCTTGCGAAGCTTTTCGGCAATCGAGACTCGGCGGCGCATGCTTTCGTCATACACGCTACTGTAAGTCGCGCTGTACGAGAACCTGTAAATGACAAGCATCACGAAAAACAGGACTACCGCAATTCCTACGTAGAATAAGGTCCCGTGCGGAGTTTTGCCAGCAAATTCACCAATGCTCATCTGCTCCATCAAAAAATAAAAGAGCATCATCATCGGGAACATAAGCGAAATAAAGTGCAGGAATGTCCAGATGACGCCACGGACAAACGTGCGCGAGCCTTCTTCCGAAAGAGCAAAAGTATTCTGAACCCACTTATACATTTTCGCCTCCTTCGTTATCCTTGGAATTGTCGAGGGTCCACGTGACGGACTGCTGGTATTCGGCCCACATCTTGGCATAAATGCCGTTCTTTTCAAGTAATTCGCTGTGCGTTCCGCGCTCGGCGATTTCGCCATCTTCCACAACGATAATCTGGTCGGCGTTCACCACGCTTGTAAGCCTGTGGGCGATCATCAGCACGGTCTTGCCGGTGGCAAGCTTGTGCAAAGCTTCTTGAATCAAGCGTTCGTTTTCAGGGTCTGCGAAGGCGGTCGCCTCGTCGAGCACCACGATGGGGGCGTTCTTCAAGATGGCGCGCGCAAGCACCACTCGCTGTTGCTCGCCGCCTGAAAGGTAAGTTCCCTTGCTCCCGATAACGGTATCGATACCGCCCGGCAGCTTGTCAATGATTTCGCGGCACTGCGCAAGATCGAGCGCCTTATTTACTTGCTCGAGAGTTGCATCGGGCATGCCGTAGCGAACGTTGTCCAGAATGCTCATCTTGAATAGGCGCGTATTCTGGAACACGAACGAAACGTTCTTCATCAGTTCCTTCGGGTCAATCTGCTTTACGGGAACACCGCCAATGGTGATTTCGCCGCTATCGACATCGAAGAATCGTGGCAGGAGTTTTGCAATAGTACTCTTGCCGCCGCCCGAAGGTCCGACAAGTGCTACCGTATGGCCCGCCGGTACCGTGAGTGAGATGTCGCTCAGTACCTGTTTGTCGGTATCGGGGTAGGTGAAGTTCACGTTCCGGAATTCTACATCGAACTTTTGCATCGGTACGGGATTTTCGCAAACTTCCAAATCCTTGGTGCGTGCAATATCGTTGATGCGGTCAATGGCAAGCCCCGCCTGGTTCGTAGCGTTGCTTAGGTACATGCTGCGCATGACGCACTGCGAAAACAGCGGCGTCACCAGCACGTAAATCATCATGTTCACGATGGTGAGTTTTACATCGCCGTCGTTACCGATAATGAGCGCTGCCGTCGGCACCAGGAACAGTACGAAACCGTTCACGAGGGTCGTGTAGATGCAGTAAGGAACTTTCCAATTGTCGGAATAGGCAGTCACCATCTTGTGGTAGGTCGCGATGCTGTTGTAGAAACTCTTGAATGAAAAAATGGTCTGCTGGAAAACCTTGACTACGGGAATCCCGCGCACGTATTCCACCGCTTCGGAGTTCATCTCTTCGAGGGCCTGCATGTAGCGTTCCATGAACTTGGTTCCCCTGCGGCCAAGGGTGCCTAAAATGAACATGGCGTAGGCGATAGGCACCAAAGAGGCGAGGCCGAGTCGCCAGTCAAAGCTGAACATCATCACGAGCGCCACGACGGGAATCAAGATGGTGCCCGAAATGTCGGGCATCTGGTGCGCAATGAAGGTGTGCGTAATCGCGGCGTTGTCGTCAATAATCTTGCGGAGTTTGCCGGTCGGATTCTTGTCAAAGAATCCGAGAGGGGCGCTCATCAGTTTTTTCATGGCAAACCGACGCAGGTCTCCTTCGAGCCTGAAAGCAACCAAGTGCGAGCAGGCGAGGGCCGCAAAGTAGAGCAGAACGCTTGCGACCGAGGCGAGAACCGCTCCGATGGAGTAGTCGAAAATCTTGATGTTTGTCATGTCGCCGCCAGAGATAACCTCGCGGACAATCAGCCACATCAGTAAAAACGGCACGAGCCCCGCGATGGCGCTCAATGCCGAGAGAATCAATGCTAGCGGGAACAGCGGTTTTCGCGAACCCATGTATGCGTAGAGTTTAGAGAATGTCTTTTTCATAAATTAATCGCTAATGTGTCATTCTGAGCGAAGTGCGAAGCACGACCTCATTGCTCATACCTATTATGCTACATTCGTGAGTCTGTACTTTTTCCTGTATTCCTTGGGGGTCATGCCCATTACGTCCTGGAAGGCGTGGGCGAACTTGCTCCCGTTATTGTAACCGACTTCGCCAGCGATCTCGAGAATCCCGCGGTCGCATTCGCGAAGTTGCTTGGCGGCCAGTTTCATACGTTCACGGCGGGCGTATGTGAAAACCGGCAAACCGAACACGTTCTTGAAGCAGAGTTTCATTGCGGTAGGCGGCATGTCAAACTTGTCGGAAAGTTCCTCGATGGTAAAATGGCTGTCCATGTTTTCGCAGATAAACGAACGGATGCAGTAGATTTTTTCTATTTGCATCGAAGATAAATTGCACTCGCGGCAGGCGTATTCTCTTTGAGTGTCCAAGTTTTTTAACGTGAGCAGCAATTCTAAGATGGCGAGTCTGCAGTATTCTGCCTGCGTTTTTTCGGACTTGTTCTCGATTTTCTCGAATGCGTGAGCCACCTCTTCCTTGGTGTGCACGATGAACGGTCGGCCCGGACGGCACATTTTTTGCGCAAGAGTCCTGATGTCGAGTGCAAAACCTGCGAAATGTTCCTGGATGTATTTTGCTGATTCCTCGTAGAAAAGGATGCGGTCGCCGCAGTAATCGGCAGAGCGCGTTAGCGCACCCGAAGTCCAGGCGTCATAAACCAGCATTTCTCCTGCATTCAGCTGATTGCAGGGCAGTGCTCCGCCGGCCCAGGTAATGCGCCCCTTCCGGCAAAATTCAAGAATGAGAATTGGATCTCCTGCGAGTGTCGTATGGTAACACCCGATTTTGTGCAACCATTCAATTCCTTTGATGTCTAGCATTCTTTCCTCATAAATCAATTCAGATTGACTATGTTAGCCGAATCTTAAAAAGTAAGGCAAATCTAACAAGTAAGCAAAACTTTGTCAAGGCTAATTTTATTTTGGGCTTATCATATTTTGAATACGATTCTGTCTAAATGGATTGAAAAATGACTAAATGGAGTTAAATGGTAGCCTAACATTGATAAAATGAAGTTTTTGGCTTTATAATCCAATTGGATTTTTTCATTCCTTTTTGGAGTAGAACGCCCCCGACGATATTTCTAAAATGCTCCGCAAAATTAACAACCGCGGTTTTCCCGCATCCCAATCAAGGAGTATATATGAAAACACGTTTTCTGGCGGCTCTTGCTGTATCGTTCAGCATGCTTGTCGCTTGCGGCGACGACAACTCTTCTTCTGCTAACGGTGACGATGAAAAGGAACTTTCCAGTTCTTCGTCCGAAAAGTCTGGTGACAGCGAAAACAAATCTAGCAGCAGCAATGCCAAGTCTAGCGATAGCAAGGATAATTCCAGCAGTTCTAAGAAGGAAGAAAAAGGCGAATACAAACGCGAATTTGCAACTGCGATTGCCTCGGGCGAAACGATGTTCGTCGGCACGATGTCGCTGGACCATACAGATGATATCGGCACCGACTATATCGAAGTCGGAACCCGCGCAGGCGTTGTCTATTACGACAATTCCCTGTTCATTGCGGACCTTGATGTGGGAACCATTGCACGCTACAGTCTCGATGCAAACAACAAGATTGGTAGCAAGACGGCTGAACTTTCGCTTGCTGGCGCATGGGCAAACCACATTTACTTCGTGAATGAAGAAAAAGCCTACTTGGGCGGCATGCTTGACTCGCTGCTCATCATCAACCCGAAGACCATGAAGCGCACGGGCGCGATTGACCTGTCCAAATACAAGAACGATGATGCTCTCGTGGTGAGCCCGGGTACAGGCGTAATCGTGGACGGTCGACTCTATGTTGGCCTGTTGCAGAACGTGAGCGACTATGCTACCGGTAATACCGCTCAGGTTGCCATCATTGACATCAAAAAGGATTCCGTGATTGCCGTGGCTGAAGATGACCGCGTCGCGGCAGTGGGCTCCCTGGATGATTCCCAGAACCAGTCGTTTATCGTTGCTGACGGTTACATTTACTGCTACAGTAATGCCTCCTGGGGCTACGCTCCGGGCCAGGTCGACGGGTTCCTTCGCATCAAGGTGGGCGAAACCGAATTCGACAAGGATTATCAGTGGCTCGTGACCAAGGACGTCGCCATCGACGGCATCACCAAGAAGGATAACTTCAAGTACTTGAGCCCCGCTACTTATGCCAATGGCACCAAGGTCTATGCGTTCTTGAACGTGATGGTGGATCTGCAGCAGGTTTGGACCGATATGGATAGCTACCACAATAACACTTGCAAGCCGGTGGAAATCGATCTTGCGAAGAAGACTATGAAGGCTCTGCCGATAGATTACTCCTCCAGCTGGGCCAGCTACGGTAAGTACCTTGATGAAGACGGCACCGTGATTTTCGCTGTCTCTACCGAAAAAGACGGCAACGCCTACTTCCGCTATGATCCCAAGTCCGAAAAGGCGGAAAAGATCGCCGGTATAAAGCAGATTCCGATGTGGCTTGTGCCGCTCAAGTAAGCGAAATTGCCGCGAATCTGCGGTGTACATATTGTCCTCATAAACGCGAAGGTCCGTTCCCGCCTAATGGTGGGGGCGGATTTTGTTATTGGTACAGGATAAATCCATTCGGATTTTCAAAGACCCGTTTGGAGTAGAAAATTAGTCTGAAAATTGCTTAATTGCGCTGCGATGAAAAAGATGATTTTTTATAAGGCGGCAACGCTTGCCCTTATATTTGCTACGGTTGGTGCGGTTTCGGCCCGTGCCCAAGATGATGAAATTACCTCGATAGACGATTTTCTGGAAGAATCTGCTCCAGAAAAAAATGCGACAACTGGTGACGCAAACAGCGCGACGGCGCAATCAGATGCATCTGCGGCAAATGCCTCGGGCGTTACGCAGTTGGACGAACTATCGGTGGAATCTGAAATAGAAGCGGAACAGGCGAAGCAGGCCAAAAAGGCGGAATCGGTTGCGACGATTGACGCAGCCGAGATGCAGAATACGAGTAAGACTATTTCGAAGGCCGTCAACTCCGCCTCGGGCGTTAAGGTACGCAAGTCCGGCGGCATGGGCAGCGAAGGTAAAATCAACATTCGCGGCATGGAAGGCAAGAACGTCAAGGTGCTTGTAAATGGGGTCCCAGTCGAGACGCAAGGCAACTTGGGCCTTGACGATATCCCTATCGACCAGATTGCGGACATCGAAGTTTACAAGGGCTATGTTCCCGCACGCTTTGCAACAGATGGTGCAGGCGGAGCCATCAATATCATTACCAAGAAGCGTCCCGCCAATTCGGTGGATGCGTCCTACAGCCTTTCAAGTTTCAATACACATAAGGCATCGGTAAGCGCGAGCCATGTAATCGATAGTATTGTCGGTGGCGCGAGCCTAGAAGTGGGGGTATCGGGCTATTTCAACTATTCCGACAACGATTATGAATTCACGTCTCCCTACATGAAGAGTTCTACGGGCAAGGACACGAGCGTCGTTCGTGACCATGACCATTATACTTCGTATAATGTGCAGGCCTTTGCAAATTTGATGCACGCTTGGTTCGACCAGGTTTCGCTTGGTGCAAGCTACGGTGCGTTCGATAAGGAAATTCAAGGCGAAACGAACCGCATTGTTGAAGCGACTGCCGAAGGGTATAATTTAGGAGCGACTTTCGGATTAGATAAGAAAAATTTGTTTGTAAAAGACTTGAATTTCGGTGACCATTTTTCGTTTGGTTACAATGAAAATAAAATTATTGACACGAGTCGAGTCCATTGCCGCAACTGGTATAGTTGCGATACCGCCAAAAAGAATGTGGGCGAACTTTCTTCGATGGGACTTCCGAAATTCCGCACTGTGCAGGCGTACGACTTCAATAATTTGCTGAATCTGGATTATCAGTTTATTAAAAATCAGTTTGTTTACTGGAATACGCTTTTCCGGTATCACAAGGAAGATCCTGAAGATGACTTGGGTTCCGAAATGGTCGGGTTCAATACGGCAGGCTATCCTGGCAAGACAATTTCGGTGACGACGGGTCTTTCGCTTGAAGACAATTTCTTTGATTCGAGACTCCAGAACCTGTTGGGTTTCAAATTCCATTACCTGAAGGCTGAAATTTCAAATACTTCCACCAGTATGATACAGCAAGCGGTATTGGAAAAGAATGATTATACGGACTTTAGTTACGATGAAAGCTTGATGTTCCGGATTGTAAAGCCTCTTGCGGTCAAGGGCTCTTACCAGCATGCGGTACGCCTGCCCACGCCCGATGAACTCTTTGGCGATGGAGTGCGCGTGAGTGCCGCCACAAGCCTCAAGCCCGAAGAAGCGGATAATTTTAATGTCGGCTTGTCTCTTGATTTGCAAGAAATCCCGCTGGTGGCAAGGTTCCGCTTTGATGGTGATGTCTTTTATTCCTACTACAAGAACCGTATCCATTACATGGGCACGGCGCAGATGTCGGTGCCGTATTTCAACATGGACCCGATTCGTGGATGGGGTTACGAAGGCGACGTGAAGCTCGATGTGAATGAGTGGGTGTTGCTCGGGACAAACTGGACATTCCAGGATTTGCGCAACATTGATTACAATGCGAAGCTGGGTATTCTTGAAGATGCGATTATCCCGAACATTCCGCGATTCTTCATGAACTACCTCGCTGAATTCCACATGGGCGATATATTCAATAAGAACGATTTTGTCAAGTTCTGGTGGGCTGCTAACTACACCGATGAATATTATTACGGTTGGAAAATCAGTTCCCGCCAGAGCCGGAAAATTGATGCTTCGTTCACGCAGGATTTGGGCGTGGAATATTCCGTGTGGGATAACAAACTCGCCTGGAGTTTCGAGGTTGACAACTTTTTGGACGAAACCGTTTACGACAAGTACGGAGAATCTAAACTGGGACGCACTTTTGCAACCAAGATCCGGTACAGTTTCAGGTAGATTTATCTAACTTCGGATAGATTACGCTAACTAAGTTGTTTGTACGGAAACTAAGTTGTGTAGCGTAAACTAATTTGCAAATTTGCAACAATGTTAGTCGCACGGAAGCCTTACAGGACTTGGGCTTGAAGTCTGTTTATTAGTTTGTACGTAGTTTGCATTTTAAGTGAATTTTAGGTAGATTATTATGCAAAGAACAACAAAACTTTAATGAAGATCCCCGACCAAGTCGGGGATGACATTAGGGCGGAACAAAAGGAGTAAGCTATGTCCGTATGGAAAAATGAAAAGTTCTGGTGCGTGGTGGCCGGTGTCGTTGGCCCGACTATCATCAAGAAGATTCTCAAGGCTCCGAAGACTCGCGAATATGCCGTCAAGGGACTTGCCGAAGGCATGAAGATTACTGCCGACGCCAAGGCCGCCTTCCAGGATATGAAGGACGAAGCCGCCGACATCTGCAACGACGCGAAGAAAGAAGCAGAAGCGAAGTAATTCATGAACTTTCGCATCGTTTACGATAAGCCGGGGCGTATCCGCTTTCGGGCGGGGGCCTACGCGTTTGAAAAAATGCATGAACCGCGCATCCACAAGGCATGCGTGAGTGTACCTTATGTCCAGAAGGCGGTAGTCCATTCGGAAAACGGCGGCATTCTGCTGGAATACGAAGACGGCTATCGTGAACAGGTGATTGATTTCGTCCGGAATCTGGACATCGCAAATCTCCCTGAGAGCGAGCCCGATACTGAATACCAACTGCAGGAACTCGACACGCAATTCAAGAACCGACTCGCGTTCATGATTGCGCGGCGTTACCTTGCCAAGTTGTTTATTCCGACTCCCATTCGTACGGCACACCTGATTTACAGGGGCCTCAGGTTTGTGGCGAAGGGCCTGAATTGCCTTGGCGAAGGGAAACTTTCTGTCGAGGTGTTGGACGGGGCCGCCATCGGGGCGAGCATCTTGCAGCGCAATTACGAATCGGCAGGGACCATCATGTTCCTGCTGAACGTGAGCAGCCTTCTGGAAGATTACACCAAGGCCCGGACCCGCACGGCCCTTACCGCAAGCCTTGCCGTGAAGGTGGACCGCGTGTGGGTCGTCAAGGACGGCGTCGATGTTCAGGTGCGCATGCAGGATGTTCAGGTGGGCGACCTCGTGCGTGTGCGTTCCGGCAGCATGATTCCGGTGGACGGAACCGTTGCCGAAGGCGATGCATTCGTGAACGAAGCGACCATGACGGGCGAATCGCAGGCGGTGCATAAGACGGTCGGGAAGTCCGTTTTTGCGGGCACCGTCGTAGACGAAGGTTCCATTGTGGTGTCGGTGCGGGCTGTAAGCGGCAACACCAAGATTCAGAAAATTATCGAACTCATCGATCGCTCCGAAGACCTGAAGGCTTCTATCCAGAGCCGCGCCGAACGCCTTGCCGACGGAATTGTGCCGTTCAGCTTTATCGGATTCGGGCTCACGCTCCTGTTTACGCGCAACATCACCAAGGCGGTCTCGATTCTGATGGTGGACTATTCTTGCGCCATCAAGCTTTCCACCCCGATTTCGGTGATTTCGGCGCTGCGCGAAGCGGCTGACCGCAACATGACCGTGAAGGGCGGCAAGTACCTGGAAGAATTTGCGCTTGCAGACACCATTGTTTTCGACAAGACGGGAACGCTCACCAAGGCGGAACCGAAACTCGAACGCGTGATTCCGTTCGGAAACCGCAGCGAAGAAGAAATCCTCCGCATTGCGGCCTGCATCGAGGAACATTTCCCGCATAGCATGGCCCGCGCCATTGTGCGTGGTGCCGCCGAGCGGGGAATTGACCACGAAGAAGAACATGCTGACGTGAAGTACATCGTGGCGCATGGAATCGCGACGACTCTCGACGGTGAACGCGCCGTTATCGGCAGCAAGCATTTCGTCGTCGAAGACGAAAAAATTGCAGTGGGCGAGGTGGAACAGAAAAAGATCGATGAACTCGCCGGAGCCGCATCCGTGATTTACCTTGCCATTGGCGGGAACCTTGCGGGCGTGCTTTGCATTAGCGATCCTCCGCGGGACGAAGCGGCCGAGGCCATTCGCATGCTCCGTGAACGCGGAATCAAGCATGTAGCGATGATTACCGGCGACAGCCAAAAGGCCGCTGAACGCACGGCGCAACTTTTGGGCATTGATACCTTCTTTGCGCAGGTGCTGCCCGAAGACAAGCACCGCTATGTGGAAAAAATGAAGGCCGAAGGCCGCCGCGTGATTATGGTGGGCGATGGAATCAACGATGCGCCCGCATTGGCCGCCGCGAACGTGTCGGTCGCCATGAGCGATGCCAGCGACATTGCCCGCGAAACCGCCGACGTGACCCTCCGCAGCGAAGACCTGCGCGACCTCGCCGAACTCCGCACGCTGAGTACGCTGCTCATGGAACGCATCCAGGCGAATTATCGCTTTATCGTCGCCTTCAACACGTCGCTCCTGGCCGCAGGTTTCTTTGGGATACTTGCCCCCTCGACCTCGGCCCTGCTGCACAACCTCTCGACCATGGCGATTTGCGCCAAGAGCATGACCACACTCAATCACTGAGTGGTAATCACGCGCCATTCCCCGTTTTCGGTTCGGACAATGTAGCCCTTGTCCATCATGGATTTCAACTGCTTTTGTATAGCGGACATGTTTATGCCAATTTTTTTCTTGAGGGCGTCGTATGTTATGTCCGGATTGTCGGCGAGTAGATTGAGAATCTTGCTAGAATTCTCGCTACGGAATTGAATGCGTTCTCCGTCAAACCACCAAATTCCTTTGCCCTGCTCCGTGATAAATTGGACATTGTACATGATTTCACTAGCATACATTTTACGGAAATAATTCCGGAAGGGGCGAATCTGCCTTAGTGTCGCCCTTGCGCCATCGGACGGGGCGGGGCCTACGTCTAAATCTGCTTCGTGGAGCGCTTCGAGATAATCGTCCTTTTTACGGCTGCGGACTACAAGCAGCGGGTAACCATGCTTTGCGAGTATGTAGTTGACCATCAGTCGCGCGATTCTTCCGTTACCGTCCTCGAAAGGGTGGATACGAATATACCTATAATGGAATAGGATAGCCATGTCCACTGGCGAAAGCGAGCCCTCTTCTTCGATCATATTGTACCAATCCACCAGGTCACTCATCAATGAGGGTGTTTCTTCGGGTGAAGCGTAGGTGAAGATATCTCCGTATCGAGTGACGACGCTGTTCGGTCTCGTCTTGTATTGGCCTGCATGTATTGTGTAGGACGATGCTGTACCATCAGGACGTGTGTAGTGAACTTGATAATCCTCCCGGAGAAGGGTCCTGTGTAGTTGTCGTATAAAATTTTGGGTAAGGGGAAAACTTTTCTCTTGGGATTCCGCCAAAGACAACTTAAGGCAGACATCGCTAGCCTTCATTTCTTCGCAATCCTTTAATTTGGCAACGCCATTCACTTTGCCGAAAAAGAGCAAAAGCTCGGTTTGCCCGTAGGTGAGGGTATTCCCCTCGATGTGGTTGCTGTTGTAGTTGAAATCGACCGTAAACCGCCTGTCAAGACGTTGCTTATCGTGCTCGCTGAGCGGCAGCATCGAATTCCATAATTCCAGGGCTTCTTCGAGATTTTTTGATTTCATACCATTAATATAATAAAAAATCTATTAAAATGGTGGTAATATACCACCTTTTCTATGATTTTTATGCAAAAATATTATTTTAAAGGTGGTAAAACACCACCATTCTAAAAAAACGCCCCTGCTCAGAGCTACTTGAGCGGGGGCGCAATCGTTCCCAAAGAGACACAAGGAGGGAATTGGATTTTTGCTTCAACCAGACAAGCCCGGGTCTAAGAGCTATGGCAACAATCAGAATTAGACTTGTCTAACTAAAAGTTAGATAAATCTAACTGCAAAAACAAGGGCAAAAAAGCCAAAATAATGTAAATTTTCTGTTTCAAAGTTAGATGTGTCTAAAAAAGTATGGCTATTGTAATATTTTTAGCCTTGCCTAATTAGTTTTATTAAACTATATTAGCCGCGTCTAAATAAGGCTAGTTGATATGGACCATACAAAACTGACTCAAAGCTTAGAAGACTATCTGGAAATGGTGCACATGCTGCGCCTGGCGAACGGGCTTGCCCGCGTCAAGGATATTGCCGCGGCTCTCGGCGTGAAAATGCCGTCGGTTGCAAAGGCCATGGTGGAACTCAAGAAGATGGGCCTTGTGAGGCAGGAACCCTACAGCGGCGTGGAACTCACCGAAGAGGGCGAACGCGTTGCCGCCATGATTTTGAACCGTCATATTCTTCTGAAGGGTTTCCTGATTAAGCTGGGCGTTTCCGAAGCGATTGCCGACAAGGATGCCTGCAGCATGGAACATATCCTTTCGGCGGAGACTCTCGGTAAGATTGAGGATTTTGTGAAGCCGACGGACGCGATTTCGTCGGCTAAAAAATTAAAACCCGCCGCGAAAAACGGCAAAAAAGCAGGTGAAAAGTAACATGAGCTGTAATTGTGGTTGCGGCGGAAAGTCGCAAACGAAAAAGTGGAGTACCGAGCCCAAGTTCTCGGAACTCAAGAAGGGCGACAAGGTAGAAATCGTCGGTTATAACGAAGGCGATTCCCGTTACAAGTCGAAGCTTCTGTCCATGGGCCTTGTGCGTGGCGTTCAAATGGAAGTCTTGCAGGTGGCCCCTCTCGGCGATCCGATTGAAGTAAGCGTACTGTCTTACAGGCTCTCGCTCCGTAAAGAAGAAGCCAATGTTCTCAAGTTGAGGAGGGTATAATGGCTGCCAGAAAACTTTTGACGATTGCAATTGCCGGTAACCCGAACTGCGGTAAGACGGCTCTCTTTAACGCCCTTACGGGTGCGCGCCAGCATGTGGGTAACTGGCCTGGCGTGACGGTCGAAAAGAAGGAAGGTTACTTTGAACTGGGCGACCGCCAGATTCGCCTGGTGGACCTTCCGGGTACTTACGCTTTGTTCGCAAATGCCGAAGACGAACGCGCTGCTGTCGATTACTTGCTCAGCCGCGAAGCGAGCCTGATTATCAACATTGTCGATGCGACGAACCTGGAACGCAACCTGTTCCTTACGAGCCAGCTTGCCGACATGAAGATTCCGATGGTGATTGCCGTCAACATGATGGACATTGCCGAGAATCGCGGAATCCAGCTGGACCTCGACGAACTTTCTGATTTCTACGGCGTGCCGTGCATTCCGCTTTCTGCCGTGAGCGAAAAGAGCGTCACCAATTTCATTAGCCAGATGGGCCACGTGCTTGCGAGCCCGATGCCGCTCCCGAAACAGATGGTTTACGGCGACAAGGTCGAAGAGGCCGTGAAGGTTTTGGAACCGAAGGTGGCACCGGTCGCAAAGCTTTTGGATGCGGATGCTCGCTGGGTTTCGCTCATGTACTTGGGCAACCAGAAGTGCTATGCAGACAAATTCGCTGAAGCGGGCGTAAAGCTCGACAAGGCCGAAGTCGTGAAGATTCTGGGCGAAGAGCCGGAATTTGCGATGGCTGAAAACCGCTACTCCATTTCGCACGAGGTGGCGGGGAAGGCGACTGTTTCTGTCCGCTCGAAAAAGACATTCTCCGACAAACTGGATGCCGTTCTTTTGAACCGCTGGGCTGCACTCCCGATTTTCTTGGTCATCATGTATCTGGTGTTCTGGATTGCGGTGACGATCGGTTCTGCGTTCATTGATTTCTTTGACGTGCTGTTCGGTGCGATTTTCGTGGATGGCCTCGGCTACCTGCTGGGCGATGTACTCGGCTGCCCCTCCTTTGTCACGGCAGTTCTCGCCGACGGTATCGGTGCCGGTATCCAGACGGTTTCGACCTTCATCCCGGTCATCTTCTTCATGTTCCTGTGCCTTTCGTTCTTGGAAGACTCGGGTTACATGGCCCGCGCGGCTTTCGTTGCAGACCGTTTCATGAGATTCCTCGGGCTCCCGGGTCGTGCCTTCGTGCCGATGATGGTGGGCTTCGGTTGCGGCGTGCCGGCCATTATGGGCACCCGCGTGCTGGAATCCAAGCGTGAACGCTTCCTCACCATCTTCTTGGTGCCGTTCATGAGCTGCGGCGCACGCCTCCCGGTGTATGCACTGTTTGCGGCGGCATTCTTCGGCAAGATGGCGGGCACGGTGGTGTTCCTGCTTTACCTCGCCGGTGTGCTGTTCGCCATCGCTTACGGTTTGTTCCTGAAGAGGTCGCTTTTCCAGGGCCAGGCCAGCAACTTTGTGATGGAACTTCCGCCGTATCACTTGCCCAAGTTCAAGTCCTTGATGATTCACTGCTGGCAGCGCCTGCGCGACTACATCTGGCGCGCCGGTAAGGTGATTACGCTTGCCGTTGCTGTGCTCGGGTTCCTCAACAGTTTTGGTATTGTGGAGAAGATGTATGTCGATGTTGACGGCAAGACGACCGAAATTGTCCAGGCCGAAGACGGCTACCAGATGGTCAAGGAAAATGAAGAAGGCGAGACTGAAAACGTCGCTCTCCCCGAAGGTTTCGTTGTTGACGAATCCAAGGTGGTGAAGTCAAACGAGTTCACTGCCGGTAACGGCGACTCCGAAAACAGCTTGCTTTCTATAATCGGTAAGGCCATTACGCCGGTATTCGAACCCTTCGGTGTCGAAAAAGAAAACTGGCCCGCATCCGTGTCGCTGTTCACGGGCCTGTTGGCCAAGGAAGCTGTTATCGGTACCATGAACTCCCTCTATTCCATGGTGGGGGAGAACAATTCGGAATCCGGAATTCAGAATTCGGAAACGAATGAAGATGGCAAGGCTGCGGAACCGGAACAAGTGGCGGTTGCTGACTCTGCCGCTACGGATAGCGTGAAGGCCGATTCGACTGTTGCTGCCGCTGATTCTGCTGCAACTGACACGAACAAGATCACTGAGCCTGCCGAAGAGGCTAAAACTGCCGCCGCTGAATCCGCAGAAGTTGTTGCCGAAGCCGCTCCTGCAGAAGAAAAGCCGCTTATCGCAGGCATCGACGAATGCCCCGCCGAAGAAGAGGAAGAAGGCGGCGCTCCCGATATCAAGGGCGCTGTGCTCGAAGCCCTCGGCTCGATTCCTGCTAACCTCGCCGAAGTCTTCGGTTCGCTTACCGACCCGCTGGGAACCTCCGGCGAATTGGAAGGCCAGGAAGCCGCCGAACTCAAGAAGGAAACTCTTGACAAGATTACCGACGCCAAGGTGCTGACCTGCGAAGAATATGCAGCCATCGAAACCTTCGGCGAAGAAGAAGAGGACGAAAAGACTCGCGAAGCCGTGTTTGCTAAGCTCGCTGCCGCAGGTCTCGAACTCTCCGAAGACGAAATGGGCGCTCTCGAAGAAGGCGACCTTTCTGAAACCGCCGACATCTACGCCAACCTCCGCTCTTACTTCCACAATCCGGACAAGAACGGTAACCCGGTGGATGGCTTTAGCTGGCAGGTGTTTGCGTTCCTCATCTTCATCTTGCTTTACGTGCCGTGCCTTGCCGCCATGGGCGTGGTTACCCGTGAAATCGGCCTCGGTCTCGCCGTCCTCATGGCGACCGTGCAGACGCTCATTGCCTGGGCGATTGCCGTGCTCCTCTACCAGGTTCCTGTTGGCGGAAACATGACATGGATTGTCGCCGCCATCGTGGTGCTCGTGGGTACTGGAATCTTCCTCAAGCTCTTCGGTATGAAGGCTAACAAGGAAAAACGCTTCGAAGACTAAATTTCGATAGATCCCCGCCTGCGCGGGGATGACGATGAGTGAATTGGGCTGGTGGGCCCAAAACCTGCCAGCCCTTCATTAAGAAGTTTAAGTTAGACAAGTCTAATAAATAAAGTTTATAACAAAAAACAATCTCATAGGAGAATACCTTACAATGAAATCTCGTTCTAATCTCTTGTTCGGCCTTGCAGCCGCCTCCGTGTTTGCGATGCCTGCATTCGCTCAGGAAGCCGCCCCTGCTGCCGAAGCCCCTGCTACAGCCCCCGCTGCTGAAGCTCCTGCCCAAGCTGCCCCGGCCCCTGCACAGGAAGCCCCTGCCGCAGCACCTGCAGAACAGGCAAAGGCCGAAGAACCGGCTCCCGCTGAAGAAAAGGCTCCTGCCGAAAACACGAATCCTGCCGAAGTGGCCAATGCCGCAGGTAACGCTCTCGACATGCTCAAGGCGAGCATGAGCGAAGAAACTTCTGCCGCCAACATGGAAGTCAAGTTCTCCGGCGAAGTCGAATTCGATGCCTACACGGGCGACGTTTTGAACGATGACGACCTGAACCATTCTTACGCATCTACGTTCGACCTGAATGTGGAAGTGAAGTTCAACGAAAAGTGGTCTGCGTTCGTGGGCCTCGAAGCCGATGGCGAAACGGATAGCCCTGCCGCTGTCTATAACGGCGCCTACGTTCAGTACCAGCCGGCCGATTTCTTCGCCGTCAAGCTGGGTGACCTGACCTTCTCGGAAGGCGCGTTCAATGCCTACTACGGCTACGATGATCCGGCCGACAATGCTGCGGGCATGAAGGAACACGATATTCGCGGTCTTGAAATTGACTTGGCGGGCCTTGTGCTTGGATTCGGTTTCGGTCGTGGCGATAACGACTTTGCCGATGACGATGGCGCGAAGGTCTACGACATTCACGCAGCTTACGAATTCGACTATGCCGGTCAGCACCTGCGTCCGTTCGTTGACTACAAGAGCTTCCAGACGGTTCAGCACAACGAATTCCATGCCGGTGTTGAGGCTGGTCTGAATATCGGTGGCTTTGGCTTTAGGGCCGTGTACGGTTTCCATGCCGATTACCTGGGTGACGACGGCGACGTGGTTGATGGTCAGGACTGGACTTCTACCGCTCACGCCTTCTTGGTCGAGCCGACTTTTGAAGTGGGCATGTTCGATATCAAGACGACCGCCTTCTATGCCATCGTCGATAGGGGCGATGCCGCCGAAGATGCGAGCGACCTTGATAACGGCGAAATTCCGGAATACTTCTTCGTGTATGCCGAACCCGCCTTCAAGCTTGCAGAATTCATCAAGCTCGGCATTCCTGTAGAATACCACACCAATACCATGGATGATGACGATGATTCCGCCGCTACATTCGATGTCGGTGCCCGCGCCTACATTACGCCGGTGGAAAACCTCGAAATCATGGCCTTCGGCATGGTGGACATTCCCGTGCAGGATAACGAGGACGATACTGCGCTGCGCTTCGGTCTCGAAACCGTATTCAGTTTCTAATATCCACATAAAATACGCATAAAAAGGGGCTGCGGCTGTTTGCCGCGGTCCTTTTTCTTTATGCTATGCCACAAATAGCGCTATTGACATTTTAATTACAAATATATAGATTAGCGCTATGCCATCGAATGAAACTGTTCTTTATCACGGAAGCAATGTCGAAGTCAAAACTCCCGAACTTCGCCAGTCAACGCATGCACTTGATTTTGGTGCAGGTTTTTACACGACCTTGAATATAGAACAGGCAAGAAATTTTGCTTCGAAGGTGGCTGAGCGGGAACATTCATCCAACGCAGTCGTTTCCGTTTATAACATCGATCTAGATGCTCTAAAAGCGACTAAGCGGGGGCTCTGGTTCGATAGCCCGACCGAGGAATGGCTTGATTTTGTCAGCGATAATCGTTCCGGGAAAATACAGGATTCGCCGTACGATTTTATTTATGGACCCGTTGCAAATGATACCATTTTCAAGACATTTATCGCCTACCAGAACGGCATTCTCAGTAAGCAGGATACTATTGAGCGTTTGCGCGTGAAAAAATTGTACAATCAGCTGGTGTTTAAAACCATGGCGGCCATTGAATATCTATCTTTTGATCGTTCCTTTCAGGTAAAGGTTTGATATGCCCGACGAAGAATTCAAGGCGACTTTGCAGATGCTTGTGCCGATGGTTGTTGAGACCATCTGCAAGCAATATGGCATGGATGAATTTTCCGCCCTGCATTCGTTGTATGTGTCGCGGCTCTATAGCGACTTGGAACGCGAACGGACGAAACTTTGGCACCTGAGCCCGCTAGCCTTGGCGGAGCTTTGGCATCAGGAAATCACGACCGGCAAAATTGTTTACCCGGAGGAAGCATGAGTGTTGAAATGGAATTCGGCATTTGCTGCCTTGAGGAGTATAAGTTCCGGCATAAAATAACTGGTCGCGATGCGATTGAACTTTTCAAGAAGTTCGGTGTGATGGATTATCTGGTACGCCATTACGACGCCCTGCATACGACTGGTTTTGGCTATTGCGTTCAGGATATCGATAAGTTCATCGCGAACCGCTCTGCTTAAAATTCGGCACACTGTTACCAATTCTTGCGAAAAATAGCGGATTTGGTAAAACCTAGAAAGATCGAATTGTTCTCTATTTGATCTGATTTTTCTTTTCATATATTGAGTCTGAATAAAGCACAGAAATGAAGCGATAGCTTGAACTTTCCGCAGAAATTAGATGCAAATCCTAACACATTTATGCTTTGCCCCTTTTGAAGGATTCCGCGGGTATATGGTGTTTTTGACGTGGAAAAGGCAATCTGTGTAAAAAAACGAGCGAAATGAGTCGATATTCGCCATATTGTAAAAAAAAATGTATATTGAAATTGATGATTTAAGATAAGGAGAGTGTATGATTTGGTGCAAAGTGGTTTTAAACTGTCCAGGAGGTATAGTGGAAAATCTTTACGAGAAACTTCCCGGTAGTACAAGTTCGCATAATGTTGCAAAGAAAATGATTGAAGCGAAATATCCTGGATGTAAAGTTCATTCGTTTGTTGGCTTTGCAACCGGAGAAAATCCACCAAATTTTTGGCTTAAGTAAGTTAGAGTGCTTTTTCCCTTGTTGTGCATATAGCCCGTGTGTAATAAAGGGTGAATTAATCAGGGCGGTGAGGAAATAATCATGATTTCATTGGCCATACAGAAAGGAAATTTTGTTTATGTATATAATGAAAAAAAATGTCAAACGGCATGTTTAACGGGGGAACTTTTGGGTTTTACCTCCATCACTGTTACGGTAAGAAAGGGAAATTTTGCTTACACATTTGATGAAAAGGGTAATCAGAAGGCTTGCAAAAGTCTTTAATAGATCAGTCCTGTCCTTGGTTAACTTGGACGGGACAAACGCAGTTGTGTTGCGTAGAAAGAGGAAAACATGATAGAGTGCGGAATGCTAATTGTTAGTATTATTGCGGTGGCAGTTGCTGTGTTTGCTATTTCTATGGCGTTTCGAGTGGCTCAAATGACTACAAAGATTCATTTGTTGGTAGACTGCTATAAAGAATGCATGGAAATAGGTCGGCTGCCCAAAGCAGATTCCTCATTTACGTACAGGCTGAATTCGTTTCTTGATACAATAGAATTTTTAAATGATGATTTTAAGAACTTTTCTCGACAGTATCGCGTTTCTGGACAAACTCAATTATCATTGAATAATCTTGACCAGTTGTTTTTAAAATATTTAACAAAATATAAGAAATATATCAAGATTTAGTATTCGAAATTCACTCATCAAAAAGGAATGATATAATGTCATTTTTGGGCAATCTCTTCAAAAAGCAACCAAAAGACAAGACTGAACTTGGAAAATTGATTAAGGAAACGATTGAAAAGAAATCGACAGGGTGTGACCTGAACTTCATTGATGTTTCCCGGATTACTGATATGAGTCACCTGTTTGAAGAATGTGATTTCAATGGCGACATCAGCAAGTGGGATGTGTCGAACGTAACGACTATGGAAAGCATGTTCCGCAAGTCTAAATTTAATGGTGATATTAGTAATTGGAATGTTTCGAAAGTTTCCAATATGGAAAAATGCTTTTCTGGATCTGCTTTTAATGGTGATGTCAGCAAATGGAATGTGTCCAATGTAATCAATATGCGCAGCATGTTTTATGATACGTCGTTTAATGGAGACATCTCTAAATGGGATGTTGGTAATGTGACCAATATGCGGACGCTTTTTTACGCATCAAAATTTAATGGAGATATTTCCAATTGGAACGTTTCTAAAGTTGAAAATATGGAGGCCATGTTTGCGAACTCGCAGTTTAATGGTGATATCAGTAATTGGAATGTGTCTAAGGTGACGAATATGGGGCACATGTTTGAAAATTCGAAATTCAATGGTGATATCAGTAATTGGGATGTGTCTAAGGTGACGGATATGGGGCACATGTTTGAAAACTCGAAATTCAAAGGCGATGTCGGTAAGTGGGATGTTTCTAGTGTAACAAATATGGAGCAGATGTTTTATTGCAATCTTTACAAATGTGACCTTTCAAATTGGAATGTGTCTAAGGTCACAAAAATGAAGGATATGTTTGGGGATGTTTTTGGTTGTAATGATTGCAACATCGGTGATTTCTCAGGGTGGAATATTCAGAGTGCTGCCGACATAAACAGTCTGTTACAAATGAGTGGCTACTCGAAAGAAGAAATGACCGGAATAAAAACGAGGATGTTTCGTAATAGAAATAATGTTAGCCCAAAGGATCTTGATGAACTGAAAAAAATACTGAAAGATGCGGAACTTTTTGGAATAAATGATTTGAATTTTCTCGATGTTTCGAAAATTACGGATATGAGTTACCTCTTTCAAGAAAGTGATTTTAATGGTGATATCAGTCAATGGGATGTGTCGAATGTGACGGATATGAGTTGTATGTTTCAAAAGTCAAAATTTAGCGGTGATATATCTAACTGGAATGTTGCTAATGTGACAAATATGGGCCAAATGTTTGAAGAATCGAATTTTAGTGGCGATATAAGTAAGTGGAATGTTTCCAATGTGAGTAATATGGAAGGGTGTTTTGCGCTGTCGATATTTAATGGCGATATTAGCAAATGGGACGTTTCAAATGTAGTCAAAATGAATAACATGTTTTGCGGTTCTAAATTCAATGGTGATATAAGCAATTGGAATGTTTCCAATGTGAAGAATATGAAGAAGATGTTTGTTAAGACAATATTCAACGGGGATATTTCCAAGTGGGATGTGTCCAACGTCACCGATATGGAAAGTATGTTTGAGAAGTCGAATTTCAATGGAGATATCAGCAAGTGGAATGTGTCCAAGGTCGAGAATATGACCGCCATGTTTAAGGACTCTAAGTTCTATAGGAATATTTCTGGATGGACTCTTGCACCGAAATCTAGCGGAATGTTTACTAATTCTAGATTCAGCGATGAAGAAATTAATGCAATGCTGTGCAAGCCGTTTACGGATCCACGTGATGAACAAACTTATAAAGTATGTCGAATTGGTAATCAAATTTGGATGGCGGAAAACTTACGGTATCGTCCGCCTAAAGGAGGATCTAGCGCGTATGGCAAGGATGCCTCCAATGTTGCTAGATATGGGCGGTTATATCGATATGATGCTGCGGAAGACGCTTGTCCTTTTGGTTGGC
The DNA here is from genome assembly GCF_002371935.1 of Fibrobacter sp. UBA3718. Classification (NCBI taxonomy): domain Bacteria; kingdom Pseudomonadati; phylum Fibrobacterota; class Fibrobacteria; order Fibrobacterales; family Fibrobacteraceae; genus Fibrobacter; species Fibrobacter sp. UBA3718. The sequence continues at coordinate 231,805 of NZ_DFHR01000022.1, read as the reverse complement.
ATTTGCCGTCTAAGAATGAATTAGAGGAACTTACAAAGTATGTTGGTCAGAATTATGATATAGCTGATGCTCTTCGAGAAAAAGGATGGGATGATGGGATGGATGTGTTTGGTTTTTCTGCTGTTCCTTCGGGCTATATGGGATTCGGCAAAACGCATTATGATGGTTTCGATGAAGCTTGGGCTGATGGAGGCTTTCATGCAATCGGAGAAAAAGCTGTCTATTGGACGATTGTAAATGAAAGCCTTAAAATTCTGCCTGTGACTATTGATGGGAGTTCAGTTTCTTTTGTGAGTGCTGGTGATGACTTTGTGCATGTGGGAGGTGAAATGATGCGCGGAGAAGATGGTTATCAGCGGAGATGTTGGCTCTGCTCTATCCGTTGCATCAAGGATTGACATTGGATCTTTGATTGTAGACAATATTGTAGCAACGAGTAAAAAATGACAGAGCAAGAAATAGAAACTAGACTAATGAAGTTGTATAATGATATGCTTGCAATGCGCTATGCGTTCGGCAATATAGAGGAAATGGCTGATTGTGATGAACCTCCTAAACGAGGGAGTAATTATACGATAGATTTTATCAAAAAAGGGCGTCCCTATCATTGTTCCGTCAAATCTAACGATTGGTGCGAAATTTACCCAGAAGATTTGATGCCGGCATTAGAATGCTTTAAACAATGCTGCCAAGACAAACTGAAGTATGAATATGCAAAATATCAACAGATTGTAAAAGGGATAGAAATTTTGGATAAATTATTACATTCCGTTGGAGACTTTTTTGATAAGGAATTCTTATGAACATCTCTTACGGCAAAATTGCTTCAAATCTTGCGCTCGGAATAAAGGTGACACAAGAACCAGGGAATAAAATAGATTTTTCAAAAGATGGCCTTCCTCCCGTCTGTTGCAACATACCTCTGAATAATAAGAGCGAAATCCTGTTAGAAGCTTTGACCGGTTATTTAGATTGTTTTAAAGATGATTTTAAAAAGTTTTTGCAAAATGAAATTCTAACTAGTAAGCAGAAACAATCTTTTAATAGAATTCTAGATCCACAAAAGATTTTTGATTAATTTTATCTAACGAAATAAAGGGTTGTGCTTATGGAAAGATGGTCGCAAAATGTTGACATTGAATGCTCTAAATGCAGCAAGACTATTTCTGTTAATGAAGATTTCTATGAAATAGCGGGGGATCTTCGACTAAATTTTGTAAAGATAGGTGTATTGTGCCCTTCCGAAAATGCTTGCCCCCATTGTGGAAATAGGATGATTCTTGATTCGACATTTTGGCAACGTGAGTATCCACATTTACTTACAAATGGCAAGAATGGCTTCCGTTCATTCACATTAGGGCTTCGTGACCAAAGTGAAGGATGTTCTGCAAAAAAATTAATTGGATTGTTTGAAACGGTAAAACATCCACATGAAGATGATGAAATACATTTGGATTTTGTAAATGCAATCGAATTGACGAATCTCCTTTATAGGGAAATAAGAAATGAAGCATTGCTTTCAATTAAGAATTTGATGGAAGAAAAATTCGCAACCTACGAGAATATGCCCAATAATACTGACAAAGAAAAATTCCTTCGTGACAGCTATGAAACTGATTCTATTGAAGGCATAATTCCAAAGTTAAAAATTTTTGCTGATGGTATCCAGATTAAAGCCCCATTGATGGCTGATGGCTCGGAATTTATTTAGAACCCTGTTCGAAAAATAATATGACTTGTTATGTGTCAATTCGTACAAAAGTTGTGGCGAAGGACAATGCACACCTTAAGCAACTGATTGACGATGCAATTGAGAAGTATGGCCCCAAATGTGACCTGAATTTTATTGATGTATCCAATATTACGGATATGAATGAATTATTTCTAGAGTCTGTTTTTAATGGTGATATTAGTCAATGGGATGTGTCGAATGTAAAGTATATGTCCGGCATGTTTTCTGGTTCTAAATTCAATGGCGATATTAGCCAATGGAATGTGTCGAATGTGATATCTATGGAAGGAATGTTCTGCAATTCTTTGTTCAATGGTGATATCAGCTGTTGGGATGTGTCAAATGTGACTTTTATGGGAGGAATGTTTGATGGTGCGATATTTAATGGTGATATTAGCCAATGGAATGTGGTGAATGTGGATGATATGGAGGGGATGTTTCGCGCATCTTTGTTTAATGGAGATATCAGTCATTGGAATGTTTTAAATGTAACCAACATGTATGGAATGTTTTCCGGTTCGCAATTTAATGGTGACATTGGTAGTTGGAATGTTTCAAATGTGACGTTAATGTCGTTCATGTTTTTCAATTCTAAATTTGATGGGGACATCAGTTGTTGGAATGTTTCCAAAGTATATAGTATGGATGGTATGTTTCTCCATTCACAATTCAATGGAGATATAGGCAAATGGAATGTGAGTGACGAATGTAGCATAGATCAAATTTTTGCATATTCTCGATATGAGAGGTCGGGAAAAGCTAAATTATGGTTGGATAAAATTCATCTTGAAAGAATAAAAAAATCAGAGGGCTCCGCAGGATTGTTTGTTGCCAAGAATGGGCGTCACTTGAAAGAATTGATAGATGCCATTGTATCGCAAAGAGGAGAAAAATGCAATCTCAATTGCGTTGATATTTCCCGTGTAACAAATATGAATGGCTTATTTGCTTATTCACATTTTAATGGCGATATAAGTAAATGGGATGTTTCACATGTGACTGATATGGGAGGGATGTTTGCCAATTCAGATTTTCAAGGTGACATTAGTAATTGGGATGTTTCGAACGTAAGAAATATGTATCGTATGTTTGTTCATTCCAAATTCAATGGGGACATTAGCAGATGGAATGTCGCTATTGACGTAGAAATGGAGGACATGTTCAAAAAATCATTGCTGGAAGAATATGGAAAAATTCCAAGGTGGTATAACGGAAGCCGCTCTAACCGTTCTTATCCCTGGTTTTGACAACATCAGTTTAGATTGAAAAGAAGTTGTTTTTCATTAAAAATATTCAATGCATACCTATGCTAAAAAGCCAAGGACTCCCCAAAATCTAATTGTATTTTTTATGCAAAGGTAACGTATATTTTCTTTCGCAAATTCCACTAAGGGGGTAAAAAAATAGGATGTTCCAATTTTTAGATTTGAAATAACCACAAATCAAACACAAAAAAAAGGACCATCCTATGGAAAGAAATATAATCAAAATCGACGAAGCCGGACTCAGGGACGACCTGAAAACGCTCATCCGGGGCACTGTCGAGGACACGCTCAACGCGATGCTGGACGAGGAGGCGGCAAGCCTCTGCAATGCCGAGAAGCACGAACGCTCCGAAGGCCGCAGGAACTACCGCAGCGGCCACTACCACAGGAAACTCCTCACGGGCGCGGGAGAGCTCGACATCGCCGTACCAAAACTGCGCCTGGCCCCGTTCGAGACGGCCATCATAGAGCGCTACCGGCGCAGGGAATCGTCCGTGGAGGAATCGCTCATCGAGATGTACCTTGCGGGCGTATCCGTTCGCCGCGTAGAGGACGTCACCGAACTCCTGTGGGGCTCCCGCGTAAGCGCCTCAACGGTCAGCAACCTGAACCAGAAGGTGTACGGCAAGATCGAGGAGTGGCGCAACAGACCACTCTCCGGCGAATACCCCTACGTGTTCGTGGACGGCATCTACCTGAAGCGCAGCTGGGGAGGCGAAATGACCAGCGTGTCGGTGCTTGTGGCCATAGGCGTGAACGGCGACGGCTACCGCGAAATCCTCGGCGCGGCGGAAGGTGCGAGCGAGAGCAAGGAATGCTGGAAATCGTTCCTGCTAGGCCTGAAGGAACGCGGCTTGAAGGGGGTGCGGCTGTTCACCTCGGACAAGCACCTGGGCTTCCTGGAGTCCGCATCGGAGGTCTTCCCGGATGTTAAATGGCAGCGCTGTACGGTTCACTTCTTCAGGAACGTGTTCACGAAGGTGCCACGCAACAAGTTCGCCGCAGTGGCCGCCCTGCTCAAGGCCACCTACGCCCAGGAGGACCGCGAAGCCACGCTAGCCAAGGTCAAGGACGTTGAACGCAAGTTGCGCGAGATGAAGCTGAACTCGGCCGCGGACATGTACGCGAAGGGAGTTGGCGAAACGCTGACATACCTCGAGTTCCCCAGCCAGCACTGGCGCAATATCCGGACGAACAACATCCTCGAACGGCTGAATCGCGAGATACGCAGAAGGACTCGTGTTGTCGGCTGCTTCCCGGACGGGGAATCGGCCCTTATGCTTGTCTGCGCAAGGCTAAGGCATGTCGCTTCGAAGGAATGGGGTACCAAGAGGTACCTGAACATGAAACACCTATACGAGCAGGAAAAGGAAAACGAACTGAAACGGGAACTGGAAAAGAGCAGAAAGAAAGGAAATGTAGCCTAAATCTGATGTTGGAACAAACTATTTTTGCGAAAAACCCTTGACACTACCTATGCAAACAAGCCCTTTGTTGTGAGGATTGGCTCTTTTGTGGAAGATTATATTTATGCCAAAGTTATTTACTCAAGAGTATATATAAGCCGTTCATCGCATAAATAGGAAAATTCCACCCATTTCCCGTAATTTAGCCTTTACTAATTAGCCATGGCTTTCTAAATTTAGTGGTGACTAATATATAAGGCGTGTTTTGTCTAATCGGAGCCGTACTATGGAACAAGTAAAGTTAAGCCAGAGCCTTGAAGACTACTTGGAAATGGTGCACATGCTGCGCCTTGCGAACGGGATTGCCCGTGTCCGCGACATTGCGGCGGCGCTCAAGGTCAAGATGCCGTCGGTTGCCAAGGCGGTAATCGAACTCAAGAAGCTGGGCCTTGTGACGCAGGAGCCTTACAGTGGCATCGAACTCACCTCGGAAGGCGCGTTCAATGCTTACTACGGCTACGACGATCCGGCCGACAATGCTGCGGGCATGAAGGAACACGATATTCGCGGTCTTGAAATTGACTTGGCGGGCCTTGTGCTTGGATTCGGTTTCGGTCGTGGCGATAACGACTTTGCTGATGACGATGGCGCGAAGGTCTACGACATTCACGCAGCTTACGAATTCGACTATGCCGGTCAGCACCTGCGTCCATTCGTTGACTACAAGAGCTTCCAGACGGTTCAGCACAACGAATTCCATGCCGGTGTTGAGGCTGGTCTGAATATCGGTGGCTTTGGTTTCAGGGCTGTGTACGGCTTCCATGCTGATTATCTGGGTGACGACGGCGACGTGGTTGATGGTCAGGACTGGACTTCTACCGCCCATGCCTTCTTGGTCGAGCCGACTTTTGAAGTGGGCATGTTCGATATCAAGACGACCGCCTTCTATGCCATCGTCGATAGGGGCGATGCCGCCGAAGATGCGAGCGACCTTGATAACGGCGAAATTCCGGAATACTTCTTCGTGTATGCCGAGCCTGCCTTCAAGCTTGCAGAATTCATCAAGCTCGGCATTCCTGTAGAATACCACACCAATACCATGGATGATGACGATGATTCCGCCGCTACATTCGATGTCGGTGCCCGCGCCTACATTACGCCGGTGGAAAACCTCGAAATCATGGCCTTCGGCATGGTGGACATTCCCGTGCAGGATAACGAGGACGATACTGCGCTGCGCTTCGGTCTCGAAACCGTATTCAGTTTCTAATTACTTCATATAATGCGCAAAAAAGGACTGTGGCGTCATTGCCGCGGTCCTTTTTCTTCATTTTTTTTTGCAACGCGAGCGTTCATTGCCAACGTATGTTTAGCTTGCGCCGGGTAACAGCGCAGTCTGTCAAATAAGAATCTATCAAGACTTGGTATGGAATCCCGACTTCTTTTGCCATTTCCTTGAAATAGTCGATGGTATTTGAATTCAGTCTGATTGTAACCTGCTTCTTAAGAACCTTGGCATAGGGATTCTTGACGGGCTTCATTTTCGAGAAATCATATTCTTTCTTCATAAGACATCTCCTTTTCTCTCGTTCCAATAGTACTGAAATTCTTTCTTTGTTGCCTTGCGGGCACTAATAATACGATTCACCACATGTTCTGAATCACTTGCGTTTCGTTCCGTAAAAACAACGACAAGCGTTCGTAAAACCGATGATAAACCTATCAAAATGGAACGATCCTCGTTTCTAGAATGTTCAACATCAAAGAAAACCCTTGCATGCTCATCTTCAAAACATGTTTTGGCTTCATCAAAGGAAATGCCATGTTTTTTCTGATTTAGAGCGTTCTTTCGTTCATCCCACTGGAATTCTATTTGCATATAGAACCCCCTAGGATAATTATAATATAATTATATTTCGGGAATAAAGCAACAAATTTTTCAAATTCCACATGAATCTCCTTCCGCCTACAAGCAAAAAAGGCGGGGTAAAGTGTTTATGATGTCAAATATACATTTCATGATTGTCATATTATGACAATTTGTGAAAAAACAGAAATTTTTGAAAAAAAAGGCCCCCGCAGGCGGTTGAAATCTGTGTTTTACGCTTTTTTACCCCCATTTCCCAGAGTTTAGCCTTTACTAATTAGCCGAGGCTTTCTAAATTTAGCGTTGACTAATATATAAGGTGTGTTTTGTCTAATCGGAGCCGTCCTATGGAACAAGTAAAGTTAAGCCAGAGCCTTGAAGACTACTTGGAAATGGTGCACATGCTGCGCCTTGCGAACGGGATTGCCCGTGTCCGCGACATTGCGGCGGCGCTCAAGGTGAAGATGCCGTCGGTGGCCAAGGCGGTAATCGAACTCAAGAAACTGGGCCTTGTGACGCAGGAGCCTTACAGTGGCATCGAACTCACGTCGGAAGGTGCGCTTGTGGCGTCTCAGATTCTGAACCGTCACATTCTGCTGAAGGGGTTCCTGATCAAGCTCGGCGTGTCCGAGGTGATTGCCGACAAGGACGCCTGCTGCATGGAGCACATTCTTTCGGCGGAGACGCTTGAAAAAATCGAAGAATTTGTGAATTCCCCCAATACGGGTGCGACGGCGAAAAAGTCGAAGACTGCCGCTAAATCTACGAAAAAGTAAATCGTTGGTGTATGAATAACGAACCGAAGTTTTCGGACCTTAAAAAAGGCGACAAGGCCGAAATTATTGGATACAACACGGGTGATTCTCAGTACAAGTCCAAGCTTTTATCGATGGGGCTTGTGCGCGGCGTGGTGCTGCAGGTTTTGCAGGTGGCCCCGCTCGGCGACCCGGTCGAGGTGAGCGTGCTTTCGTACAGGCTTTCGCTCCGTAAACAAGAAGCCAACGTGCTCAAGTTGAGGAGAGTCTAATGCCTATCGAGAAAGAAGTTTTCACGATTGCGATTGCGGGTAACCCGAACTGCGGAAAGACCGCTCTGTTCAACTCGCTGACCGGCTCGAACCAGATTGTGGGCAACTGGCCGGGCGTGACTGTTGAAAAGAAGGAGGGCCAGTTCAAACTCGATAACCACACGATTCGCGTGGTGGACTTGCCGGGTATTTACGCGCTGTTTGCAAACTCCGAAGACGAGCGTGCCGCTCTCGATTACCTGCTCAAGGGCGAAGCGGACCTGGTGGTGAATATCTTGGATGCTACGAACCTGGAACGCAACCTGTTCCTCACGAGCCAGCTGATGGAAAAGGGCGTGCCGATGGTCCTGGCGGTGAACATGATGGACATCGCGGCGAGCCGCGGCATCCATGTGGACCTGCACAAGCTCGAAGAAATCCTCGGCGTGACGGCGATTGGCCTCACGGCGGTTTCGCCCAAGAGCTGCGAAGGATTCGTGAACGACTTGCACAAGCTACTGCACAATAGCCGCGAACTCCCGCTCCCGAAGGCGGTCAAGCATTCCGAAGTCCTGGAAAAGCTGATTGAAGAAATTTCTGTGCCGCTCAAGCCCGTAGCCGACAAGCTCGGCGCAAGCCCGCGCTGGACGGCGGTGCAATACCTGGAGCATAGCGGACGCGTGCTGGAACTTGCCGACGAACTCGGTGTCGAAATTCCGCACGACAAGATTGAGGAGGATTTGGGCGAAGAGGTGGAATTTGCGCTGGCCGATTCACGCTACTCCTACGCACGCGACATCGCGAAGGCGGTCATCCGCGACAATACTACCAAGCGCACGCGAACTGACAAGCTCGACAAACTCTTCTTGAACCGCATCTTGGGAATTCCGCTTTTCCTTATTGCCATGTATCTGGTGTTCTGGTTTGCGGTGAAAGTCGGTAGCGCGTTTATTGATTTCTTCGACATTTTGTTCGGTGGAATTTTCGTGGACGGCATGACGGAACTCCTGACGAAGGTTGGCGCGCCGGGCGTTGTCGTGGCGCTCTTGGCGAACGGCATCGGTACGGGCATCCAAACGGTGTCGACGTTCATTCCGGTCATCTTCTTCATGTTCCTTTGCCTTTCGTTCCTCGAGGATTCCGGCTATATGTCGCGTGCGGCGTTCGTGGCGGATCGCTTTATGCGATTCCTCGGGCTCCCGGGCAAGGCGTTCGTGCCGATGATTGTGGGCTTTGGCTGCTCGGTGCCGGCGCTCATGGGCACGCGTACGCTCGAAAACAAGCGCGAAAGGTTCCTTACTTTGTTCCTGGTGCCGTTCATGAGCTGCGGCGCGCGCCTTCCGGTGTATGCGCTGTTCGGTGCGGCGTTCTTCGGCGAAAGCGCAGGGACGCTCGTGTTCGGAATTTACCTGACGGGCATCGTGATTGCTCTGATTTACGGCCTGCTCTTGCGCCATACGGTTTTCATGGGCAAGGAATCAACGTTTATCATGGAACTGCCGCCTTACCATTTGCCCAAGGTGCGCAACCTTTTCCGCCACGCATGGCTCCGCCTCAAGGAATTCGTTTTCCGCGCGGGTAAGGTCGTGCTCATTATGGTGACGGTGCTTGGCTTTATGGGCTCTGTCGGTACTGACGGAAGTTTCGGTAACGACAATAACGAAAAGTCGGTGCTGAGTGCCGTGGGGACGGTGATTACGCCGGTGTTCGAGCCCTTCGGTGTCGAACGCGACAACTGGCCCGCATCTGTTGCGCTCTTTACGGGGCTTTTTGCGAAGGAAGCGATTGTCGGAACGCTCAACTCGCTGTATGCCATCGAGGGCTCGGGCGACTCGGCTCCGGAAGAAACCGCCGCGGACGAAGGCTTTAGCCTGAAATCTACGGTGAAAGATGCTCTCGTGAGTGTCCCGGCGAACCTGGTAGAAGTCTTCACCTCGATTGCAAACCCGCTGGGCGTCAAGGATGCGATTGATGAATCCGAAAGTGCCGGAAATGAAGGCGCGTACAAGACGATGCAGGCGCATTTCAATCTCGGGCGTTTCCAGGTGCTGGCCTACCTGCTGTTCATCTTGCTCTATGTGCCGTGCCTTGCTGCCATGGGGACTGCCTTCCGCGAGCTTGGCCGCTTTTACGGAACGCTCATGATGGTGCTCCAGACGGTTATCGGCTGGAGTCTCTCGGTGCTGTTCTTCCAGGTAACCTGCGGACATTCTACCGCATGGATTTTCACCTCGGTGGCACTGCTCGCCGGTGTGGTCGTGAGCCTCGTGCTGATTGGTCGTGACCAGCGCAAAAAGAAAGTGTTCGAGTAGAAATGAATAAAAAGAGGTGTCCCGCTCGGGACACCTCTTTTTTATATCCGAAAAAAACGGAGCTTGCTGCTGTAATCATGCAGAAGAGACAAACCACTAAACAAACAATCGAGGCCGAAGGCCAAGTCCTTGTTCGCGTGCGAGCTCATCTCTGAAGCTAAACACTAGTAAAGCAAGGCGAACACCATACCCGGCCTAAAGTACTTACCGGCGGTGTACTTGAGTGCCGTGCTGTGGAGCAGCATGAACAGTGCGCTTGCTTCAACCTTGTTGGCCTTCGCGATGCTGCCGAATGCCTTCACAAAGGCGGGCAGGTTGCGCGGGAGCTTCGGGCTGATGCGGGAGTCTGCAAGCAGGGCGCCCTTCTTCAGGAGTTCCTTGTGCATCTTGTCGGCGGCGGTAGCGCTGAGGCCGAAGGCCTTCACCAGAGCTTCCGGGTGCAGGCGGCAGGAACCGTTGAATCCTTCCGGTGCGGCAAACGGGATGCGGGCTTCTTCGTAGAGGTTGCGGATCATGGAATCGCCCATGTCGGCAGCCTGCTTTTCGAGGCCGTGGTGCATCATGGCGCACATGATGCTGTACTGGATACCGATCCACACGTCGTGAGCCTGGAAGTTGAATTCGTCGAGCGGTGAGCCGTCCTTGCGCACAAGGTTTGCGGCACCGATGAGCGGGCTGTTGGCCTTGTAGTTCGTGTTGAATATGCGGAGCAGGTTTGCCTTCGCCTTCTTCTCGTCGCTGATGGGCTTGAGGCCGAGCAGACGGAGGTAGGTGTCGGCGAGCATCGTGTCGGCAAATACATCGTCGCAGTCGTTTGCAATCTTTGCATTCCAGCTGGCGGTAAAGGCGTCCTTGCACTGGGCGGTGAGCCAAGCCTTCTTGAGGCCGCGAAGTTCGTTCTTCGAAAGTTCCACGTCGCTCGGGATTTCGCCCGAGTTGAGCCATTCGTTGATGGTCTTGAGGGCGGCCTTCACGTTGGTGCCGTCGATAACGAGCGTGTCCTTGATGGCGTCGGCCAGTTGCGGGAGCTTGTCTGCAACCACATCCTTCGCTTCCATCGGAGTCACGAAGAAGTGGTAGTAGCCTTCGGCTTCGTCCCACAATGCTTCATCGAATTCCTTGTTGGCGGCGTCGGCCTTGGCGTTCCAGGTGTCGGCCTGAGCCTTATCGCCGAGGATTTCGGCAATCTTGGCGGCGGCGCGGAGGCCTGCAATCCAGAGGCTACCGCAGTACACGGAAATGCCGTGGCTGGAGAGGTTGTCGAAGGTGTCGTCGGTACCGTGGGTGAGCGGGAAGTTTTCACCTTCGTTCACCATCTTTTCGAGGTACTGCATGGCGGCGTAGACGGCTTCTTTGCAGTCCTTCAGGTTTTCGATATCCTGCGTCTTCACATAATGACGGAGAACCATCAGCACGTACTTCGGAGCGAGATCCTTCCATTCCTTCACGTTGTGCCAGTCGTAGGCATCGGGTTCGGCGTCGAAGGGGCTTCCGAGGTCGTGAATTACGGCGCCACGCACGGCGCGCGGGCCTTCCAGTTTCGAATCCGGGAGGTCGGCGAACGGGTGGTTCACGTATTCGTGGTGACGGCGACGGTTGTCGTTCACGGCGAGAATCGCATCACCGAAGCGCTTCATCACCACGCCGTCGAGGCGCGGCATCAGGGCCATCAGGCTGAAGCTGCCGTAGAAGTAAACGTCCAGCGAGTTGAAGAACGGATAGTCGGCGCATTCACGAACCAGGAAACGGTCGTCCTTGTCCCACACGGTGGCTTCGGCGAGGAAACTGAGCGTGTTGAGGGCGAGGCTCTTGAATTCGTCCTGCTTGGCGGCAGTCTTGTAGAGCTTGGCCACGGCCTTCTTCGGAACGAGGGCTTCGAATGCCTTGAGGCGAGCGTCAAAGTTCTTGTCGGCGGCGAGGGCTTCTTCGAGGATGGCGCCCACGCGGCCATAAGCTTCGGGGAAGAAGGCGGTGTACTTCTTGGCGGAAGTAAGCTTGTTCAGCTTGATTTCGGGGAAGTCGAGCACCAGGTTGAACTGGAAGCTGACTTTCTGCTTCGGCTTGAGAACCGCGGTAACGGCAACGGCACCGGCCATCGTTTCGCGGCCGCTGTAAACGTTCTTGACCCAGGCTTCGCAAACGCGGCCGCTGCGGAGAGCGCCCTTCAGCACGGAGGCTGCGTCATCCTGGTAGAACATCGGCTTCACGGAAACGTTCAGGTTATCCTTCTTGTTCCAGGCGACGGACACGCCCATGCAACCGTTGAAGTCGCTTTCGGCGAGCGGCTTTTCGTTGTAGAATTCGAGACCGCGGACTTCGCGACCGTCCTTGGCCTGCTTCTCAAACTTGACGCCCTTCGGGAAGCGTGCGGCGGGCACGAGCACAAAGCTCGAATCCTGAACGCCCTGGCGGTCCTTCTTGGCCATGTAGCCGGCGATGCAGTCCTGCACCTGCACAATCGTGATTTCGCGGGTTTCCTTGGTGGTATTTTCGAGAGTGAACACGGTCGCGTTCACGGGGAGGCTGGAGAGGCGTTCGTCACCCGGGGTCACGTAGCTGGACTGGGTCTTGGTAATCGAGATGCCCTTGCCTTCGTACTTGGTTTCGCTCACCGGATAGAGGGCGGCGTACTGCATCTTGGCGGCATCGTAACCGGCCTGGCCCAGGAATACATTGTCGTTTGCCCACGCGGCGGTGAGTGCGCCCTGACGCACAACCTTTTCGCCAACGACACCGTTGAAGAAGTCAATGACGGCGCTGCGGTTGAGTTCGGCACCGGCCTTGTTCAGGAGGGCGGCGGTGCGGTCGCTCCATTCGATGTGCCAGCGTTCAAATGCGGCTGCGTTGTTCTTGAAGAAATCCTTTTCGGCGATGGCCTTGTTGAGCTTGGCCTCGGCCTTCTTTTGGTTGGCAAGTTCTGCTGCGCTGAAGAGTGCTTCGCCCTTCGCGTCTACGAGCGGGTACTTGGCGAGCATCTGCGTGAAGCCGGCGAAGTCGCCGATTTCAAGCGCGGCCTTCGCGCCAATCACGGATTCGCGGAAGAAGAAGTTGTTGAAGCGGAGGTCGGAGGGCTTCTCGGTGCGGACCTGCACACCCGGCATCACGTTCATCACGGGAGTGGTGCCAGCAGGCGTGGCGGTGAATGTCGAGCCGATACCGCCGACAGCAATACCCGTGGTAGAAGGGGTCGTAGAAAGCGGGGTGTACCAGGGCTGGATAAATTCCACGGCGAGGCCCGGGGTCATCAGCTTCTGGACGGAACCGGCCTGTTTTGCGCCGGCGAGGTAATCTTTGATGCTCATAGTAGATTCCATGAATTGGGGTTAAATTTTTACAAGTATAAAGTTACAAAATAAAAAAGGCCCCGCGCGGGCGGAACCTTTGAAAGATGCTTGTGGGGCCCGGGTTAGAAGTCCTTCATGCAGCGGACGGGGTAAAGGTCTTCCTTGTATTCCCAAGAGGAGGACATGGTTCTGTCTTCGAACGTGAGGATGAACACTTCGGCGCCATCGGCTCCGTCGACGGGAGTAGCCGTCCAGAATTTCGTAAATTCAGCGATTCCGGAATATTCATAGGTGTAGACGGTATCGCCGTAGTCGTCCTCTCCGAGATAGGTGTCTCCATAGCCTGTGCCGATACCGTAGAAACCGTAGGTGTCTTCGCCCGGGACTCCATTCTTGGAATTCCAAAGCACGTCGTCATAGGCGTCGAAGTTCGTCGATTTCAACTGGATGCCCGAGATGTCATCATTCTCGTCGAATCCGTTGTCCTGGGCGATATCGCCGTGGTCGTAGTCATAGAAGATGAAGTCTAGCATTTTTTTGAAGTCGTTCGAGGTGGGGATGCGCCAGCCCTCGGGGCAGATGCCCTGGTGCTTGTTCTTGATCTTGAGGGTGGCGTCCTCATAATTATAGCGATTGTCAAGGTTCATCGCCTCTGCCCAGCTGTAGAGCCTTCCGAAACGCTTGCAGTAATCCTCGTCGTCGTTGTAGCAGTGGCCTGCGCTTGGGTCGTTGAGGTTTTCGCCCATCCAGAGCTGGTCGCCGATGCGCACGACGGAGTGCTTCACGCTTCCGACGGTTAGGTCGGCTGTGTAGTCGCGGTAGCTGCGGCTATCCTTGTAGTCATAGCCGTTGGGGCCGACTGTGCTAGGAGTGTTGTCGTCACCGTCCCGGTCGCGGAGGCTGCCGTGGTTTCCGTTGTCGATGCTGCCGTTCGTGCCTGAGTCTTCGGTACAGGCGGCAAGTCCGAATGCCATCGTCCCAGCGATGGCAATCATGGCTAATTTTTTCAGATTCATGTGAATACTCCTTGGTAGAATCGTTGAAAACATATATTTTCTCTTGCTTGAAAAATAAGCTTTTTTTAATAAAAAAGTTATCTTCGCCCAGATTTTTTTTCATTTTATCGGCTAATCCTGCATTTTGTCGCTTTTTGTGGCAAAATTGTGCTATTTTTAAGGTATGAACAAGCTGATGTCGTTCCTTATTCCCGGCCTTTTGGTAATCGTGGCGTTCGCGCTGGTCAAGACATTCCTCGTCCCGCCCGACATTGCCGTTAGGGAGTGGTTCGTGTACCTGACCGCGGGGGTGACCGTGTTTGGCGTGGTAATCCCGTGTGTCATCTATTACCTCACGACGCCCCCCGGAATCGACCACAAGTAGGGCTGATTTGGGGCTAATACTCCAAAGGCGAACATTCTGTTGCCTGGTTTTTGATCCCTTTGGGCGATGTAGAGTGTAAATTACTGTTATGCTTGACTTTAACATCTTCTACCGTTTGGCGGCTGCGATAGGCTTGGGTCTCATTATCGGCATGCAGCGCGAACATACGTATTCGGACCAGTCGGATCGGCATCCGGCCGGCGTGCGTACGTTTACGCTCGTGGGGCTTGCGGGGGCCATGGCTGCCCTCCTCTCCGACCAGATGGGTGGCGCGGCTCCGTTCATCACGGGGTTCGTGGTGGTGGGCATGCTCCTGATGGCGATGCATGTGTCGTTTGCGATAGGCCACCGTCGTCCGGATGCGCGCCTGGGCGATACTCCGGTGGGGGGCGACGGCATCACGACGAGTGTTGCTCTGGTCATCGTCTACCTGCTCGGCGGAATCTGCTGGTACGGCCGCCTGCTTGAATCCTGTATCATCATGGTCGTGATGCTCTGGGTGCTGTCGGCGAAGGAACAGCTACATGCTTTCGCGCAGAAACTTTCGAAGGAGGATGTCCTCGCAACGGTCAAGTTCGCAGTGATTTCGGCTTTGATTTTGCCGTTCCTGCCGAACCAGGCTTACGGCCCGCCGGGACTCGAGGTGCTGAACCCGCATACGATCTGGCTGTTCGTCGTGTTTATCTCGGGCATCGGGTTCGTGGGCTACGTGCTCATCAAGGTCGTGGGGCCGGGCAAGGGAATCTGGCTTACCGGACTCCTGGGCGGGCTTGCGAGCAGTACCGCGCTTACACTCAACCTTGCGGGCCGCAGCCGCGAGAACGAGGATTACGCTTCGGACTTTACGCTCGGCATCGTGCTCAGCTGGGCGGTGATGTATGTGCGCCTCTACCTTATCTGCATCTTTTTGAGCGGTGCGTTGGCAAAGCCCTTGCTGCTGCCGTTGCTTTTGCCGGTGGTGCCCGCGCTCGGGTATGCGCTTTATCTCAAGATTCGGGAATCACGCAACCACAGGCAGAAGAGTACGGATTTTTCGAACCCGTTCAAGCTTTTGCCCGCCATCAAATTCGGCATCGTGTTCACCTGCGTGATGTTTGTCGCGAATGCGGCTCGCGTCTACCTGGGTTCGGGGGCGCTCCTTGCGTGCAGCTTCCTGGGGGGTGCCGCCGAGATGGACGCGGTGGCGTTTTCCGTTATCGACATGAACCTGAAGTCGGGACTCGGCGTGCGTGAACTCGTGCTTGCGCTTTTGTTCGCAAGCCTTGCCAATACGCTCACCAAGGGGGCCCTCGTTTTTGCGCTCGGTGCGAAATCCATGCGCAAGCCGATTTTGCCTGCAGTGGTGCTGATTTGCCTTTTGACCGCGGGTTTGATAGGGTATTACATGGTCTAGGGGGTTGGTCATGGCTGATAAACTGATACATGCGCTTACTGTGGCGGGCTTCGACGGAAGCGCCGGTGCGGGCTTTGTTGCCGACATCAAGACGATGGCGCATTTCGGCGTGTACGGCCAGGCGGTGTGCACGGCCCTAACCGAACAGAACGAGGAAGAGTTTATCGCCCCGGGCTGGGTCATCTGGGACCGCATCGAGGCACAACTTGCGACGCTCTATAAAAAGCACAAGTTCAAGTACGTGAAAATCGGGCTCGTGGAAAAGGCAAAAATCCTGAAGCGGATTGTTGAATTTGTCCGTAAAGAATCTCCAGACGCGTTTATCGTGTGGGACCCGATTGCTTCGGCGAGTGCGGGGTTCCACTTTATGCGCGATGCGGAACTGGACGAGTTCCTGCCTGTAATGAAGTCGATTGACCTTGTGACCCCGAACCAGGACGAATTTGCGTACCTGGGCCTGGGGCTTGCGGCTTCGCGCGGGTATGTCGAGTTGGGCAAGGATTTCGCAGTACTCCTGAAGGGCGGGCATGCGAAAGGGAAAGAAGCTGTCGATACGCTGTGGTACGGAGACAAACAGTACAAGTTTACGAGCCCGCGGCTCCCCGGCAAGGGAAAACATGGCACGGGCTGCGTGCTCTCTTCGGCAATCTTATCGAATGTGGCGCTAGGGCACGACCTGCCGGAAGCATGCCAGATAGCAAAAAATTACATGGACGAATTCCTCCAGAGCGGGGAAGGGCGTCTCGGGTTTTTGGTGTAGTTAAGAAAAAGGGCCCCGCAGTGCGGGGCCTCTTTCGTTATTAATCGTCGTCTTCAGCGGGGCGCTTCGACATCTGCTTGCGCTTGATCGGGTCGAGCTCGGTCTTACGGAGGCGGAGGATTTCCGGCGTCACTTCGATGCATTCGTCTTCGTTGATGAAGGTGACGCATTCTTCCAAAGTCATGCGGCGGTACGGGGTCAGCTGGATCATGTCGTCAGCGGACTTGGAACGCATGTTGGTGAGGTGCTTGCCCTTCGTGACGTTCACGATGATATCGACGTCGCGGTTGTGTTCGCCCACAATCATGCCCGGATAAACTTCCGCACCCGGTCCGATGATGAGGTAGCCGCGGTCTTCCAGGTTCGAAAGCGCGTAGCTTGCTGCTTCGCCCGGTTCCTTCGCGATAAGCACGCCGTTGATGCGGGTCGGGATTTCGCCCTTGTACGGCTGGTATTCCTTGAAGAAGGACTGCGTAACGGCGTAACCCTTCGAGAGCGAGAGGAGCTTCGGGCGGATACCGATAAGGCCACGGGAAGGCACGATGAACTCGAGCGTCACGCGGTCGTTATCGTCGGTGACCATGTTCACCATTTCGCCCTTGCGCTGCTGGATTTCCTGGATGCAGGCGCCGCTGAATTCGCTCGGGACTTCGACCTTGAAGTCTTCGACCGGTTCGAGGAGCTTGCCGTTCTCGTCGTTGTGGAAAATCACCTGCGGAGATCCGATGGTGAATTCGTAAAGTTCGCGGCGCATGTTCTCGACGAGAATCGTGAGGTGCAAAATACCGCGGCCCGAGACCTTGAACGTGGAGGCGCCGTCGACCTTCTCGACGAGGAGGGCGGGGTCTGCCATGTGGGCGCGTTCCAGACGTTCCTGGAGCTGGTTACCCGTCATGAACTTGCCACCGTACTTGCCGGCGAGGGGCGAGGTGTTCACGGTGAAAACCATGGAGATGGTCGGCGGGTCGATATGGATGCGCGGCAGGTGCTTCGGGTTGTTCGCGGCGCTGATGGTATCGCCGATATCGAACGTGTCGAGGCCTGCGATAAGCACGATTTCGCCCGGACCGGCTTCGTCGACCGGCTTCGGGGTGAGGCCTTCGTAGCGCAGGATCTTCTGCGGGCGGACAGTCTTCACGGTGCCGTCGGTAAAGGCCTGTGCGTAGGTCTGGTTCGGCTTGAGCACGCCCTGCTGCACGCGGCCCACGGCCAGGCGGCCAAGGAAGGTCGAGTATTCGAGCGATGCAATCTGCAGGAGCGGTTCCGCTGCCGGGTCGCCCTTCGGGGCCGGAATGCGCTCGATAATCTTGTCCATGAGGATGCTGAAGTCGCCGTCCGGGTCTTCCATCTCGGCCTTGCAGATGCCCTTGCGACCGGAGCCGAACACCTTGTCGAAGTCGAGCTGTTCTTCGTTGGCGTCGAGCTCGCAGAAGAGGTCGAACACCTTGTCGAGGGCGCCGTGCGGGTTGCAGCCGTCGCGGTCGATCTTGTTCACCACCACGATGGGGATGAGTCCGAGCTCGAGAGCCTTCTGCGTCACGAAGCGGGTCTGGGCCATCGGGCCTTCGAATGCGTCTACGACCAGCAGAACGCCGTCCACCGTACCGAGAACGCGTTCCACCTGGCCACCGAAGTCGGCGTGCCCCGGGGTATCGACGATGTTCACGCGGTAGCCCTTGTACATGACGCTCGTGTTCTTGCTGAGGATGGTGATGCCGCGTTCGCGTTCCAGGTTGTCGCTGTCCATCACGCGTTCGTTGACTTCTTCGCCTTCGTGGAAGGTTCCACACTGCTTGAGGAGCTGGTCCACCAGGGTGGTCTTGCCGTGGTCAAC
>NZ_DFHR01000022.1:0-213514 GCF_002371935.1 Fibrobacter sp. UBA3718 | reverse complement strand
TGGTCAACGTGGGCGATAATGGCGACGTTTCTGATTTTTGACTGGTCCATAGAATCTGCCTGTGTTTTAATTTTTGCGCCCAAATTTAGAAATTAAAGATAGAAATGGCAACGTTTGAGGGGCAGGTTTACTATATTTGGGCTACTATGGCAAAAGAATTAGACGAATTTGAAAATGACGACGAAATGAGCGAGGAAGCGAAGGAGTTCTTCCCCGAGGAACTTCCCGAAGATTCCGCGGTTGTCCGTGACTACAGCGAACGCCGCATTCTCATCTGGGAAGAGGACGATGCAAGGCGAAACGCCTGCCTCGAAGTGCTTTCGGACCTCATGGTCGGGGCCACCTTCAAGGCGGTGAAGACCGAAGCCGAAGCCATGGAGCAGATCGAAAACGACGACTGGGATACCTTTGTCGTGGATTTCTACACCGAGGGTGTATCGGCGAGCGAATTCATCAAGTGCGTCAACAACTACCCGGGTTCTATCCTCGTCGCCATCAACATGGCGCCGCTCACACTCCCCGACGAACGCGACCCGGCCAAGACCGAACTCCTGCGCCGCCTGTTCGACATGGAAAAGCCCGTGGCGCAGCTGCACGCCTAGATTCAAATTTTATTGCGGAATTAAAAAACAGGCCGGCAAGGATGCCGACCTGTTTTTTACGCATACGCAAAGCGTATGCGCGAGGCAAACGCAGTTTGCCGAAGTTTTTTTTCCCTCGGGAGGGTCTTAGGGAGGGGTTGCCCGCCCTTGTCTCATTACTCGCAGAAGCTTGCAACGCCCGGGGTCGGCGTCCCGAGACACCAGTTTTCCGGGTTCTCGCGGTCGTCCCAGCCGGAAAGGTCGAACTGCGAACTCTTGGTGGTCGAGGTCGAACCGTTCAGCGGTACAGCCGAAAGGTGGAGGCTGTCGAGTTTGCCGTAGTAGACGGAGTCGATAATCTCGCCGTCGCAGTGCAGCACGATGGCTGCCGCGGTGGATGAGTTGCTCTTGGTGAACGTGGGCATGAGTTCCGTGTGACGGTATTCCTCGGGTGTGTTGGGGTTAGTGTCGTTTCCGAGCACGAGGGCTTCGCGAGGCAGAATGGAAAGCGGCTCGATGGCGGCTGATTCCTTGGAATTCGTGCTCTTGCCGATGAAGCAGTTTTCGACATCGATGGTGTCGTTGCTCCCGTTGTAGATTTCGATGAAATCGAACTGCGTGGAGTCGGACTTGACGGGGTTTACCAGGAACTCGCTGATGACCAGGTCACCCGTTCCTGCCACCCTCCGCGAAGCCGGGAGCGGGAGCGAAATCCCGAGGTTCACGTCCGCCGCGATTTCGATGGCGAGGGCGATCCTTGCACGGAGCGAGTTTATCTTCAGCTCGGGCACTGGGCTCGATTCGTCTAGCCTGAACGTGTCGGAAAGGCTGAAGATGGCAATCCCGTCGGAATTGGAAAGCTCGATGCGGATCCCGTAATCCCTTCCGAGGGGGAGAACCCCGCTCTTGAAGATGGCGGTCGAGCCCTCGACGGCCATGGGATATTCGAAAACATCGGCTCCGGAGCTGAGCGTGAGCGTTCCCGAGGCGATACCTGCGGGATTCCCGAATCCGAGAGGAATTTCGACGTAGACGAAACCTGCGACAGCATGCATGGGGATGGCGAGATTTGTGTTTTCGCCCGCTTCGAGCTTGGCTTCGATTTCGCCGATCTGCATGAGTTCGCCGTTTGCATAGAGCTTCGCGGAGAATTTCCAGCGTTCGTGCGGGAAGAGGTCGAGCCTGAATTCGGCTTCGCTACCGTCCTGCACCAAGTGCAGGGTGTCGGCGCCTTCGCAGTCGAGGACGAGGCTGTCGAGGAGTGGGGTGTCGCTGTGCTCGAGACGGAGTGCAATCCTGGCGGTCTCGCTAGAGACGGTCAGGGCGTTGTCCTTGGTTTCGTTTTCGCCGCAGTTCCAGGCGGAAAGGGCGCAGAGTCCGAGCGCCACAGCGCATGCGGTTTTCTTGATCTTTTGTGTAGGGAGCATGTAACCTCCTTGGTTTTGGTGTTGTCCCTACACATAAAAACGGTTGAAACGGGAAAATGTTCCTTTTTTGCCGTTTTTTTTTATCAACTAGAGTTTTAGCCTGGATTTTCCGCCCGCGACACGCTGGTTCTGGAGCTTTTCGGCACAGGCCTTGTCTTGCCTGAGAATCTTCACGAGCGCGCTCGGGGTGAGCTTGAAGGCTGCGGCCGCTTCCTTGGTGTCCCCGTTCTTTTGCGCCATGATGTCGAACACGTGGGCGATAAAGAGCGGAAATAGCGCGTTAGAAGGCTGGATGTGGCCGTTGCTGCCGGGGAAGGGAATTTCGACAGCCGGGGGCGTCTCGCGGACGTTCAGCGCGATGGCCATTTGCATGCGGTGCAGCGCATGGGTCCTGTTTTCCTTTGCCGACCTCGCTTCGCAGGATTTGATTTCTAAATTGTATTCGCGGAGGTTCAGCAGGACTCCCGTGTTGGTTTTGTTCCTGTGCTGGCCGCCGGGGCCGGATCCCTGGAAACCTTTCTGGGTGCAGGCTGCCAGGAGCTGGTCCAAAGTCATTCTGAGGTAGGTATCGCGATGCATATCATGAAAAATAAAATAGTGGTGGTCCTCGTGGCGGCCTTGGCGCTGTCGTTTGTGGCCTGTGCGGGAACTTCTGAGGGGGCGAATGGCGGCGCTACCGCAAAAACGGATTCTCCGGCAGCCCAGGAAAAAGATGCGCAGTACCAGCAGGGGCTCGACAACAAGCAGGCGATGCTCGAAAGCATGTTCCGCGGGTTCCTCGATGCCGTGCGCAACGGAGCTCCTGCCGATACGCTGTATGCCTACCTGACGGATTCTTCGGAATACTGGCTCGATACGCTCGAAAACCATGCAAAGGTCTATGATTCCGAGGCGCTTGATACCTGCCAGTTCTACGAGGCCTACACCATCATCCTCTACCGCCTCTACGAACGTGAGCACCTGTGGGAGACGGACGAGGACCGCATGCTCTTTATGATGCTCAGCAAGAGCGGAATGCTGGAACGCTTCACGAACTTGAACCTCGGCCCCATGAAGGTGAAGAACGACCGCGGAAGTGTCGGGCTTGCGAAAAGTCCCGAGGTGCCCGTCATGATTTTCGAATGGGACGACCTCGCGTGGAAACTGGACCTGCCCGAAACCCTTCCGCTCATTACCAAGGGCATAGAATCCATTGCCGTCAAGAAGAATTGGACGGCAAAGAAACTCGCCCTCTACTGGATCGAGAAGGAATATCACATGACGTATTCGCGTCTGGACGAGAGCCTTCTCGAACCGATTGGCTTCTAGGAAAAGTTGCTGCGGATGCGTCTCTTTTTTCTTTGTTCGCTGGTGCTAGCCCTTGTGACGGAGGCTTTTGCCGCTCCGGCTTCCAAGCTTCTGGGCGCCGTTGATTCCAAGGGCGAATTTAGCGGGGAGCGCCTGTTTGCTGTCCTCGATTCGGTAGGCGGAACCGGAACCTGGATGGAATGGGATGTAAACGGCGTCCGCGACCCGTCCGTAATGAAGGTGCTGGACCCGTTGCTCAAGTCGAACAACAAGCCGAAGATGGTCTGGGTGATTTCGGAACGCGAGCGTCCGCTGCTGTCGGTGCTTTTGCCCAAGGGCACGGGCGAAGTCATAGTCTTTTACGAACTTGCTTCGCTGGATGCAAAACCCGTACCGCTGAAGATGAACCGGGTGCTCAGCCCCGATGTGGTGTTCCGTGACTACAGGGCAGTTTCCCCCTCGGAATTCGTCCACCTGGACCGCCCGACCCTGAAGGTCGTGGCAAACGACAAGTCCATCCGCTTTACCTACGAGAACCGGGATGCCACGCCGCTCCGCTTCGATTCCGACTTCGCGACCAAGACGGTCGTGGAAAAGCGCTCGGAAATACGCAATTACCGCGATTTCTTTGCCTACGAGTATTCTCTGATGCTGCGGGCCTTCGTCCAGTCGACGCGAGCGCTTTTCAACTGGCAGCCGTGGCATTGGTACATGGCCTCGTTCAATTCCCGCGCGATGATTTCGGACTCCGAGCTCGAGGCAATCCTCTCGAAGGGCGTGAAGCCCGCCCAGTTTACCATTTTCAAGACGAAGGCTGTCGATGGGCAGTGGGTGGAGTTCAAGACGGACGGCAACGGTTTTTACGAAATGGTTATCACGAATCCGTAGTTTACGGGGTTGCGATTTTATATTTTTAGATGGTGAAGTTCAGAATCCACATATTGGCATGCCTGCTGCTCGGCGTCTCGGCGCTCGCTTCCACGGTCGTGGAGGATTCCCGTTCGCGGTTTGTCCTGGATGACGCGGTTGTCGACGCTTCGGTTTACGGTTGTACGGATGAAGAAGGGGCTGAAATCCCCGGTCGAACGTTTGTTCCCGAGAATTCGGAATACGATGCCGAATCCGGAATGCCCTTCCGCATTTACCGGGTTGCAGTCCCGGCCGGTTCAAAGCCTCGGGTGTCGCTTTCGGTGCTGTCGACGGTTCCGCTCGGTGGCGACTACTGTAGCGGCGTGCAACCGAAGTTTTCTGGAGTGAAGGCTTCGGCGCCAGCGCTCAAGGATGGCCTCTGGATTATGGAAGTGGTCGTCCCGCTCTACGAGAAGTCGGGTTCCTCGCTCAGGCTCCGCAAACGCTACAGGCTTACGGTCGATTTTTCGATGGCGGGTTCGGGAATCAATCCCGGCAAGCGTGCCGTCTCCCGCGTGGACAACCCCGAAGGAGCCTCGAAGTTCGGTGTCCGGACTAGGAACCTTCGAGGGGCGCTGAAAAAATCCGGCGCGGCCGATATCTCCGGAGTCCATTTCCTGGCGCGCCTAGTCGTTGGGGACAGGAACCATGCGACTCTTAGCGAGGACGGGCTTTATGCGGTAGAATTCAAGACCATCCGCAACGCGCTTGTCCCGTTCTTGCGGCAATCGGACCTCGACGGAATTCCCGTAGAGAAGTTGAGACTCTACGGAGCGTCTCCCGATACGCTCGAGGCCACGGTGCCTGGCGCGCAGTCCATACTCCCGAACGGCCTTTTCGAAATTCCGATCGAGGTTCGCGACCATTCCAGGAACGGCGCATCCCCCGACGGGACATTTGGCGAGGGGGATTCAATCGTTTTCGCCGGCTACGGCACGTCCTTCTGGAAAAAGTACGATTCCACCTACTACTTCTCCTCATCTCCCTATTCCTACTTCCAGTATTTCCAGCTGGGGTGGAGCGAGACGGGCAAGGGGCTTCGGCTCGATGAGAGGCTGCCTGCCATCAAGACGCAGGGAAAGGATGTTCCCTGGATGCGCTTCGTGCGCTCGGAGAAAGATGCCTTTTTGAGGGATGCCTTCCACGGCAAGGGCCTGGATTGGGAATCTACGACGGGCAAGGAATGGTTCTGGTACTGGCATTGCCGCTTTGACACGACGGCGGTGGCTTCTTCCGAGCTTACGCTTCCGCAGGTGAGGAACCTGCCGGGGCTTGTGGCCGGGAAATCGGCCGTTGTCGATGTCTCGTATTTCCCGTACCGTTCCGCAGCGACAACTTCGGTGGAACAGCTCAACGACCAGAGGGGTGGCTCGACGTTTTCGATGAACCCCTACGCGGAACGCATGAACGGAATCAGGTTCGATTTCCATGTAAATGGTGCGACCCTGCATCGCGCGGATGCTGAACTGCTGCCTGGCGGAAATTTCCGGTTCACGACGGATGCGCTCAAGGAAGGCGGAAACGAATTCTCGATAACGATGCTCCCGAACGATTTGCAGTTTGACCGTTTTGACGGCTTTTCGGTCGCCTACCACTGGGAACCTTCTGTCGATTCTGCGGAGTGGATGCTCCCGGGAAACGCGACTGGCGTGATTCGCATTCCGGCAAAATCGGACGTGGAAATCATGAAGTTCGTCGATTTAAGGCCCGTCGGGCTTTTGTCGGTGGAATCGGGATACGCCCGTGACAGCATCGCCCCGGGTGAGGATGTCCGCTACCTGGCTTACCGCAAGGGCGTCTATCGGACGGCGCTTTCGGTAGAAATCGCTGCCGACGTGCCTGATGGCGTTTTGAAGGATATCTCGAAAATAAACTCCAAGACGGAGTACCTCATCATATCGGCCCCGGAATTTCTGGATGGCGCCGTGTCGTTGGGTGAGTTCCGTTCGGGAGGCGAGGCGGGAACGTCTTTTGCGACGACGGTCGTCAATGTCGATGACGTTTATCGGCAATATACGGGCGGTTCGCTTTCGCCTGTGGCGATTCGCAACTATATCGCCTACGCCTATTCCGTGTGTGAGGACCTGAAATACGTGCTGCTTCTCGGGTACGGTCATTACGATTACCGTGGATTTACGGGCAAGCTCGGCAAGAACTTTATCCCGCCTTTCGAGATGGAAGACGCCGTGACGGAGGATTTCTTTGCGGCTCTTGATTCTGGCGAAATGGTGCGTTTCGGTTCTTACGACCTGGACCTTTCTGTCGGACGCATGCCGGTGATGTCGACCGTCGAACTTTCCGCCTATATTGAAAAGGCGAAGGAATACGAAAAAGTGGGCGTCTTTGACCATTCGGAATGGCGCAACACGCTACTTCTCACGGCCGATGATGCGAAGAATGGCGTATTCGATGATCATATGGACCATACGAACAAGCAGGAAAGTGTGTCCAGGCTGATCAATGCGCTGACTGATGAAATTGGATTCCGCTGGAGCCAGAAAAAGGTCTACCTGCTGGATTACGATGTGGATGCGGCTGGGCAGAAGCGGCAGGCTTCTCAGGATTTCATTAACATCCTGAATCAGGGTGCGCTCCTCACAACCTATTTCGGGCATGGATCCAAGACGGACTGGGCAGGTGAAGGCCTTCTTAAGCCGAGCTACCTTTCGAGAGTCAACAACAAGGGACGCTACACGATTCTCAATTCGTTCTCCTGCGCGGTGGGACGTTTTGACGAAGGAGGCAAGCGCTCGCTGTCCGAAGAATTCCTGATTGCTCCCGGGGCGGGGTCGATTGCTTCGGTGGGGGCGGCCCGCGAGACTTATGGTGTCTACAACGAACTGTTGGGTAAAAACTTTGTTCTGAATTTGCTTGCGAACCCTGGAATTACCATCGGTGACGCCTTTGTCAAGGCAAAGAAGGTGCGCTGGGAAAAAGAGGATCCGCTTCAGTATACTTCGCAACGTTATAACAACGAACATTACATCCTTTTTGGCGAACCGGTGATTCAGATGCTCAAGACGGATTTCAAGGTGTCGCTTGACCAGAAGATAGATACGCTCAAGGCGCTGGACAAAATGCGCCTCAGTGGATCTGTCCGTGGAATGTCGGATGGAAACATATCCTTGTCGTTGCGCGAAGGTTCCAGGAACAAGCGCCTTTACAAGGGCTACGACTCGGAAAATGACACGCTGGATGTCTTGTACGAGGGCTCCCTGATTTATTCAGAACAGATTCCCGTGGCGGGAGGCCGCTTCGAAACGGAATTTGTTTTGCCCCGGAAGATTGCGTTTGGCGATACGGCTGTAGAGTTCAGCGCCTGGGCCTACTCGAAAAACGAGGCCCCGATAGGAAGGCTCAGAATTGGGGGAATCGGTGTGTTTGGCTTTTCGGCATATGCCGATTCCATTCACGACGCTGTCCCTCCGACGATTCATGTCCAGTCCTGCTTCAGAAAGGGTTCCGAGGCGTCCTATGCCGATGGTGAGACGGTAAAAATGCAGTCCCCGGCGTGCCTCCAGGTGGTGGTCGAGGATTCGACTGGGCTTGATTTCCGTGAGCAGGCCGATGAAGGAATCATGTTTGAATTGAGGGGCGTCGAGGCGCCCTACCATCCGTACCCGTTCATGGAACAGAATTCGAGACGCGCGGTTCTCCGCAAGGAGTTCGCATCGGCTTCGTACCCTGCTGGGAAATACGTGTTTACAGTCCAGGCGCAGGATGTGCTGGGAAATATCGCGAAAAAGACGGTGAACCTGGAAATCTCCGACGACATGAAGGCGGG
This sequence comes from Fibrobacter sp. UBA3718, assembly GCF_002371935.1. Taxonomy (NCBI): domain Bacteria; kingdom Pseudomonadati; phylum Fibrobacterota; class Fibrobacteria; order Fibrobacterales; family Fibrobacteraceae; genus Fibrobacter; species Fibrobacter sp. UBA3718. Next base: position 205,526 of record NZ_DFHR01000022.1, on the reverse strand, counting down.
CCTTGCCGACGTGTTCAACGTTCCCAATCCGGTAGGGAAGAAGGGGACTACGTTCTACTTCAAGAATCTTGCAGTGGATCGCGAATCTACGGTGGATATCTTTATCTATAACCAGCATGGCCGTCTGGTAAAAGTGCTGAAGGATGCCGTTTCGGGCGTGACGCACTGGGACGGCAAGGATAACCACGGGCGGCTTCTGGCCAACGGCCTGTATCATTATGTTGTGCGAAGCGAGGTCGCCGCGACGAACAGCTTCAAGAAAAAGACGTGGACTAAGAAACAGAAACTTTTGATTTCGAGGTAAATATGGATTTGAGAGAGAAACCGGGCAAGGTGCAGAAATTTTTGGAACTGATGCTTCGCTTCAGGTTGATTTTCGTGGTTCTGATGGTTGTTTTGACGGTCACCTTATTGGCGAAGGATTGGCAGGCGGTCAATACGCTTCCGATTGCTGCATCCGAAGGCATGGGCATGTGGCTTGCGAATCTGGATGGTGTTGGCGCTTTCTGGAATTCGGCGCAGTACCTGTGTGTCGCCGCTATTGCGATGTTTGTCCTTTCTTTTGTCTTTGGCGGAATCCGTGGCGGTCTCGGTTCCGTGGTGGCCGCGGTTGCGCTGATTGCATCGCTAGGCTTCCTTGATGGGGCCGAGGGAATGCAGTTGCCTTTCTACGGTGCTTTTGCCGGAGTTGCGCTTCTGCTTTTGCTGTTTGCGAAGTGGAGTGTCGCCTGCGCGCTTTTCCCGTTTGCGCTTTCGTGGGCCTTGATGACCGGCTTTGTGGCGTGGTTGCCGCTGATTCCCGGCAATGCGTGGCTTGTCTGGGCGGTTCTGAGCGTGGTCGGGTTTGCAAACGTCGTGGCATTTGCGCTTGTTGCTGGCAAGGAACTTTCTGAAGGATCGCCTCAGGCGGGAGCCCTCGTGAAGGCTGGCAAGAAAATGTTCCTGCCGGTTTGTGTTTCTAGCCTGCTCTCGCTTGCGGCCGTCACGGTCGACATGGGGAATGCCTCGGGCAAGGAAATAGCCGGTGCTGTGATTCTCTGGGTCGCTTTTGCAATCTGGTTTTTCGGATTTACGTTCGGAACGATGGCTTTCTGCCCGTGGGAACGCCTGCGTGCGGGTAGCCGCCGCGTCCAGCTGAAGGACAAGAAGAAGACTTCCAAAAAATAAAGTGCGCTAATAAAGTGCGCCTGCGTAATGTCATGCCCGCTATACGAAACTTGGCAATTTATTGCCTTAGTTGAGTTATCCACTCTGTGGACGAAAAGGCGGGCATCTTCTATGACCGAGCCTTATGCGATGTTTAAGCTCTGCTCCCTAATGCACTCGATTTCGTTCTTGAGTTCGATGGCAAGAGCAGCAATCTCTGCGCTCTGGCATTTTGTCCCGAGGGTATTTGCCTCGCGGCCCATTTCCTGAAGGATAAACCCGAGGTTCTTGCCCTGCGCGCCGCCTTTCTTGAGCGCGTCCAGGAACAGCTTGTTGTGGCTGTGGAACCGCGTGATTTCTTCATGGATGTCGAGCTTGTCGGCCATGATGCAGGCTTCCTGCAACAGGCGCACGTCGTCGATTTCGCTATCCTTCATCAGGCTGTCGATGCGTTCCTTGAACTTGACCTTCCATGTGTCGATGCGCTGCGGGTCCAGCACCTCGATTTTCGTAAGCACGTCTTCCAGGTGGGCAACGCGCTTTGTGAGGTCGGCCGCGAGATTCGCGCCTTCCTTTTCGCGCATGGCGATAACGCCGTCCAGCGCCTTCGAAAGTTCTTTCTTCAGGTGCTTTTCCCAGGCTTCGTTATCGGCTCCCGCGTCGGTAAACTGCAATACTTCGGGAATGGCGAGAATGTGGTCGAGCGTAATTTCGCCTGCGATGCCGTGCTTTGCCTGCAGGGCCTTCGTAATCTCGACGAACTTCGCAACAGCCGCGTCGTTGTAGCACACGGGAATGTTCCCGACGGCGCCTTCGCCGAGCGTGATGGAAAGATTCACCGAACCGCGTGCGAGCTTGTCTTTCACGATCGCCTTCAGGTCGTTTTCGAGGTAGGCGAAGTTTTTAGGAATCTTGCTTGAAATTTCGAGGAAACGGCTGTTCACGCTGCGCACTTCGATAACGCAGGTGGTTCCGTTCAATGTGGATTCGCTCTTTCCGAATCCGGTCATGGAAATGATGGACATGTCTAAACCTTCGAAATAGTGGCAATCACGTGTTCTGCGCCAAAGTTCTTGAGTCCGAATGCGGAAAGGACCTTACTCAGCGTATGGTCGCTCTGGAAGTTGATGTTCTCTATCTTGAACCCTTCCTTCTTGCAGAGCGTGTAGAAGTCCTTTACCGTCAAAAGGCGGATGTTCGGCGTGTCGTACCATTCGTACGGCAGTTCCTTGGACTTGGGCATGCGTCCGTGGAGCATGAGGCTTCCGCGGGTGGTCCAGTGCCCGAAATTCGGGAACGTGACGATGGCCTTTTTTGCGACGCGCAACAGTTCGTTCAGGAGTGCCACGGGGTCGCGGATTTCCTGGATGGTGCGGTTGATAATCGCGTAGTCGAAGCTTCCGTTCTTCAGGTCCGAGATTCCCTTGTCGTCGAGGTCGCGCTGGATGACCTGCACGTCCTTCTCGAGGCAGTCGAGGATACCCGTGATGTTCTTCTCGATGCCGAATCCCGTGACGTTCTTCTTCTGGATGAGGAAGTCGAGCAGGTCGCCACTGCCGCAACCGAGGTCGAGCACGTGGCTGTCTTCCTTCACGAGCTTGCCGAGCAGCTTGAAGTCGCTCTCTTCGTGGAAAACGGGAACGGCCTGCGTGCCTTGCTGCGGGATAATCTTTGAATCGAGGAAGCGGCCTACGGCCTTGCCGAGTTCGCCCACTTCGATAAGGAATCCGTCGTGCCCGAACTGCGTGTCGAGTTCGAGGCTTGTCACCTTCTTGCCCACGTTCAGGAGTGCGCTCGTGATGCGGCGGCTCTCGTGCGGCGGGAACAGCCAGTCGGTGGAGAGGTTCACGTTCAGCACTTCGGCCTTGATGTCCTTGAAGGCGTTCTCGATGCTGCCGTATTCGGTTTCGAGGTCGAATGCGTCGGTCGCGTGCGCGATGTGCAGGTAGCTGTTCGCGTCAAAGCGGTCCACGAACTTTTTGCCCTGGTAACGCAGGTAGCTTTCGATAGGTAGGTTCAGGTCGAACGGCGTGGAATACGTGACGGCGTGGCTTTTGTTTTCCTGTGCCTGCGCGCGCTTGAACTTCTGCTCCATGCCGATGGCGCTGAGGTAGGTGATGTGCGCAAGTTTGCGGGCATTCGCGAGGCCCACGTCGGGTTTTGCGACACCTTCACCGTAGAAATCGCCGTTGTTGTAGTTCGGATCCTGCGTAATCACGTCGCGGGCCACGACTTCGAAACCGAGCGCCTGGCTCGAGAAGCGCGGGGAACTCGCGATAATCACGATGCGTTTCACCTGCTCGGGGTAGTAGATGGCCCACTTCATCGCCTGGAAGCCGCCCATCGAGCCGCCCATGACGCAGTAGAATTCCTTGATGCCAAGGCCGTCGGCGAGTTCTTTCTGGGCGTGCACCATGTCACCTATCGTAATGGTGGGGAAGGTGCTCCCGTAGGGCTTGCCCGTACGCGGGTTCACGCTTGCGGGGCCCGTAGTGCCCTTGCAGCCGCCCAGGATGTTGCTGCAGACCACGAAGAAGCGGTCCGTGTCGATTGCCTTGCCGGGGCCGATGAGTTCATCCCACCAGCCGGGCTTCTTGTCGCTTTCGGTGTACCAGCCGGCAGCGTGTGCGTCGGCGGTCAAGGGCGAGCAGACCCAAACCGCGTTGTCGGCGGCGGCGTTCAGCTTGCCGTATGTCTCGTAACGGATGTTGAGCGCGGGGAGCGTCTTTCCGTTTTCCAGCGCAAAACCGGCCTCGCCATAGTCCTTGACGAAGTCTTTCGGCTCCACGGGGCCGATGCTGGATTTATGCAAATATTCACTCATATGCATAAATATAGCAATTTGTGGATGAACGGTGGCCGCCGCACTTCTAGAAGGCGTTTTTTGGCCGGCGAGGGTAAGTTTTATGGCTGGTGCGGGCGAATTTTGGGGCTGATTTGCCATCGGGGCGTATAAATTCCCCTTTTTTTTGCTGAATCTATATGCCCTTTATTAGTTTGTGCGTGACAAAACGGATGCGGTTGTGCGCCTATGTGCGTGTGAGGGGCATATAAATAGCCCGTTTTGCCGTGTCTTATATGCCCCAGGGCAAAAATGGCGTGCTTTTTTTAAAGGCAAAAGAAACATTAAGGAGGAAAAATGCGCTTTATGAAAAACTTGTTCGTTCTGCTTGTGTTCGTGATGCTTGTCGCCTGCAGTGACGATGAAAGTGATTTGATTTCGCGCCCGGACACGAAGGAAATTTCATCCAGCGTTTTATCGTCGTCGATAGAGTCTAGCTGTTCTGCGAATTCTTCTTCCAGCGTTACGCCGAAGTCGAGTAGCAGTCAAGGAGATGGCGGCTCCCATTCATCAAGCTCGGGGCAGGCTCCGGCCGCCATGACAAGCAGCAGCGTGAAATCTAGTAGCAGTCTTTCCGAGGGATACATAGACCCATCGACTGTAATTGAGGGAACCTTGATCGATTCTCGCGATGGCCAGTCTTACAAGACGGTAAAGATTGGTAATCAGTGGTGGATGGCAGAGAACCTGAATTACGCATTCGTTGGCGTTCCTTATAGCGATGGGGACTACACCTCCGATTCCACGAGCTGGTGCTATAACGATTCTGCAGAATATTGCGACAAGTACGGTCGCCTTTATACGTGGGCGGCTGCGATGGACAGCGCTGGTTTGTGGAGCACGAATGGCATGGGCTGCGGCTATGGAAAAATATGCTTCCAGAAATACCCGGTGCGTGGTATTTGCCCTGAGGGTTGGCATCTGCCCGACACGACGGAATTTCGCACGCTATTCAATGATGTTGGAGGCTCATCTTCCGCAGGCGATATGCTCAAATCTGTAAGCGGTTGGAACGACGATGGAAATGGCTCGGATTCCTATTCGTTTGCAGCGTTGCCTGCTGGCGTGTATGGCGAGGGGAGTTTTAAAAGTGAGGGCATCTCCATGGCCTTCTGGAGTTCTAACAATCGTCTTACCGAGCAGACGTTCACTGCGTATTTGAATAATGCAAACACTAGTGTAGCGCTGCTCATTTTGAGGCCGAATTTCGGGTTCTCGGTCCGCTGTTTGAAGGACTGAGTGGTGCACCGATTCATGCTATGATCTAGAAATCTTTGCTGTAAATAAGGTTCAGCGAGGCCTTGGCTCCGAACGATTCCTTGAATTTGAACAGGGGAAGATTCAGGTATTCGCCGCAATCTTCGGTCGAGATTCCCCACGAGAATTTCTTGATTCCGTCTTTCGCGGCTTCGCGCATGACGCTTATGTAAATGGCGGTCGAGGGCTGGAAGTCACGGATTTCTACGTTCGGGGCGATATACTGCGCATGCCGGACGCTCACTTGTTCAAAATCAAACATCATCATTCCCGCGACAAATGTCCCGCCTTTCCATAGGGCGCGGAATTTTACCTCGTTTGCGATGCGGTTGTGCTTGAGGTCGAGAAGTTCTTCGAGCGTGTGGACGGGCTTCACGTTGAACTTCGCTTTCGAGATGCAGAGGTGCCTGTAGAATTCGGGCAGCTCCGCGTCTGTCACTTCTCGGTATTCGAGGTTGTGCGGAAGCGACTTGCGGAATACCGAGCGGCAGGAATCCTTGCAGGTTTCGAAGGGGTCTTTGTTTGGGTCGAGCGTGCAGAAGGCGCTCAGTTCGGTCTGCCTTGTATAACCGCGGTGCTCCAGGGTGTATTCCAGGAGGGCTGTCGAATCCAGGGCGAAGAGGCTCGATGTCGGGCGCATCCGGACTCTTTTGCAGATGCCTTTCAGATAATTTTCCGCAAATTCGACGATGCTTGCGATGCGTTCCGCGGTGTAGTAATGCTTCGAGATGATTGGGCCGCCGAAGGTGGATCCCTGGTGCGAAATCCATTCGCCGGATTCCGTGATGTTGCCGGGGAAGGCGGCGACGATGATGCCGCTCGATTCCAGCATGAACGATGCGTCTTTGAATCGCCCTTGCGGATGGTAGTTCAGGAATCGCCTTGTCTGCAAAAAGGTGCCGTTTACCGATTCGTTCATCACGAACCGGTCCCAACGCGCCTCGAGGTGCGAATCGTACGGCAAAACACTGAACATGCCTTAAAGATACAAATCTACCGCCTGCAGAACATAAAAAATTGTATATTACTTTCATAATATGCCGAATTTTGAAGAAAAAGCGCAAATCATCCAGTTGCCCAAGTTCCTCGACGAACGCGGGAACTTGAGCGTTTTGGAATCGGGAAAGCATGTTCCGTTCGAAATCCGGCGCACCTACTGGATTTACGACGTGCCGGGCGGTTGCCTGCGCGGGAGCCACGCTTTCAGGACGGAGAAGGAATTTATCGTCGCGCTTTCGGGCAGTTTCGACGTGGTCGTTCACGACGGTACCGAGGAAAAACGCCACTCGCTTTCTCGCTCGTACTACGGGCTCTACCTGCCCCCGATGCACTGGCGCACCCTCGACAATTTCTCGACCAATTCGCTTGCGCTAGTCGTTTCTTCGGCGGATTTTTCCGAGGAGGATTACATCCGTGATTTTGACGAGTTTATCCGCGAGGTACGCAAATGAACGAGCAGGATTTGAAGAAAGCCCGCATCGACATGTGCTCGCTCATTGAACTCCCGAGGATAAGCGAGCGTTCGGGTAGCCTTACGCCTATCCAGAATTCGAAGGAGATACCCTTCGATATCAAGCGAGTTTTTTACCTGTACGATATTCCCGGCGGCGTGACGCGCGGTGGACACGCGCATAAGGAATGCCACCAGCTGCTGGTCGCGGCGAGCGGCGCTTTCGATATCAAGGTTTCCGACGGCGAGAACGAGAAGGTCTACCGCCTTGACCGTCCGTATTTCGGGCTGCACATTCCGCCCGGAGTGTGGGCCGAGGAACTCGGGTTCTCTTCGGGCTCCATTTGTCTGGTGCTCACTTCGCACGAGTTTGACGAGAGCGACTACTGGCGCGATTACGGCGAATACCTCAAGTTCAAGAAGGAGCGGTAATGAAGATTCCTTTCCTTGACCTGAAACAGGTGAATGCTCCCTACATGGACGCTTTGAAGGACGCTGCCTCGGCGGTCGTGGAATCGGGCTGGTATATCCGCGGATCCTATTGCGATCGCTTCGAGAAGGAATTTGCCGCCTACTCCGGCTTTGCGCACGGGGTGGGTGTCGGGAACGGGCTCGATGCCCTCACGCTCATGCTTCGGGCATCCGTCGAACTTGGCCGCCTGGCTCCGGGTAGCGAAATCCTTGTGCCCGCGGATACCTACATCGCGACGGTACTTGCGGTGAATGCGGCAGGGCTTGTGCCCGTGCTCGTGGAGCCCGATGAGAATACTTTCAACATCGACCCGCAACGGCTTGCGGATGCCTGCACGGAAAAGACGCGCGGGATTCTCGCGGTGCACCTGTATGGGCGCTTGGCCGACATGAAGGCAATTAGCGAATTTGCCAAGACGCGCAATCTCCTTGTTTTTGAGGACGCGGCGCAGTCGCATGGTGCACGGCTTGGTTCGGACGCTACGTCCGCCGGTTCAAAAAGCGCCGCGGTCGCTTACAGTTTCTACCCGACGAAAAATCTCGGGGCGCTCGGCGATGCGGGCTTGGTTTTGACCGACGATGCCGAACTCGCCCGCGTGGTGCGGATGCTCGGCAATTACGGTTCCGAACAGAAGTATGTGAACGAGTATCGCGGCGTCAATTCCCGCCTCGACGAAATTCAGGCTGCCTTCTTGCTCGCGAAACTCCCGCATCTTGATGCTTTGAACGCACGCCGCCGCGAAATTGCGGCCCGCTACGTGCGCGAAATCAGGAACCCGCTGGTGCGATTGCCCGAAATTCCGGCAGACCCGCGGGAGCATGTGTGGCATGTGTTTACGGTACGCACGCCTGACCGGGCGACCCGCGATGCCTTGCAGGGACATCTCGAGGCCCGCGGTATCGGGACGCTTATCTTTTACCCGATTCCTCCGCATTTGCAGCAGGCCTACGCGGCCGGGCCGGAGGGTGAAAACTTCTTGCTTCCCGCGAATCCGAAATTCCCGATTGCGGAGAAGATTGCCGAGACCGTGTTGAGCATCCCCGTGTCGCAGGTCCTTACGGACGGCGAAGTTTCCGAAATTATTGGAGCGATGAATGAATTTGTTCGTTAGAATCATCCGCAAGCTGTTGCGGACTTCGTGGGTGCTCTTTTTCAGGAGCATTTCGACAGCGAAGCCCGAAGGCGAGTTCCGCTCCATTGCTCCCGTACTTTGCGAAGGCAAGGGCCGTATCGTCGTGGGGGAGGGAACCTCGTTCGGGTTTATCGAGGATGCGGATTACTGGACATCTTACGAGTTCTTGAACGTGCGCAACAAGGATTCAAAAATCGTAATCGGCAGGAACTGCCAGATTTGCAACCACTTTACCGCCGTTTCCGAAGGCGAGGGAATCGAAATCGGCGACAATGTGCTCATTGGATCTTCGGTGACCTTGATGGATAGCGACTTTCACGAAATCGACCCGTCGAGACGCATCGGAGGGAATCCCAAGATGGGCAAGGTGACGCTCGCGGACAATGTGTGGATTGGCGACCGCGTGACCATTCTCAAGGGAACGTCGATTGGTGAAAATTCTGTTGTCGCGGCGGGTGCGGTCGTTTCGGGCGAGTTCCCGGCGAACGTCGTCATCGGTGGTGTCCCCGCGCGTGTCATTCGCGAAATAGACAGCGTGCAGTCTCCAAAAAAAGTAGGCGGCTGACGGTGGACCATTCCTCTAAAATATGGAAACTGTTCTTCGGCTCGGGTTCGGTGACGCTATTCAATACGCTCCGTGCCTTTGTCATCAACAAGCTTTTGGCCGTGTTCTTGCCGCCTGCCGCATTCGCGTGTGTCGGGCAGTTCATGAACTGGATGAGCATCGGGCAGGCGACATCGAGCCTTGCGATGCAGAACGGCTGGGTGAGCCTTACCGCACAGAACAAGGATAACCTCAGAAACCTGCACGGCATTTGGCGTGGCGGATTCCGGCTCACGACCTTTGCAACGATTTTTACATGCGTCGTCGCCGTCATCTTCTGCTTCGTGGCCCCGCTTGAATCGTTGCTGCCGGGGGTGCATCCGCGCCTTGCGCAGGCGGCCATCCTCTTTGCGCTTCCAGGAATGCTTGCTACCAACATGGTCGCGATATGCTCTGCGGTGATGAACGGCCTTGGGCTCGTGAAGCGCTGGGCGCTCATCCAGATAGTCGCGTCGCTTTTCCAGATGCTCTGGGTCGCGTTCTTCCTCTATTCCGGTCGCCTTTCTGTGCTTTCCATCATCGCGACGCAGTCGATTGTCGCAGGAATTTTTGCCGCCCGCGTGGCGGCACGTGCAGGATTCAACATCAAGACCTTCAGGGAATCGGTTCTGGATGTTCGCAAGCCCTGGTGGTCGTATGCCATGATGGGACTTGTGCCGATGATTGTCGCGCCGCTCGTCCTTATGGTTGTGCGTTCGCTCGTGGGTTCTGAACTCGGCTGGAATGCCGCTGGCATCTGGCAGGGCGTCTACAAGATATCGGACTTCTTTGCGTCCATCTTCTCGGCAATCCTCGGGGTGCTTGTCTTGCCGCGTATTAGCCGTAACATGACGCATGATGCATTCCGCAGGGAATTCTATCCGATTTTCCTGCGCATGATGGGCTTTACGCTCCTGTTCTGCATCGCGCTTTACTTTGGACGTAGCCTTGTCGTCGCGATTCTCCTTTCGGGAGCGTATGCGCCTGCGGCGGATTTTATGCCGATTCAGTTGCTGGGCGACCTGTTCCGTTCGGGAGGCTGGTGCTTTGGCATGGTGCTAGTAGCTCGCCGCGAAACGAAGGCTTTCCTCGTTATCGAGGTGGGGGCGAACCTTCTCTTTGCCGTGGGAACCTTCGTTGGAATCAGGTTGTTTGAACTGCAAGGCCCGATGCTTGCCTATGCGCTCGAAAACTTTGTGACGCTGGTCGTTCTCGCCATAACGGTCGGGAGGCTCAAATGGAATACTCCATAACGAACATGTTTGCCGAAAAGATAGACGAAAACGTTTACGTGAAGGCTTTTGTGCAGGGCGCCGAAACGGAACAACGCGAAATGCCGCCGCTCGTGTCGGTGCTGATGGCCTGCTACAACCACGAAAAGTACGTGGAGGCTTCGGTGCGCTCCGTGATGGCGCAGAAGGGCGTGCCGTTTGAACTCATTGTCATTGACGACGGCAGTTCTGACAGGTCTCCCGAAATTCTCGAACGCCTGCAGGCCGAACTCAAGTTTACCTACGTAAACCGTCCGAACAAGGGCCTTGTCCCGACCATGAACGAACTCTTGTCCATGGCGCGAGGCAAGTATTTTTGCAGCTTTGCTTCCGACGACATCATGCCTCCGGACCGTCTCAGGCTCCAGAGCGACTACCTGGAATCGCATCCCGGCAAGCCCATCTGCTTTGGCCAGGTCATCAATATGGATGCCGATGGCAAGCTCGAATCGGCTCCGGATCCGCGATACACTTCGGGAATTCCCGAGGTGACGTTCGCCGAGGTGTTTCTCGGGAAAAAGGAACTCCACGGCTGTTCGGAAATGATTGACTGCAGGGTGTTCCGCGACCTGGGCGGCTACAATGCGGAATTCGTCATCGAGGATTTCCAGATGATGCTGAAGTTCCTTTCGCTATACGAACCCGTCCCTGTTCTCGATACAATCTGTTGCTACTATCGAATCCATTCGACGAATATTTCGGGCAAGAAGAACTGGCTGTACGAAAATACGCTCAAGGTCATCGACAAGTATTCTTCGCATCCGCTGTACCGGCAGGCCGTGAACACCTGGAAGTCGCACTGGTTTTCGATGCTTGCCTATTGCGACAAGAAGGAGGCCCTTCGCAGGCTACCGCAGCTCTGGTCGTTCTCGCTCCCGTTCTTCAAGCGCTTCCCCAAGCTCTTCATTCCGCGCTTTTTGCTAAAGCGGTAATCTGAAAATCTTTTTTAGAGTCCCGCGCACCCCGAGGGTCGCGAGGTTCGTCCACAGCGAAAGCGGAAGGGAAAGCGCTTTTGCGATAGGGCGGGGGAAGGTGGCGAACAGCTTTTGCCTGCGCCGAATCCCCTTGCGGACCGATTCCGGTCGCCATGCGCTGTCGAAATGGTGGATGCAGTAGGTGTCGCCGGTCGTGCGGATTTTCCCGTCGATGTAGCTCTTGGGCGAAAACGCGCTTTCGGGCAGGATTTCGGTATTGGGGAATTTCTCAAATGCGTCCGCCAAAATTTTCGGGAGCACCATGTCGTCTACGCCCGATTCGCGGTATTCGAAGTGCGTGTGGTGGTAGAATTCGAGAGCAGCCTTTATCGGTTCGCATCCCGCCTCGCATCCCATGGCCGCCGCCTCGATGCGCCTGGAACCGTTTTCGTAGCCGAAAGCATTCGGGCGGTTCAGCAGCGGGTCGAGTGGACGCAAAACTTCCACGTCGGTATCGAGGTAGAAACCGCCTTCGTTGTAGAGGGCGTAGAGCCGAACGGCATCGGCCGCGAATGCCCATTTCTTTTGTCCGAGCGCCTCCAGCACCCAGGGGATGCCTGTGGCTTGCGCTTTTTCTGCATTCCACTTGATGAACTCGAAATCGGGCAGGAACTTCTGCCAGCTTTCAAGACAACGTTGTGCGCTTTCGGGGTAGGGTTCGCCGGAAAACCAGCAGAAATGAATCTTCTTCGGAATCATCCGTGCCTCCGTAGTGCCCTTACGAGCGTCGTCTTTCCGGCAAAGGAAATCAGTGCGGCGGTCTTGTTGCGGAGCCGGGTTCTCGGGTTGAACAATGTTCCCATCCGCAAATCCTTGATGTGATTCCATGCGCGTTCGCGGTAGTCGGCGAATTCGGGCGTGTCTTCCGTGCGCATCAGAATGCTGCAGCTTGCGCTGAAGAGGTTGCTCCTTGCTGCTCTTTCGAGCCTCGCTCCCTTGCCTTTGACCTGGCTGCATAGCGCCTCCGCGATATCCAGGAGCTCCGCCTTTTTCCGGTTGTAAGAGGTGGCGAGGATGCTTGAGGAATGTCTGCGGTTGTGATAGAGGGGATCAGGCACGAATGCGACAAGTCTTGCATCCAGAAGGACCTGTGGGATTGTAGCCATGTCTTCGAAGAATTTTCCTGGCGGAAACCGTTGGCCTTTCCAGAGGCTGGCCGCATAAAGTTTGTTCCATGCGGAATAGTCGGGGCGGTCGTTCTGGTACAATGCATTTGCAAGCGCCCTCGTGGGGGAGAGCCGGATGCAGTTCCCGGAGTGGGGACTGAATCCGTAATGCGCCCGTAGCGTCGAAATTGAGCCCGCTTTCTGCGGGATATCCCCGAAATGGAGTTTGCCGCTGCAGGCGATGTCCGCACCGGTTTGCATGATTGCATCGAAGAGAGCCTGCAGAAAGTTCGGGGCGAGCATGTCGTCGCTGTCCACGAAGGTTATCCAGTCGCCCTGCGCGGCTTCGATTCCTGCGTTGCGCGCTTCCGAGAGCCCCTTGTTTTCCTGTGTGACGATGCGGAAGCGTAAGTCTTTTTCGGCGATAGCCTTGGCTATGGATGCGCTCCCGTCCGTGGAACCGTCGTCGACTACGATCGCTTCGAAATTCCGGAACGTCTGCCCGTATATGCTCGCTAGGCAGTTCGCGAGGAAGGGCTCCGTATTGAAAACCGGGATGATGACGCTTATCGCAGGCATGGGCGGGCCCGAATCCTATTTTGGGAGATTCTGCACGACTTCGCCCCAGCCCATCTGCACGATGGCTCCGGCCCGGACCAAGTCCCCCTGTTGCTTCTCGTAGGTCTTCAGGAGGGTGTTGTAGTCGCGCGTGTCACGGACCAGCTTTGCCTGCTTGCGAATTTTCTTGTAGAGCATGTCCTGCTTCCACTGTGCGATGTCGGCAAGCCCCTTGCAGCTTTCATCGAGACTTTTGAGATAGGCGGGTACGGCGTCAAGGAAGACTTTTTCGAAAGGCTTGGACTTTTCCTTGGCTTCGATGACGAGGTTCTGTTGCGCGATGATGTTCTTGCGGATTTCGCTCATCAGGCGTACGATGCGCTCAAAGTCCACCTGCGGCCAGATGCGGTTGAATGGCCACATCTTTTTCCAGTGGAATTTAAAAATGGACTCGTGGGCGGCGTTCTTTGCCCTCAGGAGTTCTTTCAGGTTCTCGAAGATAATCTGCGATGGCAGCTTTTTTGTTTCGTTGCTTTCTGTCATTCTATGAAAAATATACAAAAAAGAGCGTTCCTTGCCATATATCGCCTTTTGGGGTGCAAATTTTTCTATAAATTTGCTTGCTTTTTTCAAATTAAGTATTATTTTCTTATTAATCATATTAAATCAATTCTAATTCGAAGGATTATCTATGAATAAGCAAAAGTTCAAGATTCTGGCCATTGTCGATGGCGTGCTCATCGTGGCCCTCGTGGTCGTGATGTTCGTGTTCAAGGGTCAGCTCAACGAGCAGGCACAGACAACGGTCAAGGAACAGGTCGGTGCCTACAAGGCGGCCGTGAATACGACACTCCAGGAACAGTGGAAGTCGATGGACCAGTACGGCATGGCTTGGAAACTTGTCTACGCGACTATCGCGGGTGCGAATACCGAGGCGGCATTCGATGCCAACGTGAAGAAGATTTTTGAGGATACGGGTGCCCGCGTGAAGCAGCTCTCGTACATGTACACGGCGGCAAGCATTCCGGATAAGGTCCAGAGCGACATCAGCGCGGTCGGCCTTGCCGAACAGTTCCTCCTGAAGGACGAAGGCGGCGTGAAGGAAGTTGCCTGTGGCAAGAACTGCGTCGTCAAGTTTACGTTTGTCAAGGGCAAGCTCAAGGAGAGCGACTACAAGGCCCTCGTCGAATACAATTTTGCTGAAAACTTCACGGTTGCGAAAGCGGCCCCCTACCATTTCGAATAAGGAGAGTATAGGATGAATAGTAAGAACATTGCCATTGTTTTGTCCATCCTGGTTGTCGCTGTCGCGGCGCTGGTCCTTATGCAGAAAGGCAACTATGTAGGCCAGGCGACCGAACACTATAATACGACAACGAAGGCGAACTACGACGCTGCCACTGAAATCTTGAGCCGCGTGAACAATTCTGCCGACGTGAACAAGCTTGTGTGGGCGTTGGCCAGCGAAGCGAAGCAGACGGTGAAGACTTCCCAGGATATGGCGAAGCTCGAAGCCAAGTACTTCCCGACCACGAAGGGTGCCAACAGCATCGCGAACAAGACTCGCCGTTTCGAGGCCACGAGCGCCTACTTCATCGTCTCCAGTTTTGACAAGGTCGATGTCGACAAGAAGACTGAACTCAAGACCCTTTCGGGCCTCAATTCTATCGACGTGAGCGCGCTTTACGGTGAATTCGTTGCCGCTCAGGAAGAAGAAGTGGAAGGCGAGGAAGAAGAGGGCGACGAAGCTGTCGAAGAAGCCCCGGCTCCCGCAAAGCCTGCAAAGGCCGACAAGGGCAAGAAAGGCAAGAAGGGTAAAAAGCGCTAATCGCTTGACACTTAATAAGATACGGAAAAATGAAACACGACTCTAAAAAGGGTCGTGTTATTTTTTATGGAAGATAATAAAGCGTTGGCCAAGGAAGGGGAGGGTGCAGGGAGGGGACCGTGCGGCCTTCGCAACTCCGAGCTGGGTCCCCTCCCGCATGTTTTTTCTAAATTTACGGCGTAAAATTTAAACCGAGGTTTATAATGCTCATTCTTCGTGGTACGCCGGCTCTGTCGGATTTCCGTCTCCAGAAACTTTCTTCCGATTTCAAGGCTGCGGGGCTCTCTGTCGCTTCCGTCTATGCTGAATTCCTGCATGTGGTGGACCTGTCCGCCGAACTTTCCGATGCAGAAACTGAAACGCTCAAGAAGGTGCTGCACTACGGTCCGGCCCGCGAACCCAAGGCTCTCGAAGGCGAACTCTTTGTGGTGTGCCCGCGTCCGGGTACCATCAGCCCGTGGAGCTCCAAGGCAACGGATATTGCTCACATTTGCGGCCTCCCGGCCATCAAGCGCATCGAACGCGCTATTGCATACTATGTAAAGTTTGAAGGTGCTGCACCGGCTGGCGCCCGCGAAAAGATTTCCGCCAAGATTCACGACCGCATGACGCAGGCCGTGTTTGCCGACACCGCCTCCTTGGAAGTCCTCTTCAGCAAAGAAGAACCGCGTCCGCTGAATGTGATTCCGGTGCTTACCGAAGGCCGCGACGCCCTCGTGAAGGCTGACAAGGAAATGGGCCTCGCTCTGAGCTCCGACGAAATCGATTACCTGGTGAAGAACTTCACCGAGCTCAAGCGCAATCCGACCGACGTGGAACTCTACATGTTCGCGCAGGCCAACTCGGAGCACTGCCGCCACAAGGTGTTCGGTGCCGAATGGACCATCGACGGCGTCAAACAGGACAAGTCCCTGTTCCAGATGATCAAGAACACCTACCAGCTCCACAACTCGAACATCTTCAGCGCCTACAAGGACAACGCCGCCGTGATGAAGGGCGCTACCGCCGGCCGCTTCTACGCTGACCCGCGTACGAACAAGTACGACTTCCACAACGAAGAAGTCGATATCTTGATGAAGGTCGAAACCCACAACCACCCGACGGCGATTTCTCCGTTCCCGGGTGCCGCTACTGGTAGTGGTGGCGAAATCCGTGACGAAGGTGCCACGGGTAAGGGTTCCAAGCCGAAGGCCGGTCTCACGGGCTTCAGCGTTTCGAACTTGAAACTGCCGGGTGCAGTCCAGCCTTGGGAAAAGGACTTCGGAAGCCCGTCCCGCATTGCGTCGGCCCTCGACATCATGATCGAAGGCCCGCTCGGTGGCGCTGCGTTCAACAACGAATACGGCCGTCCGAACATCCTCGGTTACTTCCGTACTTTCGAACAGGAAGTCGATGCCCAGAACGGCAAGGAAGTCCGCGGTTACCACAAGCCGATCATGTTGGCCGGTGGTCTCGGTAACATCAAGCATGAACATATCGAAAAGGGCCACATCGATCCGGGTGACCACCTGATTGTGCTCGGCGGTCCGGCGATGCTCATTGGTCTCGGTGGTGGTGCTGCTAGCTCCGTGCAGAACGGTGCCGGTAATGAATCTTTGGACTTCGCGTCTGTGCAGCGTGAAAACCCCGAAATGGAACGCCGCTGCCAGGAAGTCATTGACCGCTGCTGGGCGATGGACGAAGAAAACCCGATTACGTTCATTCACGACGTGGGTGCAGGTGGACTTTCGAACGCCTTCCCGGAACTCGTGAACGATGGCGGCCTCGGCGGTAAGTTTGAACTCCGTAACGTGCCGAACGATGAACCGGGTATGAGCCCGTTCGAAATCTGGAGTAACGAATCCCAGGAACGCTATGTGATTGCAATCGCCGGCGACAAACTCGATGTGTTCGACGCGATTTGTAAGCGTGAACGTTGCCCGTATGCCGTGGTGGGCGAGGCCATCCCCGAAAAGCACTTGACGCTTACCGACAAACATTTCGGCACGACTCCGATTGACATGCCGCTGGGCGTGCTCCTCGGTAAGCCGCCCCGCATGATCCGCAACGAAAAGAGCCAGAAGCGCCCGCTCAATTCCACGGTGGTTCCGGCCGATGCAACTATCAAGGACGTGGCTCACCGCGTGCTCGCGAACCCGACCGTCGCCGACAAGACGTTCCTCATTTCTATCGGTGACCGTAGCGTGACGGGTATGATTTGCCGCGACCAGATGGTTGGTCCGTGGCAGGTGCCTGTCGCCGACTGCGCCGTGACCAGCGCAACGCTCGACTCGTACGAAGGTGAAGTGATGAGTATGGGCGAACGCGCTCCGGTTGCCTTGATTTCTCCGGCTGCCGCTGCCCGCATGACGGTGGCTGAATCCCTTACGAATATGGCTGCCGCTTGCGTACCTGATATGGGCCGCGTGAACTTGTCCGCAAACTGGATGGCTACGCCGAACTACGAAGGCGATGGCGCAGACCTCTACGAAGCCGTGAAGTCCATCGGTATGGAACTCTGCCCGGAACTTGGCATTACGATTCCGGTGGGTAAGGACTCCATGAGCATGAGCACCGTGTGGTCTGACGCTCAGGGTAGCCACCGTGTGACCGCTCCGATTTCGCTCGTTATCAGTGCCTTTGCTCCGTGCGCCGACGTGCGCAAGACGCTTACCCCGCAGCTGTTGCAGGACAAGGATTCGACCCTCGTTCTCGTGGACCTCGCTCGTGGCAAGAACCGCATGGGCGCATCCATTGCCGCTCAAGTTTACTGCAACCTCGGCGACAAGGCTCCGGATGTCGATAGCGCTAAGGAACTCCGTGCCTTCTTCGAAACCATCCAGAAGCTCAATGCGGCTGGCAAGATTATGGCCTACCACGACAAGAGCGATGGCGGTCTCTACACGACGCTTGCCGAAATGGCATTCGCAGGCCACGTGGGCGTGACGGTGAAGGCCGACGCCCTCAAGGGTAATCTCATCGACGCATTGTTCAACGAAGAACTCGGTGCCGTGCTCCAGGTGAAGAATGCCGACCTTGCGGCTGTGCGCGACGCATTTGCTGCCGCTGGTCTCGGCGATACGGTTTCTGAAATTGCAACGCTCAACGATTCTTACAACTTGGTCATCGGCGACTACGCCGAAGGCCTCTCGGATCTGCGCGCCATCTGGAGCGACACGACCCGCCGCATCGCGGCCCTCCGCGATAACCCGGATTGTGCCGAAAGCGAATACAAGCTCAAGCTGGAACAGGACAATCCGGGTATCACGCCGAAGGTCACCTTCGACGTGGCGGCGTCCGCCAAGATTGTGAAGGACTACGCAAGCCGCCCGAAGATGGCAATCCTCCGTGAACAGGGCGTGAACGGCGAACTCGAAATGGCTGCCGCCTTCCAGAAGGCAGGCTTTGAATCTATCGACGTTCACATGACCGACATTCTCGAAGGTCGCGTAAGCCTCAAGGACTTCAACGGTCTCGTGGCTTGCGGTGGCTTCAGCTACGGTGACGTTCTCGGTGCTGGCGAAGGCTGGGCCAAGAGCATCCTCTTCAACCCGAAGGCCCGCGCCGAATTTGAGGCTTACTTCAACCGCAAGGATACCTTCACGCTGGGCGTCTGTAACGGCTGCCAGATGGTCTCTAACCTCAAGGACTTGATTCCGGGCGCTAAGCATTGGCCGCGCTTTGTGCAGAACCTCTCCGAACGCTTCGAAGCCCGCTTCTGCACGCTCAAGGTCGAAGACACTCCGGCTGTGCTCCTCAAGGGCATGGCAGGCTCCGTGCTCCCGATTGCGGTCGCACACGGCGAAGGCCGCGCGGAATTCGCTAGCCGCGAAGCCGCCGAAGCCTGCCTGAAGACCGGTCTCGTGGCGCTGCGTTACGTGGACGGCAAGCACGAATACACCGAACGCTACCCGCTGAACCCCAATGGCTCTCCGTTCGGCATCAACGGCCTCTGCTCCGAAGACGGTCGCGCCCTCGTGATGATGCCGCACCCCGAACGCGTGTTCCGTACCTGCCAGTACTCCTGGCACCCGGCAGAATGGGGCGAAGACGGCCCGTGGATGCAGTTGTTCCGCAACGGCCGTATCTTTGTTGGGTAATTCTTCGGGGAAGCATGTCCCGCTTGAAAGCTATAGCCTTTTTTGTCATGCTGTCGGCTTTTGGCGCTTCTGCGTCATTTGACAGCAATGACAATCCGTGGGAAAAATCCCCATTCCAAAAGGCTAGCGATGCGAAAGTTCCGAAAAAGGACAGCGTGGAGAGCGCCGCACCCAAAGCAAGCAAATGGGAACGTTATTTTACGGATAAGCGCGACGGTCGGAAATACGAGATTGCCGTTATCAACAAGAAGGCCTGGATGGCGGAGAACTTGAGGTACCGCAGTCCCAATAGCGAATGTTTCAACGGTGAAGAATTAAACTGCAAGGAAGAAGGCGGTCGCTTCTATACATGGGCGTCTGCGATGGGCGTTGAAACGAAATGCAACATTTCGGAATGTAAATTGTTGGCCAAGCCCTATATTCGTGGTGTCTGTCCCGAAGGCTGGCATATCCCAAGCGATGCCGAATGGAAGGAAATGCTCTATTATGTCAAAAGCAAGGCTGGCTCGCTTGCAACCCGGGCCTTAAAATCGACCTACGGATGGAAAAGGGAAAACGGGACGAACGAATCGCATTTTAATATATATCCGTCGGGTTTCAGGTTCATGAGTGGAAACTTCCTGGATCGCGGGGTGACTGCGAAATTCTGGAGCACTTCGCAGTTGAATGCCAGGTCTGCAAGGAGCTACGTCCTTAGGGAATACTATAGGGACGCCTCGTATATGTACCCCGATGAAGAATACAAGGAAAACGAGCTCAATGTCCGCTGTGTCGCGGACGAATAACCGCTACGGAAAAAACAAACCGCAGAAGGTGTACTCCTGCGGCTGGTGTAATTTGTTGCTGGAATTCTAGAAGCTGAATCCCGCGACGATGTTGTTGCTCAGGAACGGCAGGAATCCGAGCGCTACGACGGCGATGCTGAGTGCCACGATGACTGCGCGTTGACGACGCGTGAGGCGTAGCGGTGTAAGGTGTCCGTCGGGCTCGTCGACCCAGGCGCTCTTGATAAGCTGTATGTAGTAGAACAGAGCGAGAACGTTGTTCAAGACGGCGAAGGCGACCAGCATGTAGTGGCCGGTAGAGGCTCCGCTGTAGAACAGGTGAAATTTGCCGAAGAATCCCGCAAGCGGCGGAATGCCGGCGAGGCTGAACATCGAAATCGCAAGCGAGATGGCGAGGCTTGGGTTCTGCTTCGAAAGACCGCGCAACGAAGCGAAAGTCTCTTCGCGGTGGTGCCCGATGATGCCGAACACGAAGAATGCGAGGTAGTTCGAGACCGCGTAGACGAACAGGTAGTAGATGATGGCCGTTTTTGCCGTGGCGGCAGGGCCGAGGAGGGCGACCATGATGTAGCCCGCCTGTGCAATGGAACTGTAGGCCATGAACCTGCGGAGTCTGCTCTGCTTCAGGGCGCCAAGGTTACCCACGAAGAGCGTGGTGCCGGCCAGGAGCGCAATGAGCGGTGCTATCTGTTCCTGGATGGGGGCGAGGGGGCCGAAAACGAGCACCACGAGGAATGCGATGGCGGTTGCCTTCGAGGTGACGGAAAGGACTGCTGTGACGGGAGTCGGCGCGCCTTCGTAGACGTCCGGGGCCCAGGTGTAGAAGGGGAACAGCGTGAGCTTGAATCCGATTCCGCAGAAGAGGAAGAGTACGGCAACCCAAAGGAGCGGGCTTGTGCCAGATGCCACGGCGGTCTGGATTTCGCTAAAGTGGAGAGAGCCTGCGAAACCGTAGAGGTAGCTGAATCCGAACAGTTCGAAAGCGGTGGCGACGGAACCCATCAGGATATACTTGGTGGCCGCTTCGCTTCCGAGCTGGTCCTTCTTGTTCCAGGCGGTGAGCGCATACATCGGGATGGTCGCGATTTCGAGGCCGAGGAAGAAGGTGAGCATGTCGCATGCCGAAACGACGGTCACGCCGCCGAAGGTCGCGAATGCGATGGCTCCGATGAATTCTGCAATCTGGTGCATCTGCGGTTTGCCGTCGGCTCCGTGCTCGAAGTAGTCCTTTGCAAACCACATGCCGAGAATGGCGCTCACGAGGAGCACCTCGCGCATGAGTACGCCGAAGTCGTCGATACGCCAGTTGCTGATGAAGAACCGGCCTTCGCCGCTAGCAAGCGGGATGAAGTTCAGCAAGATGAAAATGGCGATGAAACCGAAATTTGCGATACGCCAGGGCATCTTGGATTGCGCGTTGCAGAAGAGGCGGCTCCCGATGACGATGAACGGGAAAATCAGCAACAGCAGGTCGGGAATAAGAAAGTGTGACGTTGAAAAATCGAACATGGTTTAACCTCCAATCCCGCCGATGACGGGCTGGGTGGCTGCAGAAATCTTTGCAAATATCGGGGCGATACTCCAGTCGAGCATGTCGGAAATCCAGCCGGGGCAAATGCCGATGAACAGGAGGCATGCGACAAGCACGACGATGACGAGCTTTTCGCGGAAGCATCCGTCGGTGAGACTCTCGTATTTTTGCGGGAGCGGGCCGTGGAGCATGCGGTTAGCCGTCTGCAGGATGTAGACAGCGGTCGTCGTAATGGAGAGGATAGCGAGAATCGTGACGATGCGCGTGAGGGTCGAATCCTGTTGGAAGGCGCCGATGAAGATAGTGCTTTCGGCGATAAACCCGCTGAATCCCGGCAGTCCGAGGCCCGCAAAGCCTGCGAGTACGAAACCGACGCCGAGGAAGGGCATCTTGCGCATGATGCCGCCCATCTGCGTGATGTCGCGGGTGTGCGTGCGTTCGTAGATCATGCCGATGGTCGCGAAGAAGAGGCCCGTGAGGAATCCGTGCGAAATCATCTGGAGGCTGGCGCCGCGCAGGCCGACCGGCGTAAGTGCCGCAAGGCCCAAGAAGATGAGGCCCAGGTGGCTGATGGAACTGTAGGCGGTGATGTACTTGAGATCCTTGTGGCGGAGCGCGATGAAGGGGCCGAGAACCACGTTGAAGATGAGGAGCGCCACCACGTAGGGGAGCCAAATCTTTGCCGCTTCGGGCATGAGGAACATGGCGACGCGGAGACATCCGTAGGCTCCCATCTTCATCATCACGCCGGCGGCGAGCATGGAGACGGCCGTCGGGGCGGCGGAGTGGCCGTCCGGACTCCAGAAGTGGAATGGGAACAGGGAACTCGATACGGCGAATCCCATGAACATGAGCGGGAAGGCCCACATCTGGAATTCCATCGGGAGTGTCACCTTGGAAAGCTCCATGATACTCCAGCTGTTTACGCCGCCTTCGAAGTAGAGTCCGAAGAGGGTCGCGAGAATCATGGAAGATCCGAACGCGAGCGTCAAGGTGAGCTTCTTGCCACCGTAGTCGCGCTTGCCGCTGCCGTAGCAGGCGATCATCAGGTACATGCAGAGCGCTTCCATCTCGTAGAATACGAAGAACAGCACGAGGTCGAAGCTCATGTATACGCCGTAGACACTCGTTGCAAGAATCTGGATGAGCGCGAAGAATACCTTCTGGTTGCCCTTGATCCTGTAGCTTACGAGGACTCCTGCCCATACGATGAACGCGGTGAGCGCGAGCAGCAGCATGTTGAGGCCGTCGGCCCCCACTATATAGTGGGCATTGAACATCGAAAGCCAGGGAATGTCAGTAAAGAACCGAAGCAGGAGCGGTGCCGCGACTTCGTTTGCGGAAACGCTTCCTATGGCGTAGACGCGGAAGGTGAGGTAGCAGACGATGCCGAGAACGAGGGTCGCGGAGGCGGTGTGGATTCCGCGGAGCAACCTTTCGCGAGCCGCCGGAATGGGAATGCAGGCGAGAACCGTGACGAGCGGGATGACCCAGATGAGGTTAAAAAGTATTGTATCCATATTGCACCTACAGGGGAAGCTGGCCGAAGAAACGCCAGAGGAGAACGCCCACAATCAGTGTGCCGAGGTAGAAGGGGAGATAGCCCGCCTGTGCCGTGCGCACAAGGTCGCCCAGCTTGTGGATGAACCAGACGGAAAATGCGAGCAGGCCTTCGATGACGTAATCGTTGAAGGCGCGTGCCACCCATGCGATGCCGCCGAAAATGAACTGGCGCACGACGGTGTAGTACATCTCGTCGAAATAGAACTTGTGGTAGATGACCTTGTAAATGCCGCTTCGGTTCGTCTCGTCGAGCGCGCGTTCTATTTTCGCCTTCGGACTTGCATAGAGGAACCAGGCGATAAGGAGTGCGATAATGGCGACTGCTACGGCGACAAACGGTATCCACTCCGCATGGGCGAGCTTGAGCATCACGGGAACGTGCAGATTTCCCGGCGTGAAGTACTTTTCGAAGAGTCCCTTGCCGAGGAGACCGCTCAGGAGTGCGGGAACGGCCAATACGACAATGGGGAGCGTCATTGCAAAATCTTCGTGCACATGGCCTGCGCGAACGCCCTCATGGCGCGGTTCTCCGTGGAAGGCGAGGAAGAACAGGCGGAACATGTAGAACGTGGTGAGCCCGCTCGTGAGGAGGGCAAGCGCAAATACCGCATAATGTTGGCCCTGGAAGGCGGTGAGGATGATTTCGTCCTTCGAGAAGAAACCGGAGAACGGCGGAATTCCCGAAATCGCGAGCACGGAAATGAGGGTGCAGATGTAGGTGACTGGCATCTTCTTGCGGAGTCCACCCATCGCATCGAGGTCGTTCGTATGCACCTGGTGGATGAGGCTGCCCGCGATAAGGAACAGGCTGCACTTGAAGAAGGCGTGCGTGAAGATGTGGAAGGTCGATGCCGTCCAGCCCGTGGTGAACACGGCCTGGCCGATCTTGCATGCTCCGAGAGCGAACATCATGTAGCCGAGCTGCGATAGCGTGGAGTAGGCGAGGATTCGCTTGATATCCTTTTGCGTGCAGGCTATGACGGCGGCAAACACCATCGTGAAGGCGCCTACCCACATGATGAGCGTGAGTGAATCCCCGCATGCAGCGAAGAACGGGAAGAGTCGGGCGACCAGGTATACGCCTGCGACCACCATCGTTGCGCTGTGGATGATGGAGGAGACGGGAGTCGGGCCTTCCATCGCGTTCGGGAGCCAGATGTGCATCGGGAACATGGCCGACTTGCCCCAGCCGCCGGTAAAGATGAGGATTGAACCGAGGATGAGCGCGCTTGCCTGCGACATCTCGATGAGCCCGAGGTTGATTGTTCCCGAGCGGAAGTCGGAGAGCGAAAGCGAGTTGATGGTCGAGAAATCGAAACTCCCGATTACGTAGCTTACGAGCACGATGCCGAGCAGGAAGAAGCTGTCGGCAAATCGCGTGAGGATGAACGCCTGCTTGGAGGCGCTTACCGCGGAGGGCTTGTGGTACCAGAAACCGATGAGCAGGTAGCTGGAAACGCCCACGAGCTCCCAGAAGATGAACATCTGGAAGAGGTTGGTCGCAACGACGAGCCCGAGCATGCTGAAGCTGAACAGCGAAAGCAGGGCGAAGAATCTGCCCATCGCGCGGTCCTCTCGCATGTAGCCCAGACTGTAGATGTTCACCATGAAGCTGATGAACGTGACGACCACGAGCATCATCACCGAGAGCGGATCCACGAGCATCCCGATTTTTGCGACGAGGTCGCCTGCGAACGGGAGGAAGTTGAACTCGAAGAGCGTCGCCTTCTGCGGGGCGTATGTCGAGGTGAAGTAGTGGATGGCGACCGTGATGGCCGATGCCGCGGCAATGCCGTTGCATGCGATGGCGAATGCGGCCGCGGCCTTCGCGTTTCGGTTGCCGAGGAAAAGCCCGTTTACGACAAATGTCAGAAGCGGGAGTAGGAAAATGAGGTAGGAGAGGGTGATGTCGTTAATCATGGAGGTCCCTCAACTGGTCGGCGTCAAGGCTCTTGTGGCGACGGTACATGGTGACGATGATGGCAAGCGCGATTGCCATTTCGCAGGCTGTCACGGCGATGACGAAAATGCTGAAGAGCGCACCTGCCGTTGCATCGTGCGCGGTAAAGTAGGCAAAACTGATAAAGTTGATGTTTGCTGCGTTCAGCATGAGCTCGATGGAAATGAGCATGCCGATGAGGTGACGCCTGCGCATGAGGCCCCAGACTCCGATACCGAACAGCAGGAAGGCAAGAATCAGGCAGTTCATCAAGTTCATTGTTGCACCGCCTTTTCTTTTTCGACTTCGTCCTTGCTCTTGCGTGCGACAGTGATGGCGCAGATGAGCGTCATTAGAAGAAGGATGCTCACCACCTCGAACGGGATGATGAATCCGTCGGGTCCGTAACCGAGAAGCCTCATCGCGATGGGTTCAAGCCCGGAGTAGTTTTCCGGGGAACTGACGGCGCCGCTTGCAAGTTCGGGCGTCGGCAAGATGCACTTGACCATCACGAGTACAAAAGCGATGGAAAGCGCGAATGCGGCAAATACGCGCGGGATTTTTGTGGCGAAGGCGTCTTCGCCCAAGTGGCTTGTCAACAGGATGGTGAACACCACGAAGATGACGACACCACCCACGTAGACCATCACCTGCGCAAGTGCGATGAATTCCGCATGCAAGAGCAGGTAGAGGATGGCTGTCGCGACAAAGCTGAAAATCAGGAACACGGCGCTCTGCAGAATATTCTTCACGGCAACGGTGCAGACGGCGGTAAAGAGCATTACGGCTGCGACCACGTAGAACGCGATGTCCATGCCTCCCATGGGGAAGGCTAGCGGAAGGTCCGGCAACTGCAGGCCGGGCAAATTCAGGTTCGGGAACATTAGCCTTGTCCCTCCTTCTTGTTCAAGATCATTTCGAGAGTATTCGGGTCCGTCGTTGCGACCTCGAAATCCTGGTTCATTCGGATGGCGCCGAACGGACAGGCTTCGACGCAGAGCCCGCACTGGGTGCAGCTCGCGAAGTGGTACACGTAGCGGCCCAGCACCTTCTTGCCCGCGATATTCTTGGTCGAGAGCACGTTGATGGATGCGTTCGGGCAGGCGCGTTCGCACATGCCGCAGGCGGTACAATGGTTGTTCCCGTCTGCATCCTCGATCATTTCGAGGCGTCCGCGGTAGCGCGGATGCATCCGAAGAGTCTTCCTGTTCTCGGGGTACTGTTCGGTGACGATGCGCCTCGGGTCGAAGAAATACTTGAGCGAAACGGAAAGCCCGCACATGAGGCTCCACGGCCCCGTGATGCAACGCTTGAAGTAGCGCTTGAAATATTGTAGTAAGGTAATATTCTCTTGCATAGCAAACTCCCGCCTAACCACAGATCACGATGTATGCCGCGCCGGCAATGAGCAGCACGAGGTTCACGGGCAACAAAAACTTCCATTCGAAATCCATGAGCTGGTCGACGCGCGGACGCACGAACGTCCAGCGGACCATCATGTAGCACCAGATCATGAAGAAGACTTTCGCGAAGAACCACACGACGCCGGGGACCATGTTGAGATAGTTGTCCACGAACGCGACTCCGATGCAGGGCGGTAAAAATCCGCCGAGGAAGCACGTGGTGGCAAGAGCCGAGTTCGTGACGAGCGCGATGTATTCGGCGAGGTAGAACATGGCGAACGGCGTGCCGTTGTATTCCGTGTGGTATCCGCCCGTGAGTTCCTGCTCCGCTTCGGCGATATCAAAGGGCGCGCGGTTCATCTCGGCGGTCGAAGAAATGAAGAAGAGGATGAAGGCGATGATGCCGAGGACGGGGATCTTGAAGATCCACCAGTCGGAAATGGTGCCTTCTTGGCCGAGCGTGATGCTCATGAGGTTCGTGGAACCCGAAATCATTACGACGAACAGGAGGATCATCGTGAACGAGATTTCGTAGCTGATCATCTGGGCGCCGCTGCGGAGGGCGCCGAGCAGGGAGTACTTGTTGTTGCTGCTCCAGCCGCCGAGCAAGATACCCAACACGCCGAATCCGTTCACCGCGATGATGAGCGGGATTCCCATCGAGACGTCCGCAACGACGAGGTCGCGGCCGAAGGGGATGAGCGCGCATACGATGAAGGGGGCGATAAGGACGATGAGCGGGGCGAGGTAGAACATCAATTTGTCTGCACCGCTCGGGGCATACACTTCCTTGAAGAGCATCTTGAGCACGTCGGCGATGGTCTGGATGGTTCCGTGCCAGCCGAGACGCATGGGGCCAAGGCGGCATTGCACGTGGGCGCACACCTTGCGTTCCATGTAGATGAGGATCGGGGCAGAACCGATGTTTACCGCGCAGACGGCGATGACGCAGATGAGCGCATTCACCAGGAAGGCGACGATGCTGTTGAGCGTATCGCTCTGGATGCTAGCGGGCAGGTATTCCGCGAGCCTGGGGACCATTTCGCGGACAAAGTCGCCGACGGGGTTTGTAATGGAGGGAACGAACATAAACTACCTGTCAATTTCGGGAATCACGGGGTCGAGGGTCGCCATGATGGTAACGAGGTCCGAAACCTTGTGGCCTTGCACCATCTTGTTGAGCGCGGCGATATGCGGGAAACTGGGCCCTCGCGTGTGGATGCGGTAGGGCTTCTCGCCGGTGGTGGCTGCGACCACGTAGGTCGCGTAGAGTCCCTTTGCCGTCTCGATTTCGCTGTAGTAGCGGCCCACGGGGAGTCGCACCGGCTTTTCCTTGGATCTCCACGGACCGTCTTTCGGGAACTTGTCGATGCACTGCCTCAGGATCTTCATGGATTCGTGGATTTCGGCAATGCGGATTTTGTAGCGGTCGTAGCAGTCCCCGTTATGGAACACGGGAATGTCGAAGTCGAACTGGTCGTAGATGCTGTAGGGGTTTGCGCGGCGGACGTCGAATTCGACTCCGCTTGCACGCAGTACCGGCCCCGAGCATCCGTAGGCGATGGCGTCTTCCTTGGAGAGGACTCCGATGCCGATGCTTCTTTCGAGCACGATAATGTTTTTCGAGAGGAAGCGCTCGTAGTCGCGCATGGCGTCTTCGAGATGGTCGAGGAAGGCTTTTACGCGCGGAATGAACGTGTCGGGCACGTCGTAACGGCTTCCGCCCGGCCTGAAGAAGTTTGTAGTGAGGCGCGATCCTGTCACTTCTTCCAGGATGTCGTGAATCATCTCGCGTTCCTTGAACCCGAAGAGGAGGCATGTCTGTCCGCCGAGGTCGCCGCCGAAGCAGCCGTAGAACACGAGGTGAGATGCGATGCGGCCCAGTTCCTGTAGCATCACGCGGATGTATTCTCCCTTTTCGGGGACGCCTACGTTCATGCCCTTTTCGAGCGCGATGACGACACCCAGGTTGTTCTGGATGGCGGTGAGGTAGTCCTGGCGGTCGGAAAGCGCGATGTACTGTAGGTAGCTCATCGATTCCGCCTGCTTTTCCATGCCGCGGTGGATGTAACCGAAATGCGG
Source organism: Fibrobacter sp. UBA3718 (assembly GCF_002371935.1). Taxonomy (NCBI): domain Bacteria; kingdom Pseudomonadati; phylum Fibrobacterota; class Fibrobacteria; order Fibrobacterales; family Fibrobacteraceae; genus Fibrobacter; species Fibrobacter sp. UBA3718. The sequence goes on along the minus strand of NZ_DFHR01000022.1, from coordinate 177,525 downwards.
TACAAGTTCAACGATGGTTTCGCCGTCCATGCGTAGCGCAAGGCGGAGTGCGCCGTGCGTACTCGGGTGCTGCGGCCCCATGTTGATAAAGAATTCTTCGGTATTGGTTTCGCGCTGGATGCGGAATCCGGGAGGCAAGTTCGAGAAACGTGGCTGGATCATACGGGCCTCCTGATCATTTCCGGGTGCGTAAAGTCCTTGCGCAGGGGGAACCCGACAAAATCCTTGTCAAGGAATATGCGGCGCTGGTCGGGGTGGCCTTCGAAGTTGATTCCGAACATGTCGTAGACTTCGCGTTCCTTGAATTCTGCGGCGGGATAGAGATGGCTTACGGTAGGCACGCTCGCCAGGAGCGATGTCGCGCGCTTTTCTTCCGGAATGCTGAAGTCCTTTTTCAGCTGCACGCAGAGGAATATCTTGTGTCCGATTTGTAGGCTCCGGAGCTGTGTCACCAGGTCGAAATGGTCGTCGTAGTCGATGGCTGTCACGTCAATCAGGAAGTCCATCTTGAATTCAGGATCGTTTTTCACGAATTCGGTCACGGCTACATAGTCCTCGGGTTCCACCATCACTTCGAGCGGCCTGTCGGCGGGCGCGTTTGCAAGCACCGTCTCAATGGGATCTTCGCTGTGGGTGTGGAAGGTGATGCCGGGGAACTTGTCGTGCAGTTTCTGGTAGAGCTCGAGCTGCGTGAGGCCCACCCTGCGGAACGGCTTGCGTTCCACTTCGGGAAAGTCTTCTTTCTTCACGCGGACAGGCTTGAATGTGCTCTTGTAGTCCGGGTGTTCTTCCTTGAACTTCGCGCGGGCTTCGGCCATCTCCTCGTCTTTCATCTCTTCGAGGGCGGCCCAGGTTTTTGCGGCTTCGCGGTAGCGGTCCATGGTGGAGACGTCTTTCGGCTGGCCTTCGTGCCACGGGTGGCGGCAGGTCTCCTTGAGAATCTTTTCGCGTAGGGTGAGTAGCCCGTGGAAAAGCGCTTCGGGACGCGGCGGGCATCCGGGAACGAACACGTCGACCGGAATCAGGTTCTGCGCTCCGCGGACGACGGCGTAGTTGTCATAGATGAACGGTCCGCCGCTGATAGTGCATGCGCCCATCGCGATGGCGTACTTGGGGCCGGGAATCTGTTCCCAGAGCATCTGGATGGCGGGGGCCATGCGGCGGGTGATTGTACCTGCTAGAATGAAGAGGTCTGCCTGGCGCGGCGATGCGCGGAACACTTCGGAACCGAAACGCGCGATGTCGTAGCGTGCCATGGAACTCGACATCATCTCGATGGCGCAGCAGCTCGTGCCGTAGGTGAGGGGCCAAATAGAATTTGCCCGTGCCCAGTTGACAACGTAGTCGATAGCGTTCACGACATACTTGCCGCCGGGAATCGGGTCGAGTATCTTGGGTGCGAAATTGATTATTCCCATTTGAGGATTCCTTTTTTCCAGGCGTATGCGAGGCCCGAAACGAGGATAGCCATGAAAATGGCGAGGTCGGCGATGACAATCACCGGTGAAAGCGCCGTGTGGCCAGCCATGATTTCCCTGAAGTTCATCATCACGGGGAAGAGGAACAGGGCTTCGATGTCAAAGACCAGGAAGAGGAGCGCGAAGAGGTAGTAGCCCACCTTGAACTGGATGCGGGCGTTTCCGATGGTCTCCATGCCGCATTCGTAGGGGGCCATCTTGTTTTTCGTATTCTTCGTGCGGTAGCCTAGCAGGAGACCGACGACAGTCGCCGCGGCCGCGATAAACGCACCAAGAAAAAGGAAAATGGAGAGTATTATGTATTCAGACATGGGTTGTCCTTAATAGAAATTCTGCAGTTCCTGCACGGTCCCGAAAAGCTGGTTGCCGATCTGGAAACGGTCGATGATATGCTTGAAGAGGTCCTTGAACTCGTCGATGGTCGCCTCCGACATGGCGGTAAGCTTTTCCTGGATGGAACTCACGAATCCGGAGCTCATGGGCTTCGCCTTCATGTCCTGCATGGAACCGCTCCAGCGCTGCAACATGTGGTCAGTTTCGAGACGCGCGATGATATAGCGCGTGGTGGAAAGCAGTTCCTGCAAGAAGTGCACGAGGAAGATTTCTTCTTGCAGAATGCCCCAGCGCTTGTCCTTGGAGTAGAGCGTCGCGATGTCCGCCTTGCCGTAGAATACGGCTGCCTGCGAATATTCGAGACATGTCATGAGCACGCGGTCGAGCCTCTTGATTTCCTGAGCGAGGTTCTTGAACCATTCGGCGTTCATGGCCGACCCGTCGATGTTTCCCTTCGAGTCGAGCGGCATCACTGCTCGGAACGCATAGTAGACTTCCTCGTAGTAGCGGTTGCGCATGCGGCAACTGAAGGCGCGGTTCTTGAGCGTGTAGTCGCTATGGTGCAGCGGGGTAATCATGCCTTGGACACCTCCCGGACTCCCGAAATCTGTTTAATCTTCGTGACGATGGCGTCGACCTGCTCCTTGCGGAACGCCTTGAATTCCATGCGGATGCGTCCGGAGGATTGCGCGCTTGCAACGCTCATGCGGTCGAGCGAGAGGTCGGAATATTTCAGTTCCTGCAAAATGTCTAGTGTGATGTTCTTGCGGTTATCCGTGTCGATGGTGAGGTGCGTGGTGAACGGCTGCGTCACGTCGGCGCTCCATTCCACCGCGATCTGCTGGTCGCTCGGCAGGTCCTTGAGGCACGGGCAGGTGATGTTGTGGACTTCGATACCCATCTGCGGCCTGAGGACGCCCACGATCTTGTCGCCCGGGATAGGGGCGCAGCAGTCGGCGAAGTGGATGACGAGGCTTGTTTCCTGGCCAATCTGGAGCGGCATCTCGTCGCGGATATCGTTTTTCTTGTCCTTGCCGAAGGCCGGGAAGAACCGGAGCGCCATTTCCTTGGGGAGCGACGAGCCTCCCGTGATGAACCGGTGAATGTCCTGCAGCGGGAGTTCGCCCTGCCCGATGCGTTCGTAGAAGTCGTCGAGGTTGAAAGTGCCGAAGTACTTGCAGATGTCCATCTCGCTCGGCAGCTTGTCCTTCTCGATTTTCGCGAGTCTCAGTTCGCGTGTCCAGATTTCCTTGCCGAGGCTTCGTGCCTGCTTGGTGATGCTGGTCTTCATCCAGCGGCGCAGTTCCTGCTTCGCCTTCACGGTTTTCACGATGTCGAGCCATTCGGGGCTTGGTTCCTGGCTCGGGCTCTTGAGCACCTGGATGGTGGCCCCGTGCGTCACCACGTGGTCGAGGCTCACCACTTCGTCGTTGATGCGGGCACCGATGCAATGGAGTCCGAGCTCCGTGTGGACGGCGAACGCGAAGTCGAGGACGATGGCGCCTTCGGGAAGCTCGATGGAGTTGCCCTTCGGGGTAAACACCGTCATGCCCTCGGGCTTAAGGTCGACCTTAAGGAAGTCGAGGTATTCCTTGGAGTCCGAAATTTCAGACTGCAACTTCACCATGTGGTTGAGCCAGGCGAGTTCTTCGCCCTCGTGTTGCGTTTCGAGCTTGTAGGCCCAGTGCGCGGCGAAACCTTTCTCGGCGGTCAAGTCCATGTCCTTCGTACGTATCTGGACTTCGACCATCTTGTTCTCGGGTCCGATGACCGTGGTGTGGATGCTCTGGTAGAGGTTCGGCTTCGGGGTCGCGATGTAGTCCTTGAAGCGGCTCTGGAGCGGGGTCCACAGGTTATGGACGTAGCCGAGTGCGAGGTAGCATTCGGGGATGGTTTCCACGATGATGCGGATTGCGAAGATGTCGAAGATGTCCTCGAACTGGCAGTCGCGACTGATCATCTTGTTGTAGATGCTGTAGATATTCTTGGTGCGGCCCTGGATGGTGCAGTCGAAATCCTCGAGCGCCATCTTGATTTGCAGAGGCCCGATGACGGACTGCACGTACTGTTCTCGCTTGGCCTTGTTCTCGATAAGGGCGTCGACAATCTTCTGGTATTCGTCGGGATTTACGTACTTGAAGCTCAGGTCCTCGAGCTCGGTTTTCAGCTTGTAGAGACCGAACCTGTGGGTGAGGGGCACGTAGATGTCCAAGGTCTCTTGCGCGATGGCCCTGCGCTTCTCGGGCTTCATGTAGCGCATCGTCCGCATGTTGTGGATGCGGTCTGCGATCTTGATCATGATGACGCGCGGGTCTTTCGCCATCGCGGTGATAAGCTTGCGGTAGGTCTCCGCCTTCTGCGCGGTCTTGTTCTCTTCCTGTGCCGCGGTAATCTTGGTGACTGCGTCCACCATGAACGCCGTGTCGTCGCCGAATTCCGCCGCGATTTCTGCAAGCGTGTGCGGCGTGTCTTCCACCACGTCGTGCAACAGGCCTGCAAGGACCGTCGGCTGGTCCTGCTGCAGTTCGGCGAGGATCTTCGCGACCTCGAACGGGTGCTCGGTGTAGGGCATTCCGCTCTTGCGGTACTGCCCGTCGTGCGCGTCGGCGATGAAGGCAATAGCTTTACGCAGGATGCTCTCGTCGAGCTTCCCGTTCTTCTTGAGGAGCACCTGGATGATGTGTTCCTCGTTGGGAGTAAAGTTTGCCTTGTTCATCGCTTACAATTTATTATATAATGGGGCCCAAAAACGGAAATTAGCGGAAAATAAGCCAAAAATAACGTTGCATTTCCGAGAACGGGCGCAAGGCGGTTGCTGTCGGCTCGCCTATATTCTCCATTGTAATATTTTTTTTAAGTGCGACCCCTTGCCAAAAAAACATGGTTGTGACTATGACCCGCGTCACGATTTTGTTGTAAATGCGAACAACGCTTTATGAAAAAACCGGAACTTTTTTACCCGAGGGGAATTTATTTTATTAGAGCCCGGATAAAGTCGAATGGGCGACTTTAAACTTTGGGGATGGTTATGAAAAAGTGGAAATATATGTTCCCGTTTGCGCTCGTCGCATTCGGAATTTGGGCCTGCGGGGAAGACACTTCGCCCGTGGAATGTACAACTCCGGAATGTCTTGGGGATCAGGGAGGCCTCTCGTCTGCGGGGGATTCCCTTTTGGGGTCTTCTTCTTCGCGTTCAGTCCTTGAAATAAGCCACGAAACCTTCGAAGATGGGGATACCGTCGAGGTCTCGCCGCTTTCGAGCGCGGGGCTTTTGCCGCCGACCGAAAGTTCGTCGTCCGCGGCGCTTCCGCCGCCGTCTTCGGCTGTCGTGGTTTCTTCCAGCTCTTCGCATCATCATTTCTTTAGTTCTTCGGCAGAACTTGTGGTGTCGAGCAGCAGCTCGGCCGCACAGCCGGAATCGCCTTCCTTCGTGGAAGACCACCGCAGCGAATGCCAGATTGGCAACATCCCGACGAGCGTGAACAACGCGAAACTGCCCGACCCGTTCATGGGCCTCGACGGCAAGCGCATTTCCACGAAGGACGAATGGAAGTGCCGCCGCGAAGAAATCGGCGCGATGTACGAAAAGATTATGTTCGGCACCAAGCCGCGCAATCCGGATAAGGTCGAGGGCAAGAAGTCCGGCAACAAGTACACCGTCACCGTTACCGACAAGGGCAAGTCCGCCTCCTTCGACGTCACCATCAACAGTGCCGGCACCAAGGACAAGCCGAAGCCGGCCCTCATCGGCCTGGACCAGGGATTTGGCTCATGCGGAAGCCTCGGCTCCTCGACCAACGGCTTGGACATCGCCATGATAACCTTCAATACGAACAATGTCGCTCCCGAAAGCGGTGGCGGCAAGTTCTTCCAGCTTTACAACGGCGGCCAGGGCACCATTATCGCTTGGGCATGGGGCGTGAGCCGTCTGATCGACGCTTTGGAAAAAGACCCCGATGCAGGCATCGATGTCAAGCACCTGGCTGTTAGCGGTTGTTCCCGCCTGGGTAAGGCAGCCCTCGCCATCGGCGCTTTTGACGAACGCATCGCGCTCACCATTCCGCAGGAATCCGGTTCCGGTGGCGCTTCCCTCTGGCGTGTCGGTGCCCAGGTCAACAAGCAGAAGGGCAAGCAGTTCGTGCAGGGTCTGGCCAGCGCTGGTTCCGAAGGCAAGTGGATGATTTCTAGCTTCAAGAACTACGACGGCAGGGAAAATACGCTCCCGTTCGACCAGCACATGCTCGTGAGCATGGTCGCCCCGCGTCCGCTCCTCATCCTCGATAACGCGGGCCAGGAATGGCTGGGCGAAGTGCCGTCTAACTACTGCGGTCAGGCTTCTCTCGAAACCTACAAGGCTCTCGGCGTGACGGAAAATTACACCTATAGCCAGGAAGGCGGCCACGCGCACTGTTCGCTCCCGAACGGACAGTTCGACGAAGTCAAGGACTTTATGAACAAGTTCCTGCTCGGCAAGGACGCCAAGACGGGTAAGATTGACTACAGCAAGAACACCCAGACCATCAACTTCAACAAGTCTGAATGGATTGACTGGGAAACTCCTGCTTTGAGGTAGTTCTTCTGTTCTTTTTATCAAAATACTCCTGATAAAATCGAGCGGGGCTGGGTGACTGGCTCCGCTTTTTTCTATATTTGGGCCGTACAAATCAAGGAGTAGCTAAATGCTCAAATCTACACTGCAACAGACCGATCCGGAAATCTACAACATCATCCAGGAAGAAGCCGAACGCCAGGAATATGGCATCGAACTCATCGCTTCCGAAAACTACACCTCCAAGGCCGTCATGGAAGCCATGGGCTCCGTGCTGACCAACAAGTACAGCGAAGGCTACGTGGGCAAGCGCTACTACGGTGGTAACGAAGTGATCGACAAGATGGAAGCTTTGGCCATCGAACGTTGCAAGAAACTCTTTGGTTGCGACCATGTGAACATCCAGCCGCTGTCCGGTTCTCCGGCCAACGCTGCCGTGTACTTCGCCGTCCTCAAACCGGGCGACAAGGTCCTCGGCCTCAAGCTCGACCACGGTGGACACCTTTCTCACGGCCATCCGGTGAACTTCTCCGGCATGCTCTACAACTTCGTGCAGTACGAAGTCGATAAGGAAACGGGCCGCATCGACATGGACAAGGTCCGCGAAATCGCTCTCCGCGAAAAGCCGAAGATGATCCTCGCCGGTTTCTCTGCCTACAGCCGCAACCTCGACTGGAAACGCTTCAAGGAAATCGCTGACGAAGTCGGCGCCCTCACCATGGCTGACATTTCTCACGTCGCTGGCCTCATCGCCGGTAAGGCTATTGATTCTCCGGTGCCGTACTTCGACATCGTGACGACCACGACCCACAAGACTCTCCGTGGCCCGCGTTCCGCTATCATCATGTGCAAGGACCGCACCATCCAGAAGATGGTGAAGGGCGAACTCAAGGAAGTTTCCCTCGCCAAGGAAATCGACAAGGGCGTGTTCCCGGGTATGCAGGGTGGTCCGCATGACCACATCAACGCCGGTAAGGCCGTTGCATTCCTCGAAGCTCTGCAGCCGGAATTCCAGACCTACGCCAAGAACGTCATCAAGAACGCTCAGGCCATGGCCGACGAAATGATGAAGCTGGGCTACAAGGTTATTAGCGACGGTACCGACAACCACCTCATCGTTGTCGATATGACTTCCAAGGGCGTTTCCGGTAAGGAAGCCGAAGTCGCGATGGAAAAGGTCGGCATCTCCTGCAGCCGTTCTACAATCCCGTTCGATCCGCGCAAGCCGATGGATCCGTCCGGAGTGCGTCTCGGTACTGCTGCTATCACGACCCGTGGCTTTGACGAAGAAGATACCCGCGAAGTGACCCGCATCATCGACCGCTGCATCAAGGCCAAGGACGACGATGCCGCTCTCGCTAAGATCCGCGAAGAAATCGTGGCTCTCTGCAAGAAGCACCCGCTGTACAAGTAAGATAATTCGCGTCTGCTAAAGAAATTGCCTTCGGTTAAGCCGGGGGCTTTTTTTATATTTACCTCGGATAATAGGAGGAAATATGCCTAAACTGTCACCCTGGAGCAAGCGGAGCGCCGCGATAGGGTCCATTTTACTTGTCTTGTCGATGTTTGTCGCCTGCGGTGACGACGACAGCGATTTTATCTCGCGCCCGGACGGGAAGGAGTCTTCGTCCAGCGGGAAAGAGATTGCCTCGAACTCTTCTAGTTCTCGCAATGGCAAGTCCAGCAGCAGTTCCGCAAAGGCGAACGGCAGTGAATACGACGCAATTGCAAATACGCTCAAGGACCTGCGCGACGGCCAGACTTACAGGACCGTGAAGATTGGTGACCAGGTATGGATGGCGGAGAACCTGAACCTTGAAACGGATAAAAGTTTCTGCTACAACGATTCTGTCGAATATTGTGACAAGTACGGTCGGCTTTATACATGGGCCGCTGCGATGGATAGTGCTGGAACGTGGAATACGAATGGCAAGGGCTGCGGATATGGCAAGGCTTGCGCACCGACATACACATTCCCAGTGCGTGGCGTTTGCCCCGACGGTTGGCATCTGCCTAGCAAAGCTGAATGGGAAGAGTTGCTCGACGCTGTCGGTGATTCGTCGAATGTTGGAAAAATACTCAAGTCCACATCAGGTTGGAGAAGTGGCAACGGAACGGATGATTTCGGGTTCTCGGTGCTCCCTGCTGGTGACGGGTGGCTCTACAATGGGACTTACGAAGACGAGGGCGTCCGTGTGTTTTACTGGATTTCTACGGAGCGCAATAGCGCCTACGCGTACTTCATTGCCTTTTACAACAACAGCGACGGTACGTACATCTCTAGGAATCGTAAGGACAACGAGTTCATGGTTCGTTGCGTCAAGGACAATCCCGACAGCAAATCGGCGAAGTCATCGGGTATAATCAATTTGGCGATTCCGTGCAAGATAGAGGAGGAAGACAACTGCGAATACGGAGAATTGGTGGATGACCGTGATGGTCAGACCTATAAGACAGTTAAGATTGGCGACCAGGAGTGGATGGCTGAGAGCTTGAATTTTGAAACGGACTCCAGCTTCTGCTACAATCTAGCGGACAGCAACTGCACCAAGTATGGTCGGCTTTATTCATGGGCTGGGGCGATGGACAGTGCAGGTACATGGAGTTTGAATGGCAAAGGGTGTGGCTATAAAGTGGAATGTTCACCGACGTACCCTGTGCGTGGCGTTTGTCCCGACGGCTGGCACCTGCCTAGCAAAGCAGATGCCGAGACACTATTTGTGGCTGTGAGCGGAAATGTCGACAACACGTCTTATTCATGGCCAGGAGTCGGCGCAGTTCTCAAGTCCACCAGCAGTTGGGATGACTATGATGGCGAAAGTGGCAACGGAACGGATGATTTCGGATTCTCGGCGCTCCCTGCCGGCGTCAGGTTTGACGATGGATATGGATATAACAGCTACAAGGGCATCGGAGCTAGCTACTGGAGTTCTACAGAGAATAGTAGCATTTATGCGTATTCAATGGTTTTTAGCAACAGGCACGGCGATGCAGACTTGCTTCCCGGCTCTGAGAACCGCTGGCTGCCCGTCCGTTGCGTCAAGGACTAACTTTAGGAGAAATTATGCGCTCCCTTTGGCTTGGAATTCTTACTTGTGCGGCGATGCTTGTCGCCTGCGGTGACGACGACAACGATTTTGTGACTCGTCCTTCGGACGATTCGTCTTCGAGCGTGTGCAAGGATTGCGATGATGAGTCTTCGTCCAGCAGCAGATCTACGAAATCTTCGTCCAGCGTCACACCGAAGTCGAGCGGTTCCTCAAAGGTCCCTGAGCTTGCCGAAGGGTCCAGTAGCAGTTCGGTGAAGTCTTCTTCTAGTTTGGTGACTTTGGCGACTCCGTGCAAGACTGATAGCACGGATACTTGCGAATATGGCGAGTTGATGGACGACCGCGACGGGCAGACTTACAAGACGGTGAAGATTGGTGACCAGTGGTGGATGGCACAGAACCTCAACTATGAAACGGACTCTAGTTTTTGCTACAAGGACAAAGAAATCTACTGCACCAAGTACGGAAGGCTTTACTATTGGGCTTCGGCAGTAGACAAATCGGAAGACGAATGTGGCTATGCCCATAGATGTTCTTTGCCACCGGGAAATATCCAGGGCGTATGCCCCAGCGGTTGGCACTTGCCCAAGAAACCAGAATGGGAGACTTTGCTCTCGGCTGTTGGTGGACGATTGACGGCTGCCAAGGTGCTCAGGTCATCTATCAGCGAGTCTCGTGATTGGATTGGAACGGATGCTTTCGGGTTCTCTGTGCTCCCTGCCGGCCATGGTCGCTGGTGGTCCGCCAGTGAGAGAGTATATTATGAAGGGTTCACTCATTTCTGGATTTCTACCGAGTACAGTACTACTAATGCGTTAGACATTGATTTTAACAGCGACCTTGATAGTGCTGTTTTTGAGGACTACGCTAAGTTCTTTTTGTTGTCCGTTCGCTGCATCAAGGATAATCCATTGAACGTGTGCGAAGACTGCGATGATGGGTCCATCAGCCGTTTGGCGATTGTGGCGACTCCGTGTAAGACTGATAGCACGGATACATGTGAATATGGAGAGTTGGTGGATGACCGGGACGGTCATGCGTACAAGACTGTAAAGATTGGTGGTCAGGTGTGGATGACGGAGAATCTAAACTATGCTTCTTTGCAGCCCACAGACGAATTAGATTCAAGTAGCCGCTGTTATAAAGATTCTCCCAAATATTGCGAGAAGTACGGTCGCCTGTATCTATGGAGCGCGGCCATGGACAGTGCGGGTACATGGAGTTCTAGCGGTAAGGGGTGTGGCTACAAAGAGGATTGTTCGCCGACATCTTCTGTGCGTGGAGTTTGCCCCAGCGGGTGGCATTTGCCATCGGTAACAGAATGGGAAATTTTGGTCGAGGCTGTCGGCGGACAAACAGTTGCAAACGAGGTTCTCAAATCGCAGCGTGGGTGGCAAAACAAAAAAAACGGAACCGATCTCTATTCATTCTCGGTACTTCCTGTTGGTATTGCGTCTACTGCGGCCTATGGCGAAGAGGGTGAACATTCGGACTTCTGGAGCTCTACTACGGAGAATGGCAAATCCGCAAGTGTAATGCCTTTTTCTTACGTCGAGTCCAACACTGCTGGGTGCGCACGCTGCTACCTCCGGCACATTGACACTGGATGGAGTTCGGTCCGATGCGTAAAAGACTAGCAGTGAGGTGAGTGCAGCGCAAAAATGCTTGCATTTCTGCATTGCCGAGCCGAGCAGCGAGGGACTCCGTAGGAGTCCCTAACAAGCCGTTCTTATATACCATAAAGTGCTGTTTAATGGTGTGAATTTTGTTTATATTATCAAGTAAACAATAGGAGAAAATATGCGTTCCCTTTGGTTTGGTGTTCTTGTTTGTGCGGCGATGTTTGTCGCCTGCGGTGACGACAACAGCGATTTTGCGACGCGTCCGGACGGGAAGGAATCTTCGTCGAGTCTCGCACCGCAGTCGAGTAGTAGTGTAAAATCAAGCAGTTCAGCTAAGTCAAGCAGTTCGGCAAAGCCTTCTTCTAGTTCTGTGACTTTAGCGATTCCATGTAAGACCGATAGTACGGATACTTGCGAATACGGTGAGTTGGTGGACGATCGTGACGGGCAGACCTACAAGACGGTGAAAATCGGCGACCAGTGGTGGATGGCGGAAAACCTGAACTATGCTTATTTGCAACCCACAGATGAACTAGATTCAAGTAGTTTCTGCTACAATGATTCTGCCGAATATTGCGAAAAATATGGTCGCCTGTATCTGTGGAGCGCTGCGATGGATAGCGTGGGTACATGGAGTTCAAACGGCAAGGGGTGTGGCTACGATGTGGCTTGTTCGCCGACGTACCCTGTGCGCGGTGTTTGCCCCGAGGGCTGGCACCTGCCCGATACGACAGAATGGAGGACTTTGCTCACCGCAGTCGGTGGCTATTTGGGTGCCGGCACAAAACTCAAGACAGCTTCTGGCTGGCTTAGTGACGATCTTGGTACGGATAATTTTGGGTTCTCTGCGCTCGGTGTTGGTTCCGGCGCCCGAATAGATTACGGCTACGAGGGTTCCCTTGCGTACTTTCATAGTTCTGTTGAGTGTGATGACGACATCGAAAAAAATAAGGCCTATAAAAATGATTTCGCATATGAGGTGATTTTGACGCCCTTCGAAACAGCACTTCTTGAAAAGGAAGTTGAGTTTGAGGGGTTCTCTGTCCGTTGCGTCAAGGATTAAGTTTCTATGAATCGTACTTTTGCCATTCTTGCTTTGCTTGCGTTGTCATTCGCGATAAACGCTTGCGGCTCCAATTCTGAGATTGGAACGATGACTGATTCCCGCGATGGTCAAACCTACAAGACTGTGAAAATTGGCAATCAGGTTTGGATGGCGGAGAACCTCTATTTCAAAACGGATAGCAGTTGGTGCTTTAAAGACGAGGAGTCGAACTGCCAGAAATACGGAAGGCTTTATTCGTGGAATGCGGCAAGAAGTGCATGTCCCGCCGATTGGCACCTTCCCAGCAAGGCTGAATTCGAGACCTTGCTTAAGGCCGTGGGCGGAACACAGGATAAGGAAAATGAAAAAAAATGGATGGGAGCAGGCTCCAAACTCAAGTCCACTAGCGGTTGGGAAAGCAGTGCGAAAGGCTTGGCCTTTGGCTTGGCCTTAGCGATGCCTGCACACATCAAGTCCAAAGATGGATTGAAAAACTTGAGTGACTTGAGTATAAGCAGCAACGGAACGGATGATTATTCCTTTACTGCGTTGCCTGCGGGCATCAAGGAAGTGTATTACAACTACGAAGGCTTCTATGCGGAGTTCTGGAGCTCTACTGAGGTCAATAGCGAGTTCGCCAATAACGCTGAAGCGTACAAATTGCTCTTGGTCAGCCCCACTAAGACTGCGGTCCTGAACGGAACCTTCAAGGAATTCGGGTTGTCTGTCCGTTGCGTTAGAGACTAATTCCGCCGGGGCTTTTTATCATTCTGTCAATGTATAATGTGGTGTCTAAAATACCTTTTTTGACCAAATAGGCTAAAGTAAATTGGCCCTCGGTTCAAAGCCGGGGGGCCTTTTCTTATATTTCAAGTAAACAATAGGAGAAAATATGCGTTCCCTTTGGTTTGGAATTCTTGCTTGTGCGGCGATGCTTGTCGCTTGCGGTGACGATGATAGCGATTTCTCGACCCGTCCTTCGGACGGCTCGTCTTCTTCCCGTGCCAAATCCAGCAGTTCTGCGAAGTCTTCGGATTCTGTCGTCGGTTGTAAGACCGAAAAGGAAGACAATTGTGAATACAGCGAGTTGGCGGATGACCGCGACGGCCAGACTTACAAGACCGTTAAAATCGGCGGCCAGTGGTGGATGGCGCAGAACCTCAACTATGAAACGGACTCTAGCTTCTGCTACAAGGATTCTGTCGAGTTTTGCGAAAAGTATGGCCGACTATACACTTGGGATGCTGTGGTTGATGTTTGCCCCGACGGCTGGCATTTGCCTAGCAAGGCCGAATGGGAAACGTTGATCACTGCTGTTGGTGGACAAGCGACCGCAGGCAAAATGCTCAAGTCCACATCCGGTGGCAAAGGCTCGGATGCATTCGGGTTCTCGGCGCTCCCTGCTGGCTACAGGGTTAAGGGTGGGGGATATCTCTACGCGGGCGCCCACACGTTCTTCCGGAGTTCTACTGTGAGTTCTACTGAAATCAATAACGGTCCGTATAGTGCGTTCTTGGACTTCAACGCCGACTATGCTGCGGGCATGTCCAGTGACGATTACAATAACTACGGGTTCTCGGTTCGCTGTCTTAAAGACTAGTTTACTATCTTTACCGCATAAACAAGAGGTTTTATGCAGTCCTGGACTGAAATCAAGAAGATCGAGAACCCGACCGAAGAACAGCAGCTCGAGGCGATTGGCCTCAACTGGTATGCAATCAGTCTTATCGAGAACCCGACTGTTGCCGCGCAGAAGGCTGCGTTTGCACAGAACGTGCAGGCGATTCTCTACATCAAGAACGGCCTTTGCGAAGATTTGAAGGTGGCGCTCAACGCCCTCGACGAGCCCGCGCTCCTTGCCGCGGTGAACGGCGACCCGAATATCCTCAAGTTCGTGACGAACCCGGAACTTCTCAAGGCCGCGGTGCGCAGTGACTGGAAAATCGTGAAGAAGATTGACAACGCGGGCGAGGACCTGTGGGCCGAGGCGGTGCGCGCGAGTGCCGAAGCCGTAAAGGCTGTGCCCTTCATGGGCGAAAAGATCCAGGCGGCGCTCGTGGAACGCGACTGGCATGCCCTGCAAGATATCGTGCGCCCGTCGGCAGCCATCGTGATTGCCGCGGTGAAGCAGGACTACCATGCTTTTGAGTTCGTGAGCATCAAGGACCGTACAGAGCCGGTGCAGCTTGCCGCCGTGCGTACGGACTGGCGTTGCATCCAGTACCTGCAGCGTGCATCCGAGAAGGTGCAGATGGAGGCGGTGCGCCAGACGAAGGACGCTTTCTCGCTCATCAAGAACCCGGCCGAGGCGGTCAAGGAATTCTGCAAGTAGTTTTGCGGGGCGCGCGATGGAAAACCCGCTGGTAAAAGTCGAGAATGTCTCGTTCCGTTACCCGAAATCGGGCGTGGACGCGCTTTCGGGCGTGTCGCTCGAAATCCCGCGGGGGAGTTTCTTTGCGCTGCTGGGCCCGAATGGGGCGGGGAAGACTACATTACTCCGCCTGCTGTGCGGGCGTTTCGCGAAATTCTCGGGCACGATTGGGCTTGCGGACGATGTGCGCGGGTCTAATACGCATTCTGGCGCGAAGGGGGTTGCAGGTTCGGGTTCGCGAGGTTCGTTCCTCGACCCGCTCGCCTGCGGTATACTGCTCGAGAATCCGGGCGTATATCCGAAACTTTCGATAAACGAGTACGTGGACTATTTCGTGGGGTTCTATGCGGCCCGCATTCCCGGGTGGAATGAGCAGGCGGCCCGCGAACGCATTGCCCGCTTGGCGAAGAGCCTGGAACTCCCGCCGCTCGATACCCGCATGGGCAAGCTTTCGCTCGGGAACCGCCAGAAGGTGCAGTTGCTTCGCGCGATGGCTCCTGCGCCGCGTCTTTTGATTCTGGATGAGCCGGTGGCGAATCTTGACCCGATGTCGCGCGAGACGGTGTGGAAACTCATTGCGGACTGGCGCAGGCAGGAAGGCGGTACGGCCATCGTGTGCTCGCATATCCTCGCCGAGATGGAAGAGGAGGCGACTGACTTCGCGATTATCGACCGCGGGCACGTCTTGAAGAGCGGGCGGGTCGCCGACATCGCGAGCGAAACCGCGACGTTCAAGGTAGAGGTCCGCGGCAATACTCTGACACCTGAAAAAATTCGCGACATTCTTGCAGCCGCCGGAATCGAAGCCGAAGTTGCTCCCGCGCAGGCGAGCCTCTCTCGCCTCTACCGCGAGACCGTCTGATTGCAAAAAATTCTAGAACGTCTGCGATAGGTCGAACGCGAACCTGCCCCAGGCGAAGTTTTCCATGTTCCAGTTGTCCAGGTTCTTCTTGAATGCGTAATCCAGGCGGAACGTGAGGAACTGCCAGCGATAACGGAGCCCGAGTCCGAGCGATTCGCTTGTCTTGGATGGGAACTGTTCGCTGTCCTGGTCCATGATGCGCGTCCAGTCGTAGAACTGTACGATTTGCCAGTGGCTCCAGCTTTTCCACGGGAACGACCAGCGGATTTCTTCGTTTATTCGAAGATACATCGGCGTAAGTCCCGTGTTGATGATTTCGTTCCCTTCGTCATCGGTGCTAGTGTAGCTGGTATAGATGCTGCGGAAGCGGTAACCACGCACCGAACGGCTGCCACCCTGGTAAAATACGCGCGCATCGTCTTCGAGCGCTGTTTCGAAGAACTTGCCCGCGCTTCCGCTCAATGCTCCGTAGAATGTCCAGAACAGCGGACGGTAGAGGTTGACAGTCGCTTCGCCATAGGTGTAGGGGTTCCCTATCACAGTCAGCTTTTCCAGGTTGGCGTTCAGGTTGGTGCCTGCACCGACTGTGGGCGCGATACGTATGCCCTTCGTGGGGTTGAAATAGTCATCGGTGTAGTCGAAGGTGAGTGCGATTTCTCCCTTCACCTTGTACATGTCCTCGCCATTCTTGCTCACGAATCGGGTATCGATGGTGCCACGGAAACGGATGTGGTCGGTAATGCCGAAGGTCAAGTCTCCGCGGTTGATGATTTCGTAACGTTCTTCAATGCTGTCGGGGTAGGCGGGGGGGGCAATCTTTTCGTGGTTGAAGCTCAAACGGTCTTCCAGTCGGATAGCGGTCGGGATGAACGTGAACGATGTCCCGAACAAGAGCGGGTTCGCGTAGCCGAGAGAAATTTCCTGCTTGTTCTGCGCTATCTGGAAGGAGGTCGAGAATTCGTTGAACGTTCCGAAGAAGTTCTTGTGCTTTGCATACGCGATGGCGCCGAACCCGTACATTTCTTCGAAGAATACTCCGTATCTCGCTTCTCCGGGAATGCGCTCGGTCACGTCGAGGTGCACATCCGAAAGTCCGTCGGCTCTCAGGGAGTCGTTCAGCTTGATTTGCGTGAATAGCTGTGTCGAAAGCAACTTGCTCTTGAACGAGTTGAACTTGTTACCATCGATGATTTCTCCCTGTGGCGTTTTCCACAAGGACGATAGCCACGCCGTGTCGGAAAGTCCGGCTTCCTTGCTGCGGTTCGTCTTGTCGGTGACCTTCTGGGTCGTACTGATCATGTTGCCCATGATGACCTTCGCTCCAGGGTTTACGCTCACTTCGACGATGATGCACTTCCTGACGGTGTCGATGAGTTCGGCCGGGCTCACGTAGGTGTGCAGGTAGCCCGCCTTGCGGTAGGTCTGCTGGATAAGCTGGATGTCTTCGGCGATGTCGTCGTGGTTGAAAAGTCGTTCCTTGTTGTTGGTCCGCAGGGCGCTCTTGTCGATTTCGATTTTTGAACTGTCCGGGACAAGGATGGTTGTCCCGCCGAAATGGTAGCGTTCGCCTTCGCGCAACGAAATGATGTAGCCGCGCTGCACGCTGTCAGGGCGGATGAATTCGCGCTGGATTTCGAGTTTGAGGTCGAGGCTGAAGAACCCGCGTGAATAGTAGAGGGCCTTGATGTTCTCTATCGCAAGTCCCATCATGAAGTCTTGCTTGATGGTGTCGAGCTGTCCGAATTCTTCGGGAATTTCGAGCTGCTCCTGCAACTGGAAATTCGAGAAGGTCGAGTTGCCGTCGAGGGTCACGTACCAGGGATGCTTGTCGCCTTCTTCGGCGAAAAGGAATGTAGCACATAGCAAAAGGATGCCTAGAAAGAATCTCATTTCTTGTCCTCCTGCTTGCTCTCGAGCGGCTTGTTGCGTTCGCCCGGCGATACCGTCTCGCAATGGCCGATGCCGAGGAGGCACGGGTTCCAGAACTTGTAGCCGTAGTTGAGACCGATGTTCTTCTCAAGCCGGTTTTCGTTTCCGCCCGTACCTGTATTGGTAAGGTATTGCTTCGAGATGAGCTGGCCGTTCAGGTTGAGCGAAGGTGCGATATGGTTCTTGTGCGAGTAGGTAGAATCCTTGAATACGGGCAGCTTGTAGCTCACGCCGAATTGGAGCGCCTGGTCGTAGGTCGGGTTCTCGCTCTGGTCCTGCGTGTAGCCGAAGATGAGGCTCAGGTCCTTGACCCAGCGGTCGAGCGAGATGGGCAACTTGAAGTAGCTCGAGTCCTTGTCGCTTGTGGTGTTGTTGTTGAACAGCATCACCTTCATGTCGATGTCGCCGATGTATTCGCCGCCGAGGGTCTTGTTCGCCGTCGAAGACAGCACCTTGCCGATGGCCTTGCCTGCAATCTTGTTCCAGTCGGTCGATTCGTCGTTGTTGTCGGCGATGCATCCGAGAATGATGTTGTAGTAGGTGGCCGCCGCACTAGCCTCGGTTCCGCAGTTGGAACTGGGGGTCGGCTGCGGGTTGGTAATGGTTCCCGTAATGTCGAAATTGATGGGGCACGTCTCTCCTTCGCGGTTGCCGGTGTCGTCGCAGTAGGGGAGGTTCTGCGCACTCGATACGTCGACTTCGCCATGTTGCCACGGGACGTCCATCCATGAAATTCTGAAGGCGTTGAGTTCGAACTCGTAGAGTTCCTGGACGCCGATGAATCCGGTGTTCGCGTTGATGACATCGCCGCGCAATAGCGGACGGTTCGTGTTGCCGAGCAC
Source organism: Fibrobacter sp. UBA3718 (assembly GCF_002371935.1). Classification (NCBI taxonomy): domain Bacteria; kingdom Pseudomonadati; phylum Fibrobacterota; class Fibrobacteria; order Fibrobacterales; family Fibrobacteraceae; genus Fibrobacter; species Fibrobacter sp. UBA3718. The sequence goes on along the minus strand of NZ_DFHR01000022.1, from coordinate 159,444 downwards.
CCAGATGTCGAAGGTGAAGGGGAAGGTCGCGAACGGGGTCACGATTTCGACGGAGTCCCTCTGGGAGTCGTTCACGTGAATCATGAGGTTGATGGGACTTGCCGTCGAAAGCTTTGTTTCCTGGATTTCCGATTTACGCAACTTGGCGATGAAGTTGTTGAACATGTTGAGAATGCGGTCGAGCGAAGCCGGCGTAATCTGGAATTCGAGCGCCTTGTGGTAGACCATCTTGTCAACGACGAGCTTGCCTGCGATGGTGTTGTTCTGCAGCCTGTCTCCCTTGGAGTGGGGCATGATGAAGTCGAGGTTGCTCTGAGCTTGGATTTCGCCATCGCCGAACGTCTCGTCGTAGAAGTTGTACTGGATGTAGGGAAGGTTCACGGAGATGGTCATCTCGTTATCGAAGTCGTCGACGGTTCCGGACACGTCCCTCACGATGATGGAATGAGGGCCGGATCTCAGGCTGAACTGTTCGGACGATATGTTGAACCGCTCGATGGTCATGCTGTCGAGGTTGTAGGCTGCGGAAACGTTGATGGTTTCCTGTTCGTGGTTGTGCGTCGAAAGTTCGCTTATCTCGACAAGCCCGTTCTCGAGCGAGCCCCGCAACTTGATGGGGACGAGCCTTGTCATCTTGGGAGGCTGGAAGAATGTCGAGTCGCTGTAGATTTTTGCCGAGATTCCCTTTAGCCCTTCCTTGATGTTTGCCGTGATGTCAGCCTGCAGGTCTGTCTTCTTGATTTCGCTTGTGGTGCCGGGAATGAACCAGGAACCTGCGACGGCCGCCTTTCCCGTGAATACGAAGGCGGAGTCGATGTCGCCTTCGACGTTCAGGTCGCCGCCGGTGTCTGTGCTGTAGTCTACGGTCACGTGGCGTTTGTCCTGGAAAATGTTGTTGATGATAATCTGCGATTTGCCAGCCCATCCGCCCTTGCCGATGTTTACGTAGGAATTGACTTCGACCTTGTCGCCTTCGGCGAATATGTTCAACTTGTTGATGTCGATCAGGTCCTTCGATATCTTGCGCAGTTCGATGTTCGTGATGTCGATGTTCCCGAGCATGCCGTGGCTGTCTTCGTATGCGATGTCGCCGGTGATCATGCCGCTGGAGAGTGTGGAGTCGTTCATTGCTTCGAGCAGGATGGGAATGCTGAAGTTCTTTGCCGCCGCCCATGCGTGCTGCACCTGCACTGGCAGATAGCCGGTAGGCTTGAAGTCCGGGTTCGAATCGTTCGGAAGGACGAATGTCGCTTCGGCTTCCACCATGTTCTTGTCCTGGATGGCGTGGAAGTTGTCGATGAAGATGGTGTCGCCGTTCTGTCGCGCCTGGATTCGCCCTTGCAGGTCAAACGGTTCGTAACGGCCTTCGGCGAATACGTCCAGAAATCCGACATTGTCCGTCAGGTTGTGGTGCCAGCGTCCGGAAACTTCGCCGTAGATGTCTCCGTTGATGGAGAAATCGGCGAAGGGAATGGTCGTGATATCGACGGAGTCCGCATTTGCCTGGATGGTGATGGAATCGGTCCATGTGATGTAGGCGAAAGCGTGTCCTCCGTGGCGCTGCGTGACGTCCCACGACGTGTGCGGTTCTTCGTGCGTCCACATCACGTCGCCGAAGAAGTCGAATGTCTCTTTTTCCGTGTAGATGATGCCGTTAGTGAACTCGATGCCGTTCTTGTCGAGGTCGAGTTCCACTTCGAGCGAATCGGCTTTCATGTGGTAGGCGTAGGCGACATTTGGAATCTTTGCTTTCACGTGTAGCTTGCTGCCGTTGAATGACCCCACGAGGTTGAACCGGTTCTTGAGGGTGAGGTTCCCGAAGTTCCAGTCCAGCGCCCACGGTTCGTAGGGGGACATGTCTCCGGTGAAGCTGATGCTCGGGGGGCCGCTTAGGTCAATCGTAGCCTCGATGGCCGAACCCTGCCTTGTCTCGATGACCGCGTCCACGATATCGCCCTGCTTGTGGAGCGAATGGATGACCATGTCTAGCGGCATCATCTGTGGCCCGAAGACGGAACTCATGTATTCGACGCGGCCCTGGAGCTCTCCGTTGAGGTTGTTGTCGAAGTCGCCTTCGAGCTTGATGTGGCCGCCTTCGTTGTTGTTGAGGTCTGCCTCCACGTGGTAGTCCCGGTCGTCGCCCTTGATGCGTGCCGTGACGTTGCAGGCCATGAGCGGCCAGAATGCCCCGACTCTCGTTCGGACGGTGGCGTCGTAACGGGGTTTTCCCGTTTTGGGGTCGAGGCTTGCCGTTGCCTTCACATGGGCCGCTCCGATGTCAGGGACTGCGGGCGGAAGTTTGACGGGAATCCATTGGGTCGGGTCAGCGACGTCAAGTTCCACGGATGTTTTTACGGCTGCCATGTTCGTTTTCGGGGTGCTCGCGTCGAGCTTGACTTCGTCCTTTCCGACCTTGACCTTGCCTTTCAGCTTTACGTTTTCGGACGAGAAGTCCGCCGCAACGTCCAAGCTTCCGGTCCCCTGCACGAAGTCCCCCTGGATGCCGTCGAGTTTGACCTTTACGGCCTGCGTTCCTGTGCTCCGGACGCTCAGGTCTTTTGCTTGCCAGTGCTTGGCCGTTTTTTCGCCCTTGTCAATGTCGATGTCGATTTCGCCGACGGACATTTCGGTGGGAAGGTAGAATTTTGCCTTTTCGGGGAACGATAGTTCGGGAGGTTCCGATTTTTCCGCTTTTTCGGGGGTGCCGCTGTGGATATCCGCCTTGAAGCTTCCGAGGTTCAGCTTTACCTTGCTGGAATCGCCGAATACGGTAATGTCAAGGTCGAAATCGCTGACGGAGAAGGTGTTCTCGCCGGTCTTGACGGAGATGGAATCCCAGGAATGGGTGAGGAGGCCGCCCAGCTTGTAGCCGTGGGGGGTGATTTCTACATCGCCGAAGGTGTGCGGGCTCGATAGGAAGGTTATGAGCGCAATACGCGCAAACCAGGCGCTCAGGGCAAGAACGCCTACAACCACCGTCACTATTGCGGCGGTTATCGGAAATGTCGAAGTCGGTTTCTTCAACGCGCATAATTATAGAAAATAAGGGAGATTTCCTTGATGAAAGTTTTCGATTGAATGCCTCTAACTCGTTGATTGTCAACGAATTACGTAAAATCTGCTTTTTTGTTGTTTTTTTCTCGTGTGGCGCCTGGCCTTAGCAATGGGTGTTTTTGACTATATTTTGTCGAAAACAAGCAAATCTATGAGGATTTAATGAACAGGAAAGCTCTTTTCTTAAGCGCTCTTTTGGGACTGGCTCTCGCGGGATGCAACAATGTTGGCGGAAGCGAGGAGGTCATTGCACGGATCGGTGACGAGACTGTTTATGCAGAAGATCTGGACCTTGCTGTGAAGCTTGACCCAGAGGGGCGTCCGCAGGTAGACCGGATCGCATCCGAACTTTTTGCGAAGTCCGCTTTTGTCTCCAAGGCGGTCGCCGAGCATCCTGAACTTGAATCGCAGTGGAAGGCGTATTCGAAGAGCCTAGAAACACGTCTACTTACGGTCGTCTACCAGCGTTTCTTTGCGACTGAATGTCTACTGTTCCCCGAATCCGAACTCCGTTCCTATTTCGAACTGCACAAGGCCGATTTCGCGGATTCTACGGGCAGTGTCGAGTTCCTGGATGTCCGTGGGAAGGTGGCCGAGGCCTTGCTGCTTTCCCGTTCCGCCGGGGCTCTTGCTGCGGCCAACAACGACACACTCCTCTTCCTTGGCGAATTCAAACGCCGCATGATAGATTCGACATCCCAGGCTATCAGGGAAAAGTTTCCGGTGACCGTCGAAAAGATTGTCCCTCCCAATCCGGAAGGTTATTATGAAGCCCATAAGGAAGAATTCAAGACGGCGCATGCGTTCGAAGTCTATCACGTGCAGATGGAAGATTCCGCCGCTCTTGCTAAGTTGTTCAAAAAGCCCGTAACCAGTCTGGAAAAGTTTAAGGAAATCGCGACAAAGCATAGCGAGAACAAGGAGACTGCCGCGAACGGTGGCTATGTGGGAGTCGTGAAGGATGGCTTCTCGTTCCCGTATGGGATAGGCATGGTAAACGGTCTTGCCGCAGCGTTCGCGGGAAAGCCCGAAGGCTCGATTTCTCCGGTACTTGCGACGACAAGGACTCCTGGTCGACATGTCTTTTACCTTGTTCGTGAAATTCCTCCCGAAGTCAAGCCGTTCGACCGTGTGAAGGGCGAGGTGATCAACCAGATGAAGTCGTTCGGCTATCTGGATTTGGATTCTGATTACGTGCTTGTTTCCAGGAACGGGGCTCCGGTGGTGAAGGAAAGGGATATCCTCCAGATTCTAGACGAGGAACCCGGGATTCCCAAGGTTAACCGTACGAGAAGCCGCCTCGTTTCTAGCTTGGCCGAATGTTTCTCCTTTGCGGAAGAGGCTCGCGCCCTTAAGCTCGACCAGTCCTGGGAATACAGGGCGTTTGTCCATCAGACGCGCGTGAACTACATTACGGCCCATTATTCCGAAATGCTTGAACATGAGTCTATCCTTCCGGAAGATTCGCTCAAGGCCTACTTTGAAAAGAACGGCAATCCCATTCATCCCCAGGCGAGCTTCGAGAAGTCCAAACAGGACATCAGCGATTACCTGCAGTTCCCGCAGAATGTCGTGAAGTATGAGTATTTCTCTAATTACGAAGCCAACAAGAACCGCTCGTGGGACGACTTGCGTAAGCAGGCGTTCAGCAACAATATCCGTCGGATCCGTAAGGACAAGATCGAACGCATGCGCGCGGAATCGTGGAATTCCGCGAAGGTCACCGTCATGAGAAAGACTCTCAATATCAAGTCCCCGACGACCGATGTCGCGAAAATGGAACAGGATGCGGATTCGCTCTCCAATGCCCACAATTATTCCGCAGCCATCGCTATGTGGAAGAAGGTGCGCGATTACAATCCGAATAACGATAGCCTGTTCGCGAAGGCGACTTTCCAGATTGCGCAGTTGGCGGCCGAAGCCGAGCAGTTTGCCCAGGCCGAGATGGAATACAAAGTGTTCCTGCACATGTGGCCCGAAAGTCCCGATGTCGAGAAGGCGCTTTTCAGCCGCGGGTTCATTTTGAACGAAAACCTGCATAGGGACACGCTTGCGCTCGAGGTTCTGGAAGATTTCCAGAAGCGTTTCCCCAACAGCGAACTGAAGGAATCCGTCGATTGGCTCGTCGACAACATCAAGTCGGGCGGAAAACTCGCCGAAGACCTGATGAAAAAGATCGAGGCAGAACCATAATTATCTATATTTCTCATACTTTCAAAAAAGGGTACCTACTATGGAAATGACATTTGCAATGATCAAGCCCAATGCCGTCAAGTCCGGCCTCATCGGGCGCATTATCGACCGTTACATCGCTGCAGGCCTCTCCGTCTGCGCCGTGAAGATGCACCAGATGACCTCTGCCGATGCTCGCGGTTTCTACGCCGAACACGTGGAAAAGCCGTTCTTCCCGGAACTCGAAGCCTACATGACCAAGGGCCCGTCCGTGATGCTCGCCCTCGGCGGCGAAAATGCCATTGCCAAGGTCCGCGCCATCAACGGTGCAACCAATCCGGCCAAGGCGGAACCCGGTACCCTCCGCTACGATTTTGCCCCTTCCATGACCGAAAACGTCGTGCACAGCTCCGACAGCCCCGAGTCTGCTAAGCGCGAACTGGACTTCTGGTTCAAGGAAGACGAACGCTACGCTTACGAAATGCCGAGCCTCAAGGCTTGCTGCGTCCTCTAAGTTTAAAACAAAAACCCCTCAAGGAGACACAACTCAATGCAATGGATCATCAAGTATCTTACCTCCTCCATCGGTAAGAAGCAGATCATGGGATGCACGGGTGCGGCACTCGCCCTGTTCATCTTCGGCCACATGTGTGGTAACTTCCAGCTTCTGAACTTTGACCAGGCTTCGGCCCAGGCGTCTTACAACGCCTACACCGAGTTCCTGACCGGGTTCAATCCGCTCCACTTCCCGATTAAGCTGATTTATCTCGTCGAACTCGGCCTGGTGGCTTGCTTCGCTCTCCATATCTTCCTCGCGGTTACGCTGAAGATCGAGAACAAGAAGGCACGCGGTGGAATCGACTACGAAGTCAACGCTCGCAAGGGCAAGAAGACTTTCGCGACCTTCACCATGATCTGGTCCGGCCTCTTCATCCTCGGCTTCCTCATCCAGCACCTCATGATGCTCAAGTTCGGCGAACACTACCTGTACCTGAACGACAAGGGCGAAATCGTCCGCGACATGTGGCTCACCACCATCGACATGTTTGCCAACCCCTTCTGGGCTGTGTTCTACGTGATCAGCATGTTCGTTATCGGCATGCACCTGTTCCACGCCATTTCGTCTGCCTTCCAGACCATGGGCATTGCTCACCAGAAGTGGACCCCGATTATCGATGTCTGCGGCATCATCTACAGTGTTGTCGTTGCTGCCGGTTTCGGTATCACCGCTATCGCCGCCTTCTACCTCGCTAACCAGCCCGAAACGGAAGCCCTGCGCACCAAGTCTCATGAACTCCAGCAGCAGTATGAACAGCAGAAGGCCAAGGAAGCCGCCAAGACTTCTTTCGTGATTCCTTCTGTCGGCACCGTCGAAGTTTCTTTTAACGCATAATTTTAAGGAGCCCACTAATGATTCTTGATTCTAAAATCCCCGGTGGTTCCATCGAAGAAAAGTGGACCAAGCACAAGTTCGAACTCAAGCTCGTGAACCCCGCCAACAAGCGTAAATTCACGGTAATCGTGGTTGGTACTGGCCTTGCCGGTGCATCCGCTGCCGCATCCCTTGCCGAACTTGGTTACAACGTAAAGTCTTTCTGCATCCAGGATAGCCCCCGTCGCGCACACTCCATTGCTGCCCAGGGTGGTATCAACGCTGCCAAGAACTACAAGAACGACGGCGACTCCGTTTACCGTCTGTTCTACGATACCGTGAAGGGCGGTGACTTCCGCGCTCGCGAAGCCAACGTGCACCGCTTGGCCGAAAACTCGAACCTCATCATCGACCAGTGCGTGGCCCAGGGTGTTCCGTTCGGTCGTGAATACGGTGGCCTTCTCGACAACCGCTCTTTCGGTGGTACGCAGGTTTCCCGTACGTTCTACGCCCGTGGTCAGACGGGTCAGCAGCTCTTGCTCGGTGCCTACCAGGCCCTCATGCGCCAGGTTGCCGCCGGTAAGGTGAAAATGTTCCCCCGCCGCGAAATGATGGACCTCGTCGTGATCGACGGCAAGGCTCGCGGTATCATCGTCCGTAACCTCATCACTGGCGAACTCGAAAGCCACGTGGGTGACGCTGTCTGCCTTTGCACCGGCGGTTACGGTAACGTCTACTACCTTTCTACAAACGCCCAGGGTTCTAACGTCACGGCTGCATTCCGTGCCTACAAGCGCGGCGCCCTGTTTGCTAACCCCTGCTACACGCAGATTCACCCGACTTGCATTCCTCGCCACGGCGACCTGCAGTCGAAGCTCACCTTGATGAGCGAATCTCTCCGTAACGATGGCCGTATCTGGGTTCCGCGCAAGGCGGGCGACACTCGCAGCCCGGACCAGATCCCGGAAGAAGAACGTTACTACTACCTCGAAGAAAAGTACCCGAGCTTCGGTAACCTGGTGCCCCGTGACGTGGCTTCCCGTAACGCCAAGCAGGTCTGCGACGCAGGTCTCGGCGTGGGTAACACCAAGCAGGCCGTGTACCTCGACTTCGCCGACGCTATCCAGCGTATGGGCGTTGCAGGCGTGTCTGCCAAGTACGGCAACCTCTTCCAGATGTACGAAAAGATTACCGACGAAGACCCGTACAAGGTCCCGATGCGTATCTTCCCGGCCATCCACTACACCATGGGCGGCCTCTGGGTGGACTACGATCTGATGTCCACGATTCCGGGCTGCTTCGTTCTCGGTGAAGCCAACTTCTCCGACCACGGTGCAAACCGCCTCGGCGCTTCTGCTCTTATGCAGGGCCTCTCCGATGGTTACTTCGTCATTCCGTTCACCATCGGCGGCTACTTCGCGGGCACCAAGCTCGAGAAGGTTTCCGAATCCGATGCCGCGTTCGAAGACTGCAAGAAGCAGACCGAAGAACGCATCCACAAGCTCCTCTCCATCAAGGGTCACCGCACTGTTAACGATATCCATCGTGAACTCGGTAACATCATGTGGGAATACGTTGGCATGGCCCGTAACGAAGCCGGCCTCAAGACGGCTCTCGAGAAGATTCCGGCCCTCCGTGCCGAATTCTGGGAAAACGTCAACGTGCTGGGTTCCGAAGGTTCCTTCAACCAGAACCTGGAACGTGCCGGCCGTGTGGCAGACTTCCTCGAATTCGCCGAAGTCCTCACTCTCGACGCCCTGCACCGCAAGGAATCTTGCGGCGGCCACTTCCGCGAAGAAAGCCAGACTCCGGAAGGCGAAGCCAAGCGCGACGACGAGAACTTCTGCTACGTGGGTGCCTGGGAATACAAGGGCGACGGTGTCGCACCGGAACTTTCCAAGGAACCTCTTACCTTTGATAACGTCCACCTCGCTACTAGGAGCTACAAATAATGAGCGGACTGAATTTGACTTTGAAGATTTGGCGTCAGAAGGATGCCAAGACCAAGGGACAGTTCGAAACTGTCAAGATCAACGATGTTTCTCCGGACATGTCCTTCCTGGAAATGCTCGACATCGTGAACGAAGAACAGATGAAGCAGGGCAAGGAAGGCTTCGCCTTCGACCACGACTGCCGCGAAGGTATCTGTGGCATGTGCTCTCTCGTCATCAACGGTATGCCGCACGGTCCTGACCATGCGACCACCACTTGCCAGCTTCACATGCGCAAGTTCAAGGATGGCGACACCATCGTGATCGAACCGTGGCGCGCCGCCGCATTCCCGGTTATCCGTGACTGCGCCGTTGACCGTACCGCATTCGACCGCATCATCCAGGCTGGCGGTTTCATTTCTGTGAACACCGGTGCCGCTCCTGAAGCTTCCACGATTCCGGTTCCCAAGGCTGATGCCGACCGCGCCTTCGACGCTGCCGCCTGTATCGGTTGCGGTGCCTGCGTGGCCGCCTGTAAGAACGCATCCGCTATGTTGTTCGTATCTGCCAAGGTTTCTCACCTCAGCTTCTTGCCGCAGGGCAAGGTCGAGGCGAAGAAGCGCGTGCTCGCCATGGTCGCTCAGATGGACAAGGAAGGCTTCGGCAACTGCACGAACCTTTACGAATGCCAGGCCGCCTGCCCGAAGGGTATCACCGTGGATTACATCGCCAAGATGAACCGCGAATACCTCGGCGCCACCGTGACCTACGCCGAAAAGGTGTACGGAAAGGATTAATAAGTTCACTGAGCTTGCCGAAGTGAACTGAATAGTTGGTTCGGCAGGCTCACCGACCTTTCCTGTGTCATCCTGGAGGGGCGAAGCCCCGATAGGATCCAAAGCATTAAAAGGGACCGCAGTGATGCGGCCCTTTTTGCGTATAAATAAAAGAATTATATGTTGTCCAAAATACGCAGCATTTCTGCTGGAGTGACAACTTTGGGGTGCTTTGGAAAGTGTTTCAGGTTTCCCGTGACAAGAAATGCGTCATCGGTTTTGTTCTTTTCCATTGTGACTTCAAAAAATACGACGTCTTTGGGGTCTGGAAAATTGCCAACAAGCGATTCTACGGTTGTCATGTTTTCGCCGATTGTCTTTAGGCGTGAAAGCAAAAATTCGACAGTCTCTTTTGGAAAATGAAATTTTTCACGGGAGAGCACTTCTTCGTATTCTTGTAAGATAGAATCATTGAAAACGGGAATAATCTCGTGGGCGTAGGTTTGTTGCACGACCTGCCCTGGAATGGAATCCCATTTTAGCAATGCGGAGACCAGCACGTTCGTGTCAATGACTGCGTAGCATTTCATTTGCCGGCTCGGACCTGTGCGATTTCGTCGTTGATTTCATCAAGAGACATATCTGCAACTCCTGCATCGGCGGCTGACTGCGAAGCCTGTTTCATGGCTTCGAGAACATCGGCGGGAGCGGCTGGACGGAGCTTCATACTGAAGGGTATGCCGTTTTCCAGAATGGTTCTGGCAAGGAACATGCGTACGGCTGTCGGCAAGTCGATGCCGAGCTTTTCGTATATGCTTCCTGCTGCAGAACGGGTCTTTTCGTCCACCCTGACTTGCAATAGCGTACTTGGCATGATGGCTCCTTTGCATTGCAGAAATCTACAAGTGCGTTTGAAGTTGATTGTAATACTCCTGTATTAATATACAATATTTTTGTTGGGAATCCAAATAAATCAAAGCCGATAGATTGTTATTTTAGGGGAAAACATGAAAAATTGCAAAAAAAAAGCGTATGTCAAAAGTTTTTTTTGAAAACAATTAAGTTATTTTTAAAGAGTAAAAAAGAGTTTAACCCTGTTCTCAAAGCGAAATCTCGACAATTTCCAATGACTGAGGACAAGGCGAACACTCACGCAGGTATGCCGTTTTGCGGTATATCTCGGTTTGTCATGCCAGCATTTCAACTGGTCGTGGGCAACAGCCCGTTTGGGGCGTGGGTCGTTTGCATTTATCAGTCAGAGGCAGTCGAGAGCCCCGCTTTGGTAAATGCAGCGAACCCGCACCCCTTTTTTGTATCCATACAAGATTGGTGTCGCGCTTTCTAGGCCGAACAAGGCGAAACTCTATAGGATTTTAGCCGGTGGAGGCTGTCATGGCTTGGAACAAAATTGGCAATTTTGCAGCACTATCCATTGCTTTCACTCTCGCTGCGTGTGGCGACGACAGCGGCAGTGGAACGGACAGGAATTCTGATTCGGGGCAGACTGGCGAACTTGTCGAACCTACAGATACCGATATCGTTGCAGCCTCGTTTGATGACTTGCCTGTGTGTTCCGGCAAGCGTGAGGGGACAACCGCTTACGTGAAAGACGAAAAGTCCGCCTATGTCTGCGAAAATGGTGACTGGACTCTGGATGATGGAGCGAATAAGGACCCTGATCGGGCTAATGATTCGGCAGGCTCATCAGCCGGGTCGTCTTCTAGTGTTTCTCAAAGTGACGCGAAGTTCTCGTCCAGCGAAGATGGTTTGCCCGAGGGCTTTGTCAGGGAGAATATCTCTGTGACGGGTGTTGCGCAGAAGGGTCCGTTCAAGTTCGGCTCGCCGCTGAACCTGTATGAACTGAAAAAGGATTTGAAACCTTCGGGAGTCGTTTACGAAGATGAAATCTCCAGCAACAAGGGGGATTTTGTAATTCCCAAGGTGAGCCTTGCTTACCCTTGTGCGAAACTTGAAGTCCGAGGTCTTTACAGGAACGAGGTGACCGGTGAATGGTCCAAGGATTCCATGACGCTCCGAGCCTTGACCGACTTTTCGGAGAAACGGACCGAAGTGAATATAAATCTGCTTACCCATTTGGAATATGACCGTGTACTTTACTTGGTGCAAGAAAAGGGGTACAGTGTTTATGCCGCGAAGAAACAGGCTGCCCAGGAGATCATGACGGCCTTCGAGTTTGCGACCGCCGTGACCTATTCCGAAGATTTCGCCATTTTCCAGAACGAGGGCGTGAGCGCGACCACCAGCGCGGGCAATGCAACTCTTCTTGCAATTTCGGCGCTGGTCATGGGTGACCGTAGCGATGTCGAGATTCAAAATGCCATAGACAAGTTCATTGCAGATATCAAGACCGACGGCGAATGGAACGACCTGCAGACCAAGGCCGACATGGCAGACTGGGCGCATGACCTTGATTACGGCACCGTTCGGGCCTCGGTAAAGAGTTGGAACATCTTGGATATTCCAGATTATGAAACCTACTTGGACATCTATTGGAACAACGTGTATGGGCTGGGCGGGTGCTCCGTCAACCGTAAGGATATCGTTGCTCCGAACAGCAACAAGTTGAGCAAAAACTTTAATAAATACTTTATCTGTAATGGTAATCAGTGGGTGGCTGCAACCACCTGTCAAAAAGATACCTACGAATGGACTACAGGAAAGACGGGTGAGTACAAGAAAGGCAATGTGACAGATACAGTATATGTTTACGATGGCTCCAAATGGGCCGTATCAGAAAGGGAAACGGCCATTGGCATTTGCGGAACAAGTAACGCGGAAGTTGTAAGCGAATTTGAAAATGTTTATTACATCTGTAGGAATAATGCCTGGATGGAGGCTACTGCTTTGGAATACGATACCTACGAAAAAGTTTGCAACACAGATGGTTCAATAGTTGATGGAAAGATTATTTCAACAAACAAATACGTTTGTGACGCAGGTGTATTTAGAAATGCTTCAGATGAAGAAATATCTCTTGAGAAGGGTTGCGTCAGTTATACAGAGGGTAATGAAATTAGGAAACAACTTTCGGTGGCGCAAGATTCTGTTTATCTGTGTAGCGACGGATTGTGGAATGGATCCATAGAAAATGTCGAAGGCGATTTGTTTGATTCAAGGGATGGCAAGGCTTACAGGACGGTAACTATCGGAAGCCAAACTTGGATGGCGGAAAACCTGAATTATTCCGACAGTGTGGCATACGTAGGGATGAAGGGAAATTCTTGGTGTTATTACAACGAAGCTGACAGTTGCACAAAATACGGGCGTTTATATACATGGGCTGCCGCTATGGATAGTGTGGGCAAGTGGAGTATGAATGGCAAGAATTGCGGATATGGCAAATTTTGTACACCGACATACCCTGTGCGTGGAATTTGCCCTGAAGGCTGGCACATTCCGACACGCGAAGAATGGGTTACTCTTTATACCATTATGGGATCCCCTTACGCCATGCAGGCTATGGGGTACTGGAGCGACCCGAAGGACACCTACGGCTTTGCTGCGCTCCCTGCTGGCTACTACAGCACTGGTAGCTTCTACAGTGTCGGCACTCGAGCCAACTTCTGGAGTGCCACTGAGAACTATAGCGGTAGCGCCAACTACTGGTACTTGAGCGCGGTCGATGCGTACCGCGACTACATCGGCTACAATAAGTGCTACGGCTACTCGGTTCGTTGCCTCAAGGATTCTCCGTGATGAACTTCCTAGGCAAGCGTGCTTGCCAAGGAAGTCCACCACCGCGGGCCAGCGCAAGCAAGCCCGCCCCGCTCAAAAAAACAATTCACAATTAAATACAAAGGAGTTTTATATGCCGGTAAATAAATACTACACGGGTGATATGAATCCGCAATATCCCGTCCAAGAACAGTTTGCCAATGCTGTTTTTCAGCAGGCTGGCGTGCCGTGGACATCTAAGTGCGAGGATAATCTTTCTCCTAAGGGAGTGAATGCTGGTTGTGTTCCCAAAAATGAAGTTTACTATTCTGTTGACAATGGGTGCTGTAGAGTCAACCTTGTTCTTTCAACAAGTCTGCCGATTGACCATGTGTCCATAGAATTCCTTAAAATAGACCCGTCGAAAAAGGATTATCAGAAAAACAATTTAACAGACATGGAAATAAAGGTGGTTCGAAAGGTTTTTCCTAACGCAAAAATTAAAACCTTCACAAATGAAGGGTATCCACCGTCTGTTCGCGGTCTAGAGTTGTGGCCTTTAGGACCCGATGAAAAACAAGAAAATGAAATAACTGCTCCGGCGACACAATCAAAATTGGCAGATGCGTTGAAAAAAGCGGTTGATTTGACGGAATATCTTCTGAGAGCCGAGATGTGAATATGAGTGACGTCGCTGAATTCGCAAAAGCATTAAAGCTTGTAAATCACGAACATTTTCCGATTCTCTATGGTTTGAAAGAAAAACTTGATAACCTTGCTAAAGGCACTTTTTCGGAAATAGGAACATTTGCTCTTGAAAAGAAGGACAAACGTCGGCTATATTTAGCATACTATTTTACATATCCAAAGGACAAAACTGAAAACTTTAAATGTACAATAGAATATAAGTTTGTAATTAGTGTCAATAGGGAAGAGCCAAAGGGAATTCTCTTTTTCTTGGGATTTCGTCGAAAAGACAATAAGGAAATAGATGATGTAGATAAACAAAACTGCGCGGATATTCTTACCCAAATTAATAGTAAACTACATACGAATTACGGATTTAGTAATGGAGGTCACACGCTTTATTTGAATCCATTATTTGAAGAAAACTTGAATTTTTTTATTAAAGAGGCCTTCAATAATAGCATCTTAAACTTGGGAATAATGGGGCATTTTGCAGATGAAAGCAATGGAGAGTACATCACGTTGAGACAGGCTGAAGTAAATATCAAAACATTTAAATAGATGAATATTCATTTCTAATCAGAGTAACACTGGTAAAGCAATTTGCCGCATTTGCGTTAGGGATAGTGACCCCTGTGAGCCAAAAGCGACTCGTATTGACGAGTCGTGATGGCGACCTTTGGACACTTGGCAACTTGTTGCTTAGTGTACATGGCCACCTTTAGGTGGGAGTGAGCGCTAATTAGATTTTTTTTTGCGTCTAGCGCGAACGGTTGTCATAGGGTCGAGGCGAAGAAGCGCGTGCTCGCCATGGTCGCTCAGATGGACAAGGAAGGCTTCGGCAACTGCACGAACCTGTACGAATGCCAGGCCGCCTGCCCGAAGGGTATCACCGTGGATTACATCGCCAAGATGAACCGCGAATACCTCGGTGCTACCGTGACCTATGCCGAAAAGGTGTACGGGAAGGACTAAGAGGTGTGAGGTATGAGGTCGGTCGCTTCGCTCCCTTTGAGGTGTGGGGCTTCAGGCCTTTGAGCATGTCATCCTAGAGGGGCGTAGCCCCGATAGGATTCAAAGCATTAAAAGGGACCGCAGTGATGCGGCCCTTTTTGCGTAGTATAACGATTCTGCTTATTGTAGCATTGCAGAAAATTCTTGCAGATTTTTCAAGATTAATTTCGGAAAGTCAATTTCTTTAAGGATGTCGAAATGAGCGTCATTCGAAACGACGTATGTAGCGTTTCCTGCGATGGCGCAATCTAGTAAGCCCCTCTTTTGGAAAGAGAGGCTAGAAGGCAATTGGTGTCGAGAACAATTCTCATACTGCTTTATAGGGAGTTCGCAAGTGTTCGCATAAGACAGCTTCGTTCTTTTTATTGTCCCATTTGCCGGAATCCCAAAGATCGTCCATGTCTTTTTCAACCCTCTTGGCAAAGACATCCATCAGGGCAACACGAATTTCTTCCAAAGACTCAGAATCCTTGGCGAAAGAGAACATCTTTAGAAGATGTAGCTGTGTCGGGTTCAGAACTTCCATATAAACCTCCCTCATAATATACATTATTCAAAATTGATATGCCAACCCAATTCGCCTTGAAACTCCTGTTTTGGTGAAAAAAATTAAAAAGCGAATCATACAGGCGTTAAATAAAAGGGCTGCTTGATTATCCGTATTCATTGGAATGCGGCCCTTTTTCTATATTTCTCTTGTAAATCAAAAAGAGGACTTCAAGATGAAAAAGCTTTTAGCGATGTTTGCGGCGGTTGCGTGTGCCGCGGTTCTTTCTGCCTGCAACGACCAGAAGGCGGAATCCAAGACTCAGGCCGATGAATCTCTGAACAAGGTGAAGGCGGCGGGCGAGTTCGTGCTCGGTCTCGACGATTCCTTCCCGCCGATGGGTTTCCGCGACAAGGACAACAACATCGTGGGCTTCGATATCGACCTCGCCACCGAAGTTTGTGCGCGCTTGGGCGTGAAGCTCAAGACGCAGCCGATTTCGTGGGATGCGAAGGAACAGGAACTGAACACCGGCAAGATTGACTGCATCTGGAACGGCATGAGCGTGGACAGCGCCCGCGCGAAGGCCATGAACCTGAGCGACCCGTATCTCAAGAACCGCATGATTTTCACGGTGAAGGACAAGGCGCTTGCAAGTCTCGCTGCCCTCGCCGGCAAGAAGATTGCCGTGCAGAACGGCTCTACCGCCCAGAAGCTGCTGGATGCTTCCGAAGCGGGCAAGGCCGCCAAGGAAATCGTCCCGTTTGACGACAACCAGACGGCGCTCATGGATTTGGACAAGGGTGGGGTTGACGCCGTGTTCCTGGACGAAATCGTGGCCAAGTACTGGATTGTGACGAACGCGAAGGACTACACGGTGCTCGAGGAAGGTCTCTCCGACGAAGTCTACGCCGTGGGTTTCCGCAAGAAGGACCAGGCCCTGCGTGATGCCGTGAATTCCACCTTGGCTGCCATGAAGGCCGACGGCAAGTTCGACGAAATCTCTGCCAAGTGGTTCGGCAAATAACGGCCGGCGCGCGGTTCCATGTCTGACCTGAGCAATTTACTCCCGATTCTCTGGGGCGGCTTCTGCACAACGCTCGCCATTTTCGGGCTTACGCTCCTGTTCTCGATTCCGTTGGGCCTGCTCATTGCGGTCCTTAAGATGAGCAAGTGGCGCGTGGTGCGTTACCCGGTGTCGTTCTACATCTCGGTGATGCGCGGCACCCCTTTGCTGCTCCAGATTGTGGCGATTTACTTCGGCTCCTACTACCTGAGCGAATATGCGGGCGTGGATTTTTCGTTTGACCGCTTCCCGGCGGTAATCGTGGCGTTTTCGATAAACTATGCGGCCTACTTTGCCGAGATTTTCCGCGGCGGCATCCAGTCGATACCCAAGGGGCAGTACGAGGCGGCCTACATGCTGGGCATGACCCGCACGCAGACGTTCTTCCGTATTATCCTCCCGCAGGTGGTCAAGCGCGTGGTGCCAGCAAGCGCTAACGAAGTCATTACCCTGGTGAAGGATACTTCGCTTGCGCAGGTGATTGCGGTGACGGAACTTTTTGCGCTGGCCAAGAAACAGCAGGCCGCCTATGCGAGTATTTATCCGCTGTTCGTGGCGGGCGTGTTCTACTATGTGGCGAACCTTTTACTGAGCGTGCTTTTCGCCTACGTGGAACGCAAGCTCAATTACTATAAGTGAGGCGTGGAATGGAAAACATGAATGAATCTGCGCCGATCCTCAAGGTAGAACACGTCAAGAAGTCCTTTGGCGACTTGCATGTGCTCAAGGATATCTCTTTTGACCTGAAGGCGGGCGAGGTGCTCTCGATTATCGGACCCAGCGGTTCCGGCAAGAGTACGCTGTTGCGCTGCCTTACCCAGCTCGAAACGGTTGACGGCGGTTTTGTGCAGGTCGATGGCAAGGACATGGTGGTGCCGAGTGATTCGGCGAAGGGACCTTTAGGCTCTGGCCCGGCGGTCAAGTACGCGCCGGCGAAAACGCTCCGCGAAATCCGTCTTTCTACGGGACTCGTGTTCCAGAACTTCAACTTGTTCCCGCACCTGACGGTGCTGCAGAACCTTTGTCTTGCTCCGGTACGAGTGCTTGGGGACGAGCGCAAGGACGCCCGCGCCATGGGCCGATTCTTGCTCAAGCGTATGGGCCTCGAAGGCAAGGAGAAGGCTTACCCCTGCGAACTTAGCGGCGGTCAGCAGCAGCGGGTGTCCATTGCCCGTGCCCTCGCGATGAACCCGAAGATTCTTTTCTTTGACGAACCCACCTCTGCGCTGGACCCGGAACTCACCGGCGAAGTGCTCAAGATTATCAAGAAACTGGCCGAAGACAAGATGACCATGGTCATTGTGACTCACGAAATGGCCTTTGCCCGCGACGTGGCCGACAAGGTCATCTTCATGGATGGTGGCGTCATCGTGGAGCAGGGGACCCCCGACCACGTGTTCCGCAAATCGGGCAACGAGCGCCTGGCACAGTTCTTGTCCAGGTTTTCAAAGGCTTGATGTGATAAGCGTTACCGCAGCGGGAATTCCTTGTAGTCCTTGACTCCGAATTCCTGACGCAGGTAGTCCCAGCGCACCAGACGGTTTTTCCAGTAGTACTTGCGGTACAGGCGGCGTGCCACGCGGCTTGTTAGTTCGTACGGAATTGTGTGGTGGTCGTCCGCGACACTTTCCATCGAGATGCGGAAATCGAGTTCACCGTTCACGACGTCGACCGTTTCTCCGACCTGGACATCGGGAATGTGGCTCACGTCGACCATCGTCGCGTCCATGCATACGCGGCCGAGAATCGGGCAAAGCTGTCCGCGGATAAAGACGAATCCCTTGTTGTATTCGCCACGCAGGTAGCCGTCACCGTAGCCGATGGCGATGGTTGCGATGCGCGTGGGCTGTTGCGCCATCCAGTAGCCACCGTAGCTCACCGTCTCGCCGGGCTTTACGTCGTGGATGTGGCGGATGGTGGACTTGATTTTCATGACGGGCTTGATGGGCCACGGCGAGGGGGCCGCCCCCATGCAGTTGTAGCCGTAGAGCGCAAGGCCCGGACGCACCATGTCGAAGTGGCTTTCGGGGCGTGTGAGCGTACCCGCAGAACTTGAACAGTGACAGATTTCCGGACGGAGGCCTTCCGCTTCAAGCACGTCCACGAGCCGCGTGAAGCGCTGGATCTGGATATCGGTTTTCGGGTTCCCCGGCATGTCGGCTGTGGCGAGGTGCGTGAACATGCCTTCGAACTTGAGACTCTTGAGGCTGAGCGCCGCGCGGATGTTGTTGAAGTCCTCGGCATCGAAACCGTAGCGGTTCATGCCGGTATCAATCGCCAAATGCGCCTTGCAGGTCGTGCCCGTTTCCTTGAGGAACTGGTCGAACGCCATGGCCGTGCGGATGTCCGTAATGGCGGCAGTGAGCTGGAATTCGACGAAGTAGGCGAAGTCTGCGGGCGTGCAGGGGCCGAGAACCAGGATGGGCAAGTCCATGCCGTATTGGCGAAGCAGCATCCCTTCGCTGATGTGGGCGACTCCGAGGTAGTCGGCTCCACCGAACTTGGCGGCAAACGAGCAGGCGAGACTCCCGTGTCCGTAGGAATCGGCCTTCACTGGCAGGAGAATCTTCGTGTTCGCGGGTATCTGGCTGCGGATAAATTGAATGTTATTGCAGAGGGCGTCCAGGTTGATTTCAATCCAGTTCGGGCGTGCGATCTTGTTTAAGTCGGGGGGAGTCTGTAGAAGTTTCATGATGGCGAAAATATAATATGTTTAGAGCGCCCTTAGCGGTATTGTGTACTCCAGCGTCGCTTGAAGCGGGGCTCGTCCAGCACCTTCGCCCAGATGAATCCCTTGCGCACGTCGGCGATATTTTTCGTCGAGACGAGGGCTGCATGGCGGCGAACCGGAGTTTCGTCGTCATCGGCTGATACAGCCGCGATGGCGGCCGCATTTTCGCGGGCGGCCTTGGCGCGGGCTTCGAGTTCGTTGAGTTCGCGTTGGCGTTCGAGTTCGGCTTTATGAACATCTTCATCCGCATCTTGCCGCACCTGTTCCGTGGCCTCGTTCTTTTTGCTACTGGAGGGCTGGCTGTCAGTACGGTTCAGCAGGTTTTCGAGTTCGTCGAGGTCGTGCACCAGCACGTCGCATTCGCCTTCGCCCATGTCTCGGCCCACGATCCGGTGGGCCTGCAAGTCCATGAGCATTTCGGCTGCGGTATTCTCGTCGACATCGAAGGTGTCCATCAGGAATTCAAGGTCGATGACGTCTTCTCCGATGACCTCTTCGGCGATATCCCGGAGCGTAAGCGGTTCGCTCGGATCACGATGCTGTTCCTCCACAGGGGGAGTCGGCGGTTCGATATTTCCTTGCTCTGCCTCGCGCTGCGCATTTTCGAACTGGCGGATCAAGTCCTGCAACGAGCGGGGCGGGGCTGCTTGCTGCGCCTCGTCCTGGGAATCTTCCGCATGTTCGTTATCGTAATCGCCGGGCACGGAGGGAGGCAGATGTTTCTGTTCCCTTGATTTCTTGACCTTGTTCTCGAAGATCGCGATGACGACTGCGATGGCTAGGAATATTAGGGTTTCCATATTGCCCTACAAACGTTTACTTGGCCTCGGGAGCGTTGCCGATTTCCTTCCTCATCTGGGTGTCGGCTTCGATATTCTTGAGGTTGTAGTAGTCCATCACGCCGAGCTTGCCGTCGCGGAGAGCAGATGCCATGGCCATCGGGATCTGGGCTTCGGCTTCCACGAGCTTCGCCTTCATTTCCATGACCTTCGCCTTCATTTCCTGTTCGGCGGCGTAAGCCATGGCACGGCGTTCTTCGGCCTTGGCCTGCGCAATCTTCTTGTCGGCTTCGGCACGGTCGGTTTCGAGGATGGCGCCGATGTTCTGGCCCACGTCCACGTCTGCGATGTCGATGGAGAGAATTTCGAATGCGGTACCGGCGTCGAGGCCCGATGCGAGCACCTTCTTGGAAATCATGTTCGGGTTCTCGAGCACGTCCTTGTGAGTTTGTGCGGAACCGATGGACGAGACGATGCCTTCACCCACACGGGCGATTACGGTATCTTCGCCTGCGCCACCGACGAGTTTCTGGATGCTGGCACGCACGGTAATACGCGTAATGGCATGCAGCTGGATACCGTCGAGGGCCACTGCCGAAACCTTCGGGGTCGTGATGACCTTCGGGTTCACGGACATCTGCACGGCTTCGAGCACGTTACGGCCGGCGAGGTCGATAGCTGCGGCTTCCGTAAAGTTGAGCTTGATGTTCGCCTTGTTTGCTGCAATCAGGGCCTGAATCACGCGGAGCACGTTACCGCGGCTGAGGTAGTGGGCTTCGAGCAGGTTCGTGTCTACGGGAAGGCCCGCCTTGCAGCTGAGGATTCGTGCTTCCACGATGACTTGGGGCGGCACCTTACGCAGGCGCATACCGATGAGCTGGAAAATGCTCACGTTTGCCCTGGAGAACAAGGCCTGGAGCCAGAGGCTGAAGAACTTGCCGATAAAGGCGAGAAGGATGATGACGGCGATGGCCGCAATGATGATTCCAACGATAAGGAGTGTATCCATTGTTTGTCTCCGGTGTTATTTTTTCAAATTCTACTAAAATTTTTAGGCGTTCTCGTCCAGAACGACCCAGATATGGCCTTCCTGCACGGATTCGACCTTCACGCGGGTGTTTGCCTCGATGATTTCGCCGTGGGTCTGCACGTCAAACAGCTTGGTGCTGCCGTCGGGCATAGTAAAGCTGGCCTGGCCTACGGGGCGCAGGAACGTCTTTGCTGTACCGGTGTCGCCTACATGCACTTCCTGCACGGATTCCGTGGGGGAGGCGGCGGTTTCCAGGTCGGTCTTGAGCATGGGGGTCCAGCCTTCGGGCAGGAGCGGAATCAGGTACTTGCTCGCGGCAATCGGGAACACGAGCGCGACGCCCGCACAGCATAGCATGTAGAGCAGTCCCAGTAGCCATGGGGTCGCATCGAACGTCGTCTCGACGGCGTCGGGGACGTATTCCGGGAGTTCTCCGGGCGAGAACGACATCGCAAGCGCGATAATCATGCAGATGATGCCGCCGATGCCGAACAGGAATGTTCCGGGCATCACGAATATTTCTACAAGGAAGAGGATTACACCCGCGACGAGCAGGATGGCTGGAATGTAGCCGTCGAGCTGCGGGGCGAACTGCCCGAGGAACACGATGCCGATGAGGATGATGCCGATGATACCGAAGAGCCCGAAGCCCGGAGTCTTGAACTCGATATAGAGCGCACCGAATCCGATGATGAGCAATATGCCGGAGATAGCCGCGATAGCGGCGGCGATGTCTTCGCCGAGCGTCGTCTCGACTTCACTGGCCTTCTCGATGGCAAGCGTCGTCTCGAATTCGTTACGGTCCTTGAACGTGCCCTTGGAGAACCCGAGTTCCATGGCTTCCTTGTCGGTCATGGTCAGGAGTTCGCCCTTCTTCACGAGAATCTTCGGGGCGCCCCAGAACTTCTTGTCGGCGCTGTCGAGGACAGCGTATTTCTGGCCTTCGATGATGAGCGTTGTGTCGCGTTCCGTCTTCTTGCCCTTGTCGAGCTTGGCGGTGAGTTCGAGCACTTCGAGTTCCGGAGTTACGAATGCGGAACTCAGCAGTTCGGGGTAGCCGTTGCGCTGGGCGAGGTTCCTGAACTTGGCACGGAGCGGGGACTGTATTTTTTCGCCGACGATTTGCGGGGTGCCGTCGCCGCCCTGCACAATGGGCGCGCAGTCACCGATGGTCGTGGCTTCGAGCATGTAGAGTTTTTTGCAGGCGAGAGCGATGAGGCTGCCCGCGCTGATGGCCTTCTTCTTCACGAGGGCGATGGTCTCGGGGCCCTTGACCGCCATGATGGTGTCGACCAGGTCGAAGGCGGCATCGAGCCTGCCGCCGAAGGTGTTGATTTCAAAGACGATGTAGTCCGGATTTTCCTTGAGGGCGTCGGCGATGGCGCGGGCGCAGAAATCGTACATGGAAGGTTCCACGTCGCCTTCGAGCTTAATCCAGACGGCGCGCTTCTTATTGGCTGTCATTCTGGAGGGAGTAGAGCGACCGATAGAATCCACGGCGCTGGAAACGTCGGTTGCAGAGGTTTTGTTGGCGTCGACAGTCGCAACGGCGGAGTCGCCTGTGGCGGCAAGGTCGTTGAGCTTGTCGAAACGACTGACGGAGGAATCCTGCGTTATGTTGGCGAAGGAGAATGCCACAAACAGCAGGAGTGCGGATAAAATTCTAGATAACGTCTTCATGTCCATAATGTATAAAAAAGAATTGCCAAAAGAACAATTCTCGTTAGGAGAATCGTTCGTATAGTGCATCCCTTTCGACCGGGGTAAGGCCTTCGCCTGCAATAAGCGACTTCATGCGCTCGGGGCTCATGCCCACGGGTACGGTGGCGCCAGCCGCATGCGTAATCTTTTCCTCGATAATCGTGCCGTCCAGGTCGGAGGCTCCGGCGTGTAGCGCCTTCATCGCGGTCTCGATGCCCATCTGTATCCAGTAGGCCTTGATATGCGGGAAGTTGTCGAGGAACAGCCTTGCGACGGCGACAGTGCGCAAGATGTCTTCTTCGCTCGTGATGTTCGGGACAATCTTGTGCAGCGCGTTGTGCTCCGGGTGGTACACGAGCGGGATGAACGCGAAGAATCCGGGTGCTTCGTCTTGCAGGTCGCGCAGCATGCGCATGTGGGCGATGCGGTCCTCGGGCTTCTCGATGTGCCCGAACAGCATGGTGGCATTTGTCGGGATGCCAATCTTGTGTGCGGCGCGGTGCACGTCGAGCCATTCCTCGCCGGTTTCCTTGCCGGGGCAAATCTGGTCGCGCACGCTCTGCACCAAGATTTCGGCGCCTCCGCCGGGGAGGGCGTCCAGGCCCGCTTCCTTGAGCGTGGTCATGATCTGCAGGGGTGTCTGGCCCGAGATTTTCGCGAAGTGGCAAATCTCTACCGCGGTAAAAGCCTTCAGGTTCACTTTTGGGAATTCTACGCGAAGTTTGCGCAACATCTCGATGTAGTAATCGAATGGATGGTCCGGGTGGAGCCCGCCTACGATGTGCAGTTCCCGTGCGCCTCCGGCAATCGCTTCTGCGGCCTTGTTCCGGATGGTGCCGTAGTCCCAGTCGTATGCGGTGGGGCTATCCTTCTTGATTTTCGAGAAGGCGCAGAACTTGCAGTGCAGTACGCACACGTTGGTGTAGTTGATCTGGCGGTTGTTCACCCAGTACACGGATTTCCCGTGCAGGCGTTCCTTCTCGGCGTTTGCGCGTGCGCAGAGTTCGTCGAGCGGTGCGTTTAAAAACAGGTCTAAAGCTTCGGATTCGCTAAGTCGCGGCATTTTATACAAACTCTTCGCACCACTTGGGTACGATTTCGGTCGCCTTGCCCTGCACAAATACGTCGGTATCCGGGTCGTGTGCGGGAATTTCGAGGTTGAGGCAGGTCACCTTCGCGCCAAAGCGCTTGGCAAAGTTCTTGAAACCGGCGGCGGGGTACACGACGCTGCTCGTGCCGATGTACACGAACTCGTCGCAGTCGCGCAGTGCGTTCTGTATCATGTCCATGTAGAGCGGAACTTCCTCAAAGAACACGATGTCGGGGCGGGTGCCTGCTCCGCAGAACGGACACTTGGTCTCGAGCGTTTCTTCACCCTTGAACATGAATTCGTGGTCGGGGTGGTTCATGCAGCGGAGCTTCATCAGGTCGCCGTGCATGTGCAAGATGCGCTTACTGCCCGCGCGTTCATGAAGGTCGTCAACGTTCTGGGTCACCAGCAGAAAATGGTCGCCTAGGCGCTTCTCGAGTTCGGCGAGTGCAATGTGGGCTGCGTTCGGCTTGTGTTCGGGGAGTCCCTTGCGCAAGAAGTTGTAAAAGTCCATCACGCGCTTCGGGTCGCGCCTGAGCGCGCCGGGCGTACATACGTCCTCGATATTCTCGTGTTCCCACATCCCGTCGTTTCCGCGGAAGGTGCGGAGCCCGGATTCTGCGCTGATACCAGCACCCGTCAGTACAACCAATTTCTTTTCCATAGGTTTCCAATATAGCAAATTCTAAAAAAACGGGGTCGCTTTATGCAAGCGACATAAAGAACAGCGTCTCGGCGACAATGCCTGCCTCGAAATCGGGCAGGTAGAGGCTTTCGTTCTCGCCGTGGGCCGCACATTCGGGGTCCTCGAGGCCGGTGAGCAGTATGGGAATGTCGCCGAAGGTCTTGCGGAAGAGTTCTGCACCCGGGATGCTTGCCCCGCAGCCGATGAACTTGGTATCGTTCTTGTAGGCTTGCGCCATTGCTTCGCTCATCTTCTTGAAGAAGGGGTGTTGCGTGTCGGTGACGAACGGGTTTGCACCGTCCTCGATTTCGGCGGTAAATTCGAGCCCGTTCGGGACCTGAGCCTTCAAAAAGTCCACGAGCATTTGTGAACAGCGGTCCGCGTTCATGCCGGGCGCAAGCCTGATTCCGATGCGGGCGTAGGCGCAGTCCTGGAGCACGTTTCCCGCGCTCGATCGGTTGCCCGACTCCATCGCGGTCACCACGATGGAAGGCCTGCGCCAGAGCGATTCGAGAATTTCCCCTTCGGGGACGGTGAGGCTTACTTTGTCCAAAACGCCGCTCTCGCTGCGGAACGTCTTTTCGCTGTAGCCGAGACTGCGGTACGATTCCAGTTCCTCGGGCGTAGGCGGTACGAGGCCATCCTCAAAATTCGGGATGGCGATGTTCCCGCGCTCGTCGGTCAGCGACGCTATCATGCGGCAGAGTGCCTGAGCGGGGTCGGGAATCGGGCCCGACCAGCTGCCGGAATGGAGCGGCGTCTTGGTGCTGCGGAGGGTGATGTTCACCGCGCTCATCCCGCGGAGAGTTGTCGTGATGGAGGGAGTCCCCTTCGCGAAGTTCCCGAGGTCGGCCACAATCACCGCGTCGCACTTCAGGAGTTTCGCGTGCTCGCGCAATATTTCTGCGAAGCCTGCACTCCCGGATTCCTCTTCGCCCTCGATGATAAACTTGAGGTTTGGTCCCTTGTCGCCGAGCATTTCGCGTACCTGCTTGAATGCCGCAAGGTGCGTGATTATGCCCGCCTTGTCGTCGGCGGTGCCGCGCCCGTAGATGCGGTCGCCGCGGATTTCGGGCTCAAACGGGGCGCTGTTCCACAAAGCCTCGCGCATGGTGGGTTGCACATCGTGATGCGCGTAGAGTAAAATCGTGGGCTTGTCGGGGCTCGTGAGGCTTTCGGCATATACGGTCGCCCTCCCGCTCGGCGGCAGCAGGAACTGCACGTTCTTAAGACCGGCCTCCACGAACATTTTCTTGACGGCTTCCGCGCTCTGTTGCACGAATTTCTGGTCAAAATTGTCGAAACTGATAGACGGAATGCGCACAAGCCGCTTGAGGGCATCGATATAGCTGGGGAAACTCTCTTGGATTCTATTTTCTACGTTCGTAAGCACTTTTTAACCTCTTTTTTTTGTAATTTAAATAATATGGCGAACGATTGCATCAACCACGAATACTATTTGCGTTTTAGCGACAAGGTTCTTGCGCTTATTCGTAAGATTTTCCACAATTCCCCGGAGTTCAGGCACGACTCGTTCAAGTATGCCGCTCGTTTTGCTCCGTTTATCCCATTCATGGGCGGACGCCCGGATTTGAGCAAGCCTCTTAAGCGTGTCATCACTTTTTCGGACCACAGCAATTCGCTCTATCTCGGTTGCCCCATCATTTTGGCGGCCGGCGCGAACAAGACGGCTCTCCGTATCAAGGATTACGCAAATGTCGGCTTTGGTGGCATTACCGTGGGAACGGCGACTCGCCATTTCCGCGAAGGGAATACGCATCGTCCGCGCATCGGTTTCTTGGAAGAGGACCGTGCCATCCACAATAGTATGGGCCTCAATAACGAAGGTGTGGAGGTCATTGCGAAGCGTGTGGATGCGCAACTCGTGAAGGCGCACAAGGCGGGCCTCTGTGTGGGTATCTCGGTCGCGGAGACTCCGGGACTTACGGACCCCGAAGAAAAGCTGAAGGATATCCTCGAAAGTTTCTCGATTGCCTACCGTGCAGGTGACTATATCGAAATCAACGTGAGCTGCCCCAATACAGGCGAGTCACGCGTGGACCTCGACATGAGTTTTTCGGAACGTATCTTTACCGAAATAATGAATTTCAGGAACGGTCTCGGACTGCGCAAGGCGGTGTATGCGAAACTCAGCCCCGACCTTTCGGAACGGCACCTGATTTCCATTATGGAAATGCTTGTACGTACGGGCGTGAATGGGGTTGTCATCGGGAATACGTACCCGACCGCGAAACTGAGCGAACTGCCCGTGAACGTAAAACTTGAGGATCTCAAGCCTCTCCGTGCCGATGGCGACTGCGGTGGCATGTCTGGTCGTCCGCTGTTCGACAACATGGTGTGGAACGTGAAGTATATTCGCGAACATTATCCGCAGATGAGCGTTATTGCGTGCGGCGGCATTGACCACGGGTACAAGATTTACGACCTCATCAAGCTCGGTGTCGATGCGGTGCAGTGCTATTCCGTGGTGGCTTTCCGCTGGATGGCTGCCCACGCCATGCGAAACGAACTCATGGATGCGATGCTGAACGACGGCTATAAGTCGCTCGGCGAATATGACGACCGAAATCCGAAGAAATAAGTTTATTTGTGTTTTTGACAATGAACGTTGTCTTCAAGTCTTTTCTGATCCTGCTTTTGGCCGTAGCGTTTGGGTGGAGCCGTGATTTTATGGGCCTCCCGGTCGAGGACGAGGTTTCTGACAGCGACATGTCCATGCCGGGCTTTGTTGTTGGCGGGGGCCTCTCGCTGGCGTATTACCTTCGCGGGTTCGACGGAACTGTCGATGTCGATGCCGAATACCGGATCCATCGCCTTCATTCGCTTGGCCTCCATGGCGGAATTTCCATTGCGGGAGAATTCGTTGAGACCGGACTTGACTGGCGATGGTATTTCAAGGGAGCGCTGATTCAAACGGGACATGACGATTTTTTGCATTTTTCTGCGTCGGTATTCTGCATGGAACATTTTGATGAGTGGTTCTTTTCGCCAGCGGTTGAATTCGGTTACGGACGCGACATCCTGTTTTTCAAGAAGACCGAATTGCTAGGAAGAATCGAGGTCCAGGCAAGCTACCTTCTGGGCGAACCAGTCACCAAGATGAACGATCGACTCCTCGTGGACGAGAGCGGTCGCCTTATAGTGAACATCCGCTTTTCGCTGCTGTTTTTTTAAGGAAATGAAATGATGAATAATTTGAAGCGCACGTTGTTGTTTTCACTACTGTTTGCTGTTGCGCCTTCGTTTGCGGGACCGTGGCTCGGCCTCATCTTCAAGAAGGTCGAATTTGAAAACCACCTCGCGCTCGATGTGAAAGGCGTACATCCTGGTTCTGGCTGCGTGGCCGCAGGCATTGTCGCAGGCGACAAGGTCATCGGTTTTGCGGGCAAGCCGCTTACCGACATGTCGCAGATAACCTCCGTCATTTCGTCTTCGAAGGCGGGAGCAGTTGTCGCTGTCGAAATACTTCGCGATGGCAAGAAGAAAAATCTCAAGGTGAAGCTCACCGACCGTCCCGATGACATCAGCAGTCTCACGGGTTCTGCCATCGGGAGCAAGATGGCGGAATTCGGCAAGAACTTCTACCAGAACGGCGAAAAGCGCAAGGTAAAACCCAAGGCGACGCTTCTCGATTTTTGGGCGACCTGGTGCGGACCATGCCACCAGACCCTCCCGATTCTCGAAAATCTTTACAACAAGCTCGGCAACCAGGGGCTTGAGGTCATTGGAATTGCCGACGAACCCCTTTCGACGCTCAACGCGTTCTATGAACGTCAGCATCGTTCTCCTTATCCGCTATATCGCGATGCGACCAAGGACTTTTGGCGCCGCTACGGAATCCGCGCCGTACCGACGCTCATGCTGCTCGACGGCGAAGGCTACATCAAGGGTGTCTGGAGCGGAGTGCCGAACGCGAAGGCGCTCGAACAGGTTGTCCGCGAAACAATGGAAGGAAAATAGGACTACTTCTTCAGGGATTCGAAAATCCTGTTGTATTCGTCCTTGGAAATCCTCTTGTATCCGGTTGTGACACCACCGAATTCGTAGAAGGCAGAATCGCCCTTGACCCTCATCAGGTATTCCATGTCGTAGGAATTCTTGCCGCGAATGGCTCCGTCCTTATAGGAGGCGTCGAGGTCGCCGTTGATGTTGCGGATGATGTAGTTGTTGCCTTCGTTCGGGATGACTTCGAAAATCATGTTGGCTTCGCCAAGCCAGCATCCGACGAACTGACCTTCATCCTTTTGGCATCCGCTAAAGGAGAGGGCGAGGAGGGAGAAAAGTGCGATGGAAATAATCTTTTTCATGTCTCTCAAAATAGTTATTTTTAAAGAGAACGATGAAATATGTGACCTTCGCAGCTCCTTTTTTGGCAATACTCCTACTTTTGGGAGTCTATCTGCTTATTAGGACAAATGATCGCCCTGTTCAGAAGTTCGAGCCCAAACCGGAAACGGAGGTTGTTTTTGATGCGGAAGAGTATCTACGGCAGTTGAAAATGTCGCATAAGCCCTTTTCGCAGGGAGGGGTCCATAGACTTTTGCTCAAGCGGACTCGACAAAAACAGGGGGTGTACCTCGAAAGCCTGGAGCCAGCGATGGATTCCGTGGGCCTTGAAATCGTGAACGCATTTCATGAGGTGATGGGTTTCGAATATGTGCCCGTCATAACAAGCGGAAACGATTATCCTTACCACGTCCGCAATTCCAAACATTATGAGAACAAGGCTCTCGACTTTCGCTTGAAGGGACTGCTTCTCGAAGAACGTAAGTCCGTTATCGAAATAGCGCAGAAGCGCCTTGCCGGTCGAGCCCGCGTTCTCTGGGAAAAAGGCGAAGCCGAACACCTGCACGTGGAATTGATCGATTAAATATTCCATCGCCCGAGAACTGCATTCATTAACGCACAAGTCAAAGACTTGTGCGGGGGGGCAAACTTGTTTGCCCGACTATATTTACCTCTATCTGCAGCAGCGGAATCCGACGCTCGGGTATTGGTTCTGCGGGTAGAAGCTGAACTTGCTGTCGGTGCACTTGCTTTCGTTGTTCGTGTTCCATGCGCCGCCCGCCACGAGGAACATGTTCGGATGGTCCTTGCTTGTGGTGGAAGTCCATTCCCAGAGGTTCCCGTTCATATCGTACATGCCGTACCAGCTGCGGCACTGTTCCTTGCGTCCGCTGCGCTTCACGGCCTTGGTGTTTGTATTGCACTTGTTCTGACGGTAGCTGTCGCCGTAGGAGTAGCGTCCTTTGTCCTTGCCGCGGCACGCCGCCTGCCATTCGTCGATGCTGCAGAGGTGCTTGCCGGCTTGCTTGCAGAGCTCTACCGCCTGTTCCTGGTTCACCATGTCACGCGGGACGGCATCAGGTTCGTTCGGGTATTCGTAGGCGTCCACGCAGACCGTCTTCCCGCCGACGGGGACGGGGTAGGCGTTCTTGCCGCACACGTTGTCCGATGCCATGTCGTATTTGGCCTCTTCCCACTTGCTGCGGTTGCCGACGGAATCCTCGGCGAGGTAGAAAACGCTTCCGGTCTTGTTGTATTCAACGGCCTTGCCTGCCTCGACCGGATTCATAGTGTCGCCAATCGAAAGGAATGTCTTGCACTTGATTTCGTCGCATTTTACCTTCAGCTTGATGGGGTCGTAGTAGCGGCCGGCAGGCGGCGTGATTTCGGCGGACGGGGGTGTCTTGTCCGAGGAACGGATGCTGTCCTGCACGCGCTTCTTTTCAAGTGAGTCGAGCCGGGCCTTTTCGGCCTTGGCTATGCTGTCGTTGCGCGCCTGTTCCACTTTCTGAAGCGAATCGTTCACGGCGCGGATGCTGTCGCGCACGTGCTTCACGCTGTCGCGCACATGGCGAAGGCTATCCTTGTTGATTTCCGGTTTCAGGTTCGCGAGCGAATCGGCAACGCGGATGGAATCTGCTACGCGTGCGCTATCTGCTGCTCGGAGGCTGTCGGCAATGCGGGCTTCTTCTGCGCTGGCTAGGCTGTCCATCTTGGCCTTTTCCATGCGACGCAGACTGTCGAGAATGTAGTTCTGCCTGGCTTCGAGCTCGGTTTGCTGTTGCTTCTGCAGGGCTTCCTGCTTGATCCTGTCGAGCTGACACTGCACAATAAAGAGGCAAAGCAGCAAAAGGAACATGATGACAAGAACGACAATGTTCTTCTTCTTGCGCTTCTTGGCCTTGGCATCGAGGGTTTCGTCTTTTTCTAGATCTTGCTGTTCGTTCGGCGTATTCTCTGTCATGGCGGTTCTTAAACTTGTTTGAGGTGGCTATTCTTCGATTTCCACTTTTTCGGGCACGGCAATTTCTTCGTGGAAGAGTTCGGCCCAGTGGCGCTTGATTTCGGCTTCAAGTTCCTTGATGGAAAGCTTGCGGCGCAGGCTGTTGCGGTAGGCAATAGAAATGCCGCCCGTCTCTTCGGAAACGACAATCACCATGGCGTCGCATTCTGCGGCGAGCGCCTTGGCTGCACGGTGGCGCATGCCGTAGCCCGCATCGCCTTCTACGTTTCCGGTTGGCATCGGCAAAATGCATCCTGCCGCGACGATGCTATGGCTGTTCAGGAGCACGGCACCGTCATGGAGGGCCGAATTCGGAAAGAACAGTGCTCGAAGCAGTCGCGAACTGATTCGTGCGTTCAAAATTTCTCCGGTCTCCTCGTAGTTGCGAAGGCCCACGCGCTTTTCGAGCACGATGAGCGCGCCCACATGGTTCTTCGCGAGGTCCTGCACGGCGTTGGTGATGGATTCCGTTACGTCGTCGAGGCCGCTGGAATGGAAGAAAAGCTGGCGTAAGTCGGCTCGGCTGATGGTCTGGCCGATTCGCGTAAGGGCACTTCGAATTTCTGGCTGGAAGAGGATGACGAGGGCGATAATGCCGATGCTCGTGAGGTTGCTGAGCATCCAGGAGATGCTTCGCAGTTCCCACCACTGGGCGATGAGCCATGCGCCAATGAGCAGGAGGCCGCCTACAATCATCTGTACGGCACGAGTGCCGCGGAACAGCAGGAACACGTAGTAAAGGATGATGGAAACGAGCAGAATGTCCAGGATGTCGGCCATTCTCACGTCGATGACGTCAAAAAGTTTAAACAGTACCATGGGTCTTCAGCGCCTCCAGGTAAAGTATAGATTCTTTTGTCTCCCGCACGTCGTGAACGCGGAGTGCGGATGCACCCCCGAGGACTGCGATAATGCCTGCAGTGATGGTGGGGATGAGCCTGTCGCTCTTTTCGAGGCCCGCAATCTTCCCGATATAGGACTTTCGGGATGTGCCCACAAGGATGGGGTAGCCTTCCGCGAGGAATTCCTCGGTAGATTTCATCAGGTCGATATTGTCCTGTGCAGTTTTCCCGAA
The DNA here is from genome assembly GCF_002371935.1 of Fibrobacter sp. UBA3718. Classification (NCBI taxonomy): domain Bacteria; kingdom Pseudomonadati; phylum Fibrobacterota; class Fibrobacteria; order Fibrobacterales; family Fibrobacteraceae; genus Fibrobacter; species Fibrobacter sp. UBA3718. The sequence goes on along the minus strand of NZ_DFHR01000022.1, from coordinate 127,809 downwards.
TCCGATGCCGGGGTCGATGCAAATTCTGGACTTCTCGACGCCTGCCTTGATGAGAGCTTCCGCGCGAGACAAGAGCTCCTCGCGCACCTCTGCGACCACGTTCGCATAGGGCTTGAAATCCTGCTGCATGGTGCCGAAGTTTCCGCGCATGTGGTTGAGGACCACGCTTGCTCCGGTGCTTGCGGCGACGCCCGCCATTTCGGGGTCCATCGCGCAGGCGCTGATGTCGTTGATGATGTGCGCCCCGAGTTTCATGCATTCGCGCGCGACACGCGACTTTACGGTATCGACCGAGATGTAGAACTCGCGGGAACCCGGATTGTCGAGGTCTCCCGAAATGTTTGCAAGCTGTGCGAGCGCCTCCACTACGGGGCATACGCGGTCCATTTCTTCCTGCTCGCTTACGGGTGCGGAACCGGGCCTGCTGCTTTCCCCGCCGATATCGAGAATGTCCGCTCCCTGCTGCAGGAGCGATACCGCATGCTCGTAGGCTGCCTCGGGCGAGTTGTGCTTGCCGCCGTCAAAGAAACTGTCCGGAGTCACGTTCACGATTCCCATCACGAGAGGCGTAGAACAGGGAATGACCTTGTTCCCGACTTTCCAGGGGAGGGCACGGCTTTGTTCCAGGACAGGCTTCAGCATCTACGAGTTTTCCTGTTCGTGCGGTTCGACTGTAGTTGAATGAGCTTCGCCGTCGCTTGCCGGAGTCGTACCGCCAGCGGGGGCGGGCTTGATTTCTGCAACGGGTGCATCGGCGACCGGGGCTACCGGCGGCTGCTTTCCCGGGTCGGGCGGGGGCGTCTCTTCGCGCTTCTTCTTTTCGGCCATCTCTTCGAGAGCCTGGTACTGGCGGCTCTTCTTGGTGCCGGTGAGCTTTTCGCCCGCCATGACCTTGTCGATTTCTTCGCGGTCGAGCACTTCGAATTCGAACAGCGCTTCGGCGAGGTCGATAAGCTTGTCCTTGTGTTCTTCGATGAGCTTGCGTGCCGCGGCATCCAGACGCTTGATGAGGCTGTTGACCGCGTTGTCGATTTTCTCGGCCATCATCTCGGACATTTCCTTCGGCTTGCTTATTTCGCGACCTAGGAACACTTCGCCGTCGGCGCGGCTGTAGCATACCGGCCCGATTTCGTCGTCGAAGCCCCATTCAGTGACCATCTTGCGGGCAAGTTCTGTTGCGCGCTGGATGTCGTTAGATGCACCCGTGCTCTGGTGGTTGAAGAATATGAGTTCTGCAAGGCGGCCTGACATCATGATCATGATGCGCTCTTCTGCGTATTCGCGGCTGTAGCTCACCTGGTCGCGTTCCGGGAGGCTCATCGTGACGCCGAGAGCGCGGCCGCGCGGGATAATCGTAATCTTGTGGAGCGGGTCGCTGTGCTTGCACAGGAGCGTCATGAGGGCGTGGCCCGCTTCGTGGTAGGCGGTGTGGCGCTTCTCTTCGTCGGTCATCAGGAGCGTGCGGCGCTCGGCACCCATGCTGAGCTTGTCGCGGGCTTCTTCGAAGTCGAGCATCGTCACCTTCTTGTTGTTGAACCGCGCGGCGAGCAGGGCGGCCTCGTTCACGAGGTTCTCGAGGTCTGCACCGGCAAGTCCCGGCGTTCCCTTCGCGATGGCCGATACATCCACGTCCTTGTCGAGAGGTACCTTGCGCTTCTTCAGGTGTACCTTCAGGATTTCTTCGCGGCCCTTGAGGTCGGGCAGTCCCACCACGATCTGGCGGTCGAAGCGTCCCGGACGGAGCAGCGCCTTGTCGAGCACGTCGGGGCGGTTGGTGGCTGCAATCAGGATGACGCCTTCGTTTGCTGCGAAACCATCCATCTCCACGAGAAGCTGGTTCAGAGTCTGTTCTCGTTCGTCGTGCCCGCCACCGAGGCCTGCGCCACGCTGGCGACCCACTGCGTCGATTTCGTCGATGAACAGAATGCACGGGGCGTTTTTCTTGCCGGTTTCAAAGAGGTCGCGCACGCGGCTAGCACCTACGCCCACGAACATTTCCACGAAGTCCGAACCCGACATGCTGAAGAACGGCACTCCCGCTTCGCCCGCGACTGCGCGTGCGAGGAGAGTCTTGCCGGTACCCGGAGGCCCGACGAGCAGAGCCCCCTTCGGGATTCGTCCGCCGAGTTCGTCGTATTTTTTCGGGTCCTTCAAGAACTCCACGAGTTCCTGCAAGTCCTGCTTTGCCTCGTCGCAACCCGCCACGTCGTTGAACGTGGTCTTCTTCTTCGGGTCGTTACCGATAATCTTTGCCTGGCTCTTGCCAAAGCTGAACGGGTTCTTGCCGCCACCGCCCATCTGGCGGCTCGTCATTATCCAGAAGAACGCGATGAGGATAATGACCGGGAGGAACGCCATGATGGTGTCGAGCCACGTGGTCGATTCGTGGATGACCTTCACCTTCACGCCCTTGAACATTTCCCAGGCGGTAATCTGATCGTTGGAAATTTCGAGCATGTGGCTCGTGAAGTGCTTGGTGTCACCCGCATTGTCGGAACGCGTGAAGCGTGCGATGGGACTCCTGTTCTTGTTCGCTTCGGCAATCTCTTCGGGAGTGAGCTTGTAGGCACCCTCGATGATGATGCCGTCGGGAGTCTTCTGCAGCGAAAGTTCGGTAATGACCTTGGTGGAATCTCCCATCATGGCCAAGAATTCAGTGCGTGTCAGGTTTTGTTCCTTGTCCTGCCCGGTAAGCGGGAACATCACGAACAGCATGACAAGTATAATAAGAACAATGATAAAGTTCCGATTCTTGAACGGGGAGGCGGGCTTCTTGGTTTGGCTCATTATAATCCTTTTTCTTTCATCTCGCAAGATACAAATTTCTGGGCTTCCTCGGGGGTGCGAAATTCGCAAATCTTGATGGTATGGCCGATTTTAACGATAGAACGCCTGCGGTAGGCCGCCCGGTGCGGAATTTTGACGTGAGCGGGCTCTTTCGGGCCGTAGAAGAACCCGATGGGGAAGCGGAAACCTTGTTCGGCGAGCCACAGGCGGAACATTTCCGAGAGGTCCGCGTCCGCGTGTTCACGCAGAATTTTATGGAACTTTTTCTTGTCCAGGGTAATGCACTGAACAATCCCGGCTTCCTTACTTGTCATCCCCGCGTAGGCGGGCGGACAGCACTTAACAACTTGTTGTTTAGTGCGCATGGCCACCAAGGTGGGGATCTCCTTTACAAGAGGCTCCTTGCAAAGAGCGATGGTGAAAAGAGTATAGCATTTCTTCATCACCTTCTTGTACGCCCGGTCTGCAAGCTCCGCAATCCGGCAGAGTTGTGCTGTCGCGCCGGGGCATTCCCGTTCCAGCAGGGGCAATAGTTCATGCCGCACCTTGTTGCGGGCGAATTTCACGTCGGCATTGCTCTCGTCTTCGCACCAGGTGAGATTGTTCTCGCGGGTGTAGGCGAGTAGTTCCTCGCGCGTCACGTTAAGGAAAGGACGGTAGATGAGGTGTGTAGTGTGAAATGTGCCGTGTCCAATAGAGTCTAACGCCCGCAGCGATTGGATTCCCCGCAATCCGGCGAGTGTCGTGCCGCGGCGGAGGCGCATGTACATCGTTTCCGCCTGGTCGCCCGCATGGTGCGCCGTGACGATGATGCCTTTATTGTCATTTCCGCGCAGGCGGGAATCTCCAATTTCATTTACAATCTCGACCAGCGCCTTATACCTTGCGTCCCGTGCGTTTTCTTCGAGCGAACTTTCGGCACTTTTTAACGCTTCGCCATCCAACTTTTTCAAGAAAAACGGAATATTGTGTGACTTCGCAAATTCCTCCACAAATGCGGCATCCCTGTCGGCTGTTCCGACCCGCAGCCCGTGATGCACATGTGCAATTCCGAGCCATTCAATGCCGAGTACTTCGCGGTTAACAATGAAATAATGCGCCAGGCAAATGGAATCCAACCCGCCCGAAACTGCAAGCAGCAGGCGTTTGAAACCATGACGGCGGATATTTTGCGTTAAATCAAGACTCAATTTTTATTTCAAATTAAATTGCTTGATGCATTCATCGAATTCTTTCTCGTTGTCGCTGGATCCTTGAAGTTGTTTGATGAATGTTCGATGGATGTTGCTGTATTCGCTTTCGACGAAATCTTGGCTGTGGTCGCCGTTTTCGCAGTACTCTTGCGTTATTTCGACATTTCTTTGCCACCAGGCGCAGGTGATTCCTTGAAAGGTTATTTGATTAGTGAATGTTGAAATTTGCGTGGGGGCCATCTCTAATGTGTGGTTGAATGAAACCTCGAAGATTTGGTTGTTTACGGAAATGTCGGCCTTATTTAAATCCTTGGCGACAATCCACAAGTCTTTGCTTATAAAGACTGTGTCGGTAGGAAGTTCCTGGACTTTTTGAAGTTGATTATTGCAGGATTCCTCTTTTTGTTCGTCATTAAATAAATCATAGATGACGCCGCAATATTGTCGTGGTTCGGGTGTGTAGCTTGATCCTGTGATTTTGCTGCGGGTTGTTATGCTTCTCTGCTTAGGAGTCAGTGTAAGGGTGATTTTATAGTTGGAAGGAATCTCAGCATATATTCCATGATAGATTCTGCCGACACATTCCCATGTTGAAAAAATGGATTTGGAAGTACCGACGTATACGGTTGCGGTTTCTATGGTTTCGCAGGAGTCTCCGATGTAATCGCATTCGTATAGAGTGTCATTAGACATCTTGAATCCGAAGGAATGGTCTATCATATATCTAAGCGAGTCTCCGCCATATTCGGATTGGAACATAGTTGGCGACACGTCGTACCTGTCAAAAACGCCCGTGTAGTCTTCCGCTATCCATTTGAAAGAATTTGTGGCGGAATCGTAATCGCATTCCTCTTCGAGGAAATAGTACCTGAGATGTTCTTCATCAAAGAAAGAAAAATGGTCGATGCTTATTGTGGTAATCCAGCCGTCATCCGAAGGCAAAGATTCCCCCTTGTCGCTAGAAGAATTTGCTTCTTGAACGCTTGAAGAAGAATTCTGTTCTTCCTTTTTTTCAGAAGACGAACTAACGATTTTTTCGTCCGAAGATGATTCGATAGCAACTTCTTCTGAAGAAGACGAAAGTTCTTGGTCATCTGCAGACGATGAATTGTCGTCGCCGCAGGCGACCATCAGTAGGGCGGAAAACAGAACGCAATATGCTTTTTTCATATCAATCCTTTGCATGTCCTAAAAAATAATTTATATTTCCCCCTCAAGGAGGCCCCTATGGCTAAAAACAGAGCGAAAGCAGCGGGCAAGGTTGCTGATGCCGCAACGGAAAGCGCAAGAATGCGAACGCTACGCATAGACGGCTCCCAGAACGGAGCCACGTTACGGACAAGAATCGTCCGCGACAAGACCAAGTACAACAGAAACATTAAACATAAAAAGTCCCTCGCCGATGCGAGGGATTTTCCTTTATACAGGCAGTCGCAGGTTATTTGCCCGTTGCAATCTTGCCGTAAAATTCCTTGACGTCATCCCAGCGGTAATACGGGGTGGCGGGGCAGTTCTTTACTGTTGCTGTATCGCATGTCACGGGCAGTTTCTGCTCGATTTCGTTGAGCATCACTTTCACTAAAATCGGGGCGCCCTTCTTGCTGGACTTGTAGAATACGAGCTGTATGTTGGCGGCCATCGGGCTGATTTCATAGTCGCGCCAGACCTTGTGCAGGTTTTCCATGTCTGCGGTTTCGATGCCGGTGTTCTGCGTGCCGTTTTCTAGCTGTAAAAGCACTGCAAACGGGAAAATCACCGTATCGTGGCCGAAGCGGAGCGTCGCTGTGGTCTTTTTCGCGGGCTTCTTACCTGCGGTTTTGTCTGTTTTGGCTGTGTCGGCAGCAATCACCTTGTCGGCTTCATCCAGAACGTTTTTCAAGAGCGGGCGGGCGTTGTCGAGCCCCTGTTTTTGGGCGAATGGATTGTTGCCGAGAACGCTGTACCACCAGGCGTTCTGTGCATGCCAGCGAGCGGCAAGGTCTTCTTCGGTCCACAGGTCGTCAAAGTTGAATTCGATTTCGGGGCTACCTTGCAGGCTGTTGCCGATTTCATAAATCTTGCTGAAAAGGTCGCCTGCGTCTACATTCTTCTGGATGTAGTTGGAATCATTGAAAATCGTTCGCATCATGCGAGTCGGATTCACGTGGCTGTAGAGTTTTTCGTTTTCTTTTTGCCAGGTGGGGGTGTTCGATTCACCGATGATTTTCCCGAAGTCGAGCGGGCTGATGAAACTCATCAGGTACTTGCCCGATTCCTGGTGAATTTCGACCTTGGGCTTTAGCGCATGCAGTTCTTCGAGGAATGCTGCCATGCTCACGACGCAGCGTACGCTGGTGCTGGCGTAGGCTTCTACATAGGCGTTATTCTTGAAAACTTCAGGGAAGTTCTTGACCATGCGCTTTGCGATTCCCTGATGCTGGGCCACGCCGAGCTGGGTCAAGTCGCCTGCACGCGGGGCGGCGTATTCGTCCAGGAACTTGGCGCGTTCAAGCAGGCTCTTGCCGAGGTCCGTGAGCTTGCCTAAGGAATCCGCCTTGGCGAGCGTATTGTACAGCGCATGATAGTGGTCGGCCGGCTGGTGGAATCGGCTGCCGTGCCTGCCGTAGTGGCTCAGGTAAAATGGCTTGTAGCCTGCGGGTGCCTTGGTGTATTTAGCAGTCGGAGTGGGGTAGGCGTAGTAATTGCTACCCATCTGGTGACGGTCCTGGGCAAAGCAGACGATTGCGACAACAAACAAAAATGCGAATGTTTTTTTCATAATGCGACCTTTTGCCTAAAAATAATAAAGTCGCAAAGCATGGAGATAAATGAAATCTTTTTTAAAAAAGGATTAGCATGTTCATCCCCGCCGCGGAGTTGGCTATGTTGAACGTTGGTGCGAGGGTGAGCTTTGTGCCGTTATGTTGTTCGTCGCGCCTGCGTTTGTAGATTTCGTGCGCTTTTTTGTATGATTCCAACTGATTGTAGAGTCCGTCCTTGTTGAAAAGCGCGTATAGGTTGTAACTGAGGCCCACAACTCCGACGGCTGTTAAACCTATAGAAACGATGAAAAGTTCCGTTCTTAGCGCCTCTTTGAGCGATTCCTGGCCATCGGAATCGAATCCGTCTTTGGCGTACATGGCGGTAAGGACCCCGCCGCCGCCAATTAGCATTCCGCCAAGAATGGCGAGATTTGTCTTGTGGCTGATATCCTTCTTCTCTTGCTCGATCAGGTTACGGTAGTGCTCGTTGAAATCTGTTCGGGTTTCTAGGGCCAATCTTTCCGCTTCCAGGGAATCGGATGTGAAAATGGATGGTGGAACTTCGACGCTTGCGCCTGCTTGGGCGTAGCAAAATGCTGCCGTGGCCAATAAAATAAATAAGGCTCTAAACATAATTCTCCTCGTCCGCAATATATATAAAAGGAGGATGTCGTAGTCCATGAAGGTCAAAATCTGCTGATAAGGTGCAAAAAATGACGTTTTGATGGATTTTGACGGGCTGGTTGTTCGTAAAAATGAGAGAATAACAACGAAATGTTGCCTTTTTTTTTCGTTGACGCGTTTTTGTAAATTTCTTTTTATATTTTTTGAAAAGACATGTTAATAAAGGATGACCTATGAAAAACAATAAATTCGTTGCAGCTATCTGCCGTTTCTTTGGCAAGATTAACCAAAAATGGTTGAACCTGAAGCCCAAGAGCACGGACCGCCTGACCCAGATCGAGGAAAAGTACGATTTCCCGGCAACCCATATTGTGGGGCATGTCGGCACGGCGGTTGCCATAATCGTCTGCATTGTGGGCGTAATTATGGTTATTTGGGGCCTGACTCCGGTTATCAAGCGTAGCGTGTCTGCGCCCAAGATGGTTGAACAGCAGGAAGTGACAGCACAGCAGGTTCAGGAATGTGCTCAGAATATGAAACCTGCAAGGACCTCGGGTGCCAGAAAGCCGGCTGCTCGCCGTGTTGTTTCTCGCGAAGGCGATGAAGAGTCCGAGGCCCTGCCGCCGGATGTCTCTCTTGCAAAGCTCCAGGAGGCCATGCCTTCCGTGAAGCTCACCCGTCCCGGCAAGAAGCTGATATGCGAACATAGCGAAGGTCACTACGAATACGGTGATTTCGGTGATTGGATTTATCCTTCCCGCTGCTATGTCAGTGGCCAGATCGACACCAAGGCTGGTGCCGAGATTCATGCCAAGCTGCAGAGAATTTATCCGTTTGACAGTGTGAGCCAGCAGGTGACTGCGGACAATTTGGCAGACCGCCTGATGCGCTACCAGGTCGCGGTCCGCCCCGCTATCTTGAAAACCTCCTTGAATTGGCTCGAAGGCGTGGCTGAAGTCGAGGAACTCTGGACCCTTTGGGAAACTATCGATGGTATTATTGGAAACGCTGCGGATGCATCCATTACCATGGATGTGGATAAGCTCTTCGACCAGTTCGCCGATTTCATGCTCAAGAATGCCGAAACGGGTCGCCCGATATTTGACAAGTTGCTCAGGCTCGTGAAACTTGCTCCGGGGCAGGACCGTCTCAAGACGTTCAGGACGGCCCGCTCTGCATACAAGGATTTCTTGAACCTCTACTATGTGAGCGACGAAACCTATGCAAAGTTTGGCGCAGAACTGATCGCGGGTGATGCTGGCTATGAACAGTTTGCCATGATCTTCAAGGTCGGCATGCCTGAATACAAGGAATTCAAGAAGGAATTCAAGGCCAATCCTGCCTACAAGGTCAATGGCTATGCAAGGGACGAATGGCACAAGGCTACGGATAAGTTCCTTTCCATGACTCAGCTGCATGTAGGTTCGGACTTCTACTACAACATGACTTGTTTCTACGAAGCGTTCCTTGCAGAAACGAACGAGCGTGTGGCCGAAAACTACAGGCTTCTCCGCGACTACAATGCGGAGAGGGAAGAGGCTCTGCGTGAAGCCAACGAACGTGCCGAATCGCAGAAAGAACTTGTCCCGAAGGGCAAGGAATATGTCAAAGATGGATTCCTCGCGATTCTCATCATTATCATCGCCCTGGCCCTCTTCTCGCTCCAGCGTTCGTTGAAGCGTTTGGAAAAGGCGCTTGTTAAGGATTCTCAGGACAACGAAAAGCAAGGGGAATAAAAATGCGCTTTCGACATTTTGCCGTTGTGCTTGTCGCGGCCTTCGCCTCGCACGCTTTTGCTCAAGATTGTGCGGCTCAACGCGGTGAATGGCTCAAGCAGCACCATAAGTGCTTGAAATTGTTTAAGGAGGCGGTTGCGGAAGACAAGCAGCCCAAGAGTGGCTTGTTTGAACCCCAGCTGGACGCCTTCATCAGCTGTTTCGATGAGGAAAAGAATCGCTTTCCTCAGTTCATTGCAAAGGACGGTGAATGCAAGGACTTTGTGCCCGCGAAGCTCGAGAAGAACTTCGAGGAGTTTACGAAGGCCTGCTTCAATCGTTCTAACATGGACAAGTGCGGCGAAATGTTGAAAGACAAAAAAATCGACAACATCAGGAATGCCGAAGGAGCGACACTCCTGATGATGGCCGCGAAGGAATGTGACCTCAAGGCATTTAACTATTTGCTCTCGCAAGGTGCCGACGTCAAGAGGTGGGATCATCGCGGACGCGGCATTATGCACTATGCTTTGCAACATGAGTATTTGGATGCTGAAGAAGGCAGCGACGAGGCGGAACTGAACTCCGACCTTGCCCAAAATCAGGATGAAATCATCCGGCAGCTAATCGAGAAGGGTGCTTTGGTCAATGATATTGCGTTGGACGGTGCCATGCCTCTTGGATATGCATTTGGAGTTACGAATAGGCAGAATGTCGTGAAAACCTTGCTTGCGGCGGGAGCCAAGCCTGCGCTTGCCTTTTTTAAGCCACGAGGCAAGTCTCAGATATCTGTATTGTCGGATGTCATTATCTCTCAAGGATCCACGGACAAACTGAAGGACATCCTTGAGACGGGGGTCAATCCTAATGATGTGGCCTATGCGGCAGTCCCCCTCTGGGGCTTGGTGTGGTCCAATAAAGAGATCCCGGTTGGTGATACGATGGCCGTAATGCTTTTGCAGGCAGGCTTGGATCCGAACGGGTACATTAATATGGATAAGACTCAGTCCGTGTTTGCGGACGTCATTAGGGCAGAATCTCCGATTTTTGTGATACAGGCATTCCTCAAGGCCAAGGTGGATTTGAACAACTTAATTTGGAACGGCGAACATTTTGACCCGATGCGGGTTGCTATTGAAAAAGGGAACGTGGGCATTGTCCAGGCCCTTTTGCAAGCGGGGTATGATCCCAAGACTAATGTGGCAACGCTTAAGAATGGCGGGAAAATCAATGCTCTTGAATTCGCTATTGTTTATAAAAACAAGGAAATAGTTGATTTGCTTCTCAAGAAAAAGCCGGACGTGAACAGAAAAATCCGTCGTGACGATGGCACGATTACAAATCCGCTTTGCCTTGCGGCATATCAGGAAGGAAACGCCGCTGTCGTGAAGTCCCTTATAGCGGCAAAGGCGAACGTCAACCAGAATTGCGGCAGTGATGACTCAACCCCGTTGACCGCTGCTGTGGACAATTCCGACGAAGATATGGTTCGTGTCCTTGTTAATGCGAAAGCAAACGTGAATGTTGTTCGTGAGGGTGGGTTTACGCTTCTTGAGTTTGCTCAATACAAGGAAAACTCGAATATCATCAATATGTTGAAGAAGGCCGGTGCACGTGCTCCCTTCCGTGGGAATTTTGTTGGCTTCTGTGCAGACTCGAATCTGACCGAAAAGATGGTTCTCGATGCTATCAGGGACGGTGCTGATGTGAACGAGGTCAAGGGTGACGACGGTTGGACCCCGCTTCATGCGGTGGCGTTGTTTGGTAGGGACCTCAAGGCCATGCAGGTGCTCATCAAGAAGGGCGCTTTTGTGAATGCGCAAACCAAGAGCGGAATGACTCCCTTCCTGATGGCCGCCAAGTTTAATTCAAATCCGGCCTTCGCTAAAATGCTCATGGCAGCAGGGGCCGATATCGATGCCCGCGACTCCGAAAATAACGGTTGGGATGCCTTGCAGGACGCCGTGGCGAACAATGGCCCCGAAGTTGTCTCGCTGTTGCTGGGCGCAGGGATGGCGCAGGGCTACAATGAAGCGGAAAAGAATCTTCTCGTCAGGATTGCGGTCAGGAACAACGACAATCACCGTGTGCTGATTACGTTGCTCAAGAACGGATTCCACGCTGAACCGACGAATTCTTGGTGGGAGAAGCCCTTAAATGTCGCCTTGGAATTCGCAAAGCCCATCGATATCATCAAGGTGCTAATTAGCGGCGGTGCCATTGTCGATGATTCGGCGATGAGAAAGGCAAGGGATCTCCCGATGGAAACTAAGGAACAGCAGAAGTACCGTAACCAGGTTATCGATATCTTGACCAAGGCTAAAAAGAAAAAACGTTAAAAAAGTAAATCGGTATGAAAAGAATTCCCTTGGTTACGGTGATTGTTCTTGTGGCGGCTTTGAGCGGAATTGCTGAGTCGCTAACCGATTCCCGTGACGGCCAAATGTACAAGGTCGTCGAGATAGGGGGCACGAAGTGGTTGGCCGAAAACCTGAACTTCAAGACGAAGAACAGCTTCTGCTACGATGACGACGAGTCCAATTGCAAACTGTACGGTCGCCTCTACACGTTCGATGCGGCTCAGAACGCCTGCCCGGACGGATGGAGGATAGCCTCGGAAAGCGACTGGAATTCCCTGAGCGATGCGGACTACCAGAAGACGCTTCAGGTGCAGCCGGCCGGATTCCGTAACAGTAAGGGAAAATACGAACTCGAAGGCCTCCGCGCCGATTTCTGGACGGATGGCTCGGCGAGCAAGGACAAGGGAAACTATGCCTACTTTAGCTTCAAGGCGCAAAAGAGCGACAAGAACAATTACAGCAAGAAGGGAGCCATGTCCGTCCGCTGTGTCGAAGGTGGCTCTGCAGCAGATGAGTGCGAAGACTTTGGCGGTGAAGGCCAAGGCTACTACGAATCGGTTGTTGAGCGGAAAGATTTCTCAGTATGGCAGAATATTCAACATGGAATGTGCTCTCGTGGAGCGTCAGAAGAGTTCCTGATAGTTTTCAAGAAGGGTTTTATGCTTAAATGTGATTGCCAGCAGGATGACGACTTCGAATCGTATGTGACATATGGCGGCGGAATCCCGAAATTTTGCGGTAAGTCCGGCAGTAAATGCTCGTCTTGCCAGCTAGATTCGTTCAAAGATTTGAAACAGTGCCTGCCAATGCTAAATGCCACTCTTAAAAATGGATTCTTGACAGAGTAGGAGAAAGGCTATGAAAAAGTTTGCCATATTTTTGTTGATATCTGCTGCATTGGTATTTGCCGCATCGGGACATTCTACGACATCATATGGCGGAGGTCAGCCTGCTATTGTTGAGCCGGGGAATCGTGCTGTCGCGTTTGACTCAAACAAGAGATTGAAGGGAAGCGAAGTCACGGTTCAAAATATCTTGAAATTGTTGTCGGGTAAAAATCTTGGACGGATAGATGAGGATGGTGATCTGTTTGTCACGGATGGAAATTATAAGGGATACGTATATGTTTACCCAGACAAGAAAATGGTGAAAATTTCAGCCTTGTGGGGTGGCAACCTGAAGGTTGACGAATCAGTTGCGATTGTTGTCGCCAACGAATTCAATGCGGGTAAAGTCTTGGGGAAAGCTTACTATTATCAGGCGGAAGATGGGGAAGGTCGGATGCGCCTGGTTTATGACTTTGTTTATGATGATGGAGTCAGCGCTGTTTTCCTTAATGAAACCCTCAACTGGTTTTGGGCTTTGTGTTCCGGTTTTTCGTCAATGATAAACGAAAAAAATTTGTTTGAGTAACGGGTATTTTTATGGTACGCCTTCTCTGGATTGCATTTGTGTTGACGGCTCTTTGTTTTGGTGCTGGCTACTCCGATTTTGGGCACTGGTTCGAGGCTCTGTGGAATAGCTGCATATAGGAAAAGGTTTGTTTGTTCATGAAAAATCTAAAAAAGATATTGTTCGGTATATTTGTCGCATTCTGTGCGCAGCAGGTCCTTGCCTATGGTCATTACGATACGAGCTCGGATTATGATGATGAAATTTCTGTAGGGGACGAAGCTGGAGGGGGTTTTCAGAAAGCCTCGTCGAATCAGAATCAAAATGGCTTGGCCCTTCATGTTGCTGTGACAGACAATTACATTGTTATCGGGGCGCGAGGTGGTTTTCAGCCGAACGTGTATTATGAAGTCCTGGGGGGGCGCTATCCGGATCGTTATGTAGCAATACAGAAGGAATCTGAGGAAGATCCCGGCCGTGTTATTTGGACGGTCTATTCTTCAAGAAATGGAGAACCGGACAGTGCCTATGTAGATGAAAACAATAATTTTCTCGCTCTTCCCGGTGAGGGTCCTTCGGGTATGCAACCGCCGGAATATCTGACTAAGCCCCGCGCCGGGACTGTTCTTGCAACGATTTCGCCCAATTCAGCCCGTGTGCTTAGCCAATGGGAGGCTCAAAGGGCTGTCGTTGCTCCTTTGTCTGTGTTTGACGTGATTGCAAAGGATCTAGTCGCTATACATACGCAGTTCAGTGATATGGAGGATGTTAATTGTGCGGGCTTGATTATAAGTAGCACTTTTTTTGACGATAATAGGCTCCGTGAATTGCGTCCCTTGATGAGCGCGTTGAAGAATGCGGGGTTCCGGAATATTTGCCTGTTTTTTTTGGATAAAGTGGATGAATCGGTAAAAAAGATGGCTTACGACGAACTCTTTTCTCCGCTCGGTCTTAAGCCTTCGAACAAGTGTGCCCCCATAATGCTTCTCACAGCTAAAAGCAAGACCGCTAGTGCTGCGGCTTATGACCTAATGAAAAACCAGAAGTTCTCTAAGGATATTGACCGCGTTCTGAAAGATGTTGCTGGCCTCCAGACGTCGGGAAAAACTGACGGCGGCTCCAACGAAGGGAACGGAGGTATTGGCGACGGACTTGCGGGGCTTTTCTGTGGCGACAGTTGTAGCAATAAAGGCGGTATCGCAACCAAGGCCAAGGGAAACGTAAAAACTCCGACTGCCCGTGATATCGACATAAGTGATGACGGTTTCCGCTCCGAATCGGACATCATGAAGGTCGTGCGCCAGCGTACTCCGGGCCTGCGCCATCTTTATAACAAGTTCCTGAAGAAGAGGGAAGGTTTTGCTGGCCGCATCGTCTTGAAGTTAAGGATTGCTCCGGGTGGTGAGGTTACTTTTATCTCGATTGTTTCCTCTACGACCGGATATGGCGAATTTGATGCTAGTATCAAGAACGCGGTCTCCAACTGGATGTTCAATAAGGTTGACTTTGGCAGTACGACGGTGAAGATTCCATTTACTTTCAGTGAAAATTAAGTCGAGATGTAGTATGCGCTTCCTTGTTTACATTCTTCTTGCTATTGCCATGACGGTTTGTGCTCATGCGCAAGAGGAATCCTATGAGGAAGACTTCGCCGACGAACCGTTCGATGAACAGTTGGCGGGAACGTTAAACACCCCGTTGAATCTGAACGATCCGTTTGACCAGTTTAACGGGAGTCTGTTGCATGCCGAATTTGACCTGGATGTCGAGGATGAAATGGACTTTCTCACGCCTCAGGGAGGTTCGTCGGAACAGGTCGCTGCCGCACCGAAGACATCTCCGAAACCGGCCAAAAAGAAGAGGAAGTTCCGGGTAAACTGGGGCAACTTCATGATTTCATCGGCTGTGCTGGTTGCAGGGGGCGCTGCCGCGTACTACGGTGACCTCAGGGCCAAGCAGGAACGTGATGCGGGGGTCCCGGCATCTAGAGTTGAGTTGAATGATCGCATTGATGCAGCAAAGAACTGGCAGATTATAAGAGCTATCGGATATTGTGTGGCTGGAATCGGAGCCCTTGGTGTTGTCCTGACACTGGCTTTTTGAGGGGATTGCGTATGAAGGTGTTGCTGTTCTTGTTGTTCTTGGTTCTGGCTGGATGTACGCAGTCTAAATTGGTTATCGAAGGAGACGCTCTTTCGGACAAAAAGTCGTTCGAGGCGAAAACGGGATTCTTGTCCGTGGTCTCGGCCGAGTCTGCGTGCGACGCAAAGGAAGTTTGCCAAAAGAAGAACGGAACCTTGATTTTGTCGGGCGACAGCCTGAAGGCCGCTGTTCCTTTTCACCCCAACCAGGTCTTTGCGGCCCCGCTCCCGCCGGGCTATTATGAGGTTGATTCCATTGCGTATTTCTGCGAAGGGAGCGATGCCCACTCGAAATTCTCGTGGGGCTTTGACGGCATGCCCGACAAAAGGCTTTATTTGAAGATACCGCATGTAGGCTTCTGCAAGATGGACATCCTGGCCGCATCCGAGCTTTCGCTTGTTCCCGGAAAGCAGGAAATTGAAGCGAAGAGGCCTTACGGCAGTCTTGCCGTGAATCTGGAAAAGCTTCCCGATTGCCTGATATATTCGGATGATGTCCTGTACAAGGAGAAACTTGTCGTATCGGGCCAGAGCTCTTGTCTGAATAGCGATGACTTTGTCTGGAAAAATATCGGTGGTACGGCAAAACTGAATACGGAAAAAGCGGGGAAGGTATCGGTTTCGTATTCGGACGATGTTGTTGCCTCGAAGCCAAATGTCGTGGCGGAAATGAAACAGAAGAAGGACCTTTCGACATGCTCGGTCTTGTCTTACAGTTACCGGGGCTCGGGACATGTGTTTTTTGCGACGACGTCCCTTTTGGGAGGCTCGTTCGTTACGGTGCCGGTCCTGATAAAGGATTCGGAAGATTGGCGTCAGGTTACGCTTCCCTGGAATAATCCGAATGTTGCCGGAGAAGTTTCGATGGAAGAATTCAGGAAATCGCTTATAGGACTTACTTGGAGAATCGAAGGTTATTCCTCTGTGGGCAACTATTTGGAGATAAAGAACGTCCGTTGCGAATAGGTGCGGGTTGTTTTGCAAAAAGGAACTTGAAATGGCTAAAAGAATAATTCAAGGATTTATTTTTGCGTTAACGTTGGTTGCTTTAAGCAGCTGCGCAATAAATCAGACCTTCGACAAATGGGATTTGAGAAACGAAGCCGCTTTCGAAGGCGAATCGGGGGTAATCGGTGTTGTTCATGCCTCGCTCTCTGGTGCCTGTGACTCGGAAACGGGAGAAATCATCCTTTATGGACCTGACGGAAAAAAGGAACAGATTGACTTTGTGTCGAACAGGCTGTTCGCCTCTTACCTGATTCCGGGAACCCACAAAATTGAAGAGGTCCGCTACCGCTGTAATTATACTACCCGGGCAGGGACAACCATCAATTACTTGAAGTGGTATTTTGACTCGGATAATATGTTTGCGAAAAACAAGTTGTTTAGCAAGTCTGGCAATACCGTTACCCAGACATTTATAATTCACGGAAGCGCATTGGTAAATGTTCCTGAAGATGGTTTCTGTAAATTTGCTGTGAGCCCTGATAAAGAAGGGCGATGGAGCGGTGGCATTGATTTGAAAGATGATAGAATAGCGATTGATTTGAATAGTGTTCCATCTTGTCAATAATAAAGGTTTGTAAGACTATGAAACGGCTTCTCGCTTTACTTTTGCTTGCTCTTTGCCTGCCCGGCTGTACGGACTATGCCGCCCAGCTTGAGGATGAATACGGGGAGATGGTGGATGCTCAGGTGTCGAGTTGCTCGGAACAAAGTAATCCTGTTTATTTATCAAGCAGTTCTACGACGTACTATACTCCCACATCAAGCAGTTCCGTGACAAACTATACCAAACCCAAATCGAGCAGTTCTGTGGCTAGCGTTGCGGTATGTGGCAGCAATACTTATAATCCCAAGAAAGAATTCTGCAACGACAATGTCGTAGATACGTTTTGCAATACAAGTTGCTGGTCTGCAGATGAAAGTCAATGCTCTAGCTGCTTAAATGGCGTGTCTTGCAATGGTTTCCCTTATAACCCGAAGAAATTTGCTTGTGTTTCGGGAGTACTCCACCAACTGTGCGATGCTAGCTATTTTGGGCACTGGTTCGAGGCGCTGTGGAATAGCTGCATATAGGAAAAGGTTCGGTTGTTCATGAAAAATCTAAAAAAGATATTGTTCGGTATATTTGTCGCATTCTGTGCGCAGCAGGTCCTTGCCTATGGTCATTACGAAACAAGCTACGCTCCGGCATCTTTTGGACCTGGCAAAAGATTGCAGGAAAGCGACGTCAATACAGAAAACCTGTTGAAACTCCTGGAAGGTGAAACTCAGGGCCGGATTGATGAGGATGGCGACCTCTTTATTACAAATGGAACCTACAAGGGCTATATCTTTGTATATCCCAACCAGAAACTTGTAAAGCTTTCTGCAACGTGGGGTGGAACCCAGGATGTGGATGAATCCTTGGCTATCGAGACGGCAAACCAGTTCAATATTGATAAAATTTTGACGCAGGCCTCATTTCTCAGACGTGACAATGGGGATGGCGTCATGCGGTTGACATACCAATTTATCTATGATGGCGGAGTGAATCCCGTCTTCCTGAACAAGACGTTGGAATGGTTTTGGACTTTGTGTTCTGACTATTCGGATGTAATTAATGAAAAGGGATTGTTTAATTCTTCCTTGTCAGGTCACAACAAGACGGGTGACGGCTTCAATGAGGGCTATGCAGAAGGTGGGGCTGGTGGTATTGGTGACGGCCTAGCAGGTCTCTTCGGTGGCGGTAGTGCAACCAAGGCCAAGGGAAATATCAAGACTCCGTCTGGAGATGATGTCAAGATGGGTGCCGGTGGTGGATCTCGTTCCGCTGCTGACATCATGAAGGTCGTACGTCAGCGTACTCCGGGCCTGCGCCACATCTATAACAAGTTCCTGAAGATAAAACCGGGATTCCAGGGTAAGGTTACCCTGAAGTTCACGATTGCTCCGGGTGGTGAAATTATCAGTATTTCCATTGCGTCCTCTACGACCGGGTATGGCGAATTTGACGGCGAAATTAAGAACGCCGTGAGTCGCTGGACTTTCAGCAAGGTCAAGTCTGGTAACACGACTGTGACGATTCCGTTCACCTTCAGTGAAGATTAAGTCGCTGTTTGCATTTAAACATTTAAGCCAGCCGCAATCGGGCTGGCTTTTGTATAATCGTTGCCGGTTGTTGCCTAGACCAGGCTGATGCTTTCGTCGAGGCCGAGCGCGATATTCATGTTCTGGATGGCGGCGCCGCTGGCGCCCTTGCCCAGGTTGTCGATAATCGTCGTCACCTGCATCACGTTCTCGTTGCCGAACACCTGGATGCGGGCGTTGTTCGTGTCGTTACAAACGGTGGCGTCAAGGCGGCCGTTGAACAGCACGGGGGCTGCTTCATACGGCATGACCTTCACAAAACGGGAACCTTCGTAATGCTTCGCCAAGATTTCGGTGAGGCCTTCGGGGCCGACCTTCTTGGTGAGTTCATTCGCGAAGATGGCGACCGTCACCGCCATGCCCTTGTAATAGGGGCCGAGTACCGGGTTGAAGAACGGCGTGTTTTCGAGTTCGCAGTACTTCTTCATTTCGGGAAGGTGCTTGTGAGCGAGCGCGAGCGCGTACGGGGCGGGCGCCATGATGGCCTTCGATTCGCCGGCAGCATGCGAAAGGGCTGCTGCTTCCTCATATTCGGCGATGAGCTTCTTGCCGCCGCCGGAATAACCGGTAATGCTGTAGGCGGCGAGGTTTGCGCTCTTCGGGAGGATTCCTGCGGCAACCAGCGGGTGCACGCCGAGGATAAAGCCCGAGGCGTGGCAGCCGGGGTTCGCGATGCGCTTGGCTTTTGCAATCGCTTCGCGCTGGGCGGGGCTCAGTTCCGGCATCCCGTAGGTCCAGTCCGGATTCACGCGGTGCGCGGTAGAAGCGTCAATCACGCGGGTGTTCGGATTTTCGCAGAGGGCTGCACTTTCGACAGCGGCCGCGTCGGGCAGGCACAGGAACGTCACGTCGGACTCGTTGATGAGCCTCTTGCGTTCGTTAATGTCTTTGCGGAGTTCAGGAGAAATGCGCAACACTTCGATGTCGGTGCGCTTTGCGAGTCTCTCATAAATCTGCAGGCCAGTGGTCCCTGCTTCACCATCTACGAAAACTTTGAACATCTTTCTATCGGATTGAGGTTGAAGGTTGATTACTTGCCTGCGCCGCAGCACTTCTTGTACTTCTTGCCGGAACCGCACGGGCACGGGTCGTTGCGGCCGACAACCGGACCTTCGTGACGGACGGTTTCCTGCTTCACTGCACGGCCGTCGTAGAAGAACCATGCGCCGCCCACCTTGTGGAATTCGCCGAGTTCGTGGTGGTTGCGGGTGATGTTTCCCTGCTTGAAGCGTGCGACGAATTCGACCCAGCCGATGTTCTTCTCTTCTTCGGTCTTGGTCTGCTTGATCTCGATGCCGAGCCATTCGGAGTCGCGGCTCCAGGCTTCTACGCTCGGTTCGTCGAAGTCACTGCGCTGGCTAGCTTCGAGGGAGTCCTTGAGCCAGGCGATTTCGTGCTTGGCGTAGGCTGTATAGCGTGAGCGCATCAGCGCTTCGGGACTCTGGGCGAGGGCAGTTCCCTTGATGATGGGTTCACAGCATTCGCAGTATTCTTTTCCAGATCCGCAGGGGCATAAATCTTGAGCCATAGTTTAATCCTTGTGTTTTTGTTTGGCGGCCATGCCGCATTAAAAATTTTGAGGAAAAATTAGAAAAAAATAGGAATGGAGAAATTGGACGCACAAAAAAAGACGAGAGCTTTTCCAGTCTCTCGTCTTTTGTCGCAAGCTTTTTGTCTATAGGCTCGTTGAGCCGTTCTAGATTACAGGCATTTCTTCAAAAGCCAGATTTCTTCCTTACCTTCGCGGCCGGGGATGCTATTTACGGGCTTGATGCGTTCCACCACATCGAAAACGCCGCCGAGGCGCGCCATGAGTTCGCCTTCGCTCGTTGCATGGGGAGGGCCCTGCAGCGTCTTGCCGTTCATGAGCGGGTAGAGGAAAAGGATCAGGACGCCGTCGTCCTTGAGCATCTTGTAGCAGACTTCGAAGAACTCGTCGCGCCGCCCCGGATGGATGGCGGAGAAAGTGCAGTAATCGTACACGATGTCGAACTGCTGGCCACCGCGCTTGGGGTCCTTGGGGGTGAGCGTGAAGAGGTCAAGGTCGAGCGAACGCAAGTTCTTGTGCTTGCGGCTCAGGTGGTCGAGTTCGTCAACGGCCGTGGGCGCAAAGTCTACGGCGAGCACTTCGTGGCCGCGTTCGGCCCAAGCTTCTGCATCGTAGCCGAAACCTGCTCCGGGAATCAGCACGGAGCCGGTAGCCGGGCAAGAGGGGTGCTTGAAAAATTCGAGCAGGGCAGGGGTCGCCTTCTTGAAATTCCAGTAGTCCTTGCCATCGGCATAGAGGTTGTCCCAGAATTCCGGGAGGTTCTGCGTTAACATTCTTTACCTTCCTTTTTGTACGCGAGTTGCCCGCAGGCGGCGAGGATGTCGCGGCCGCGCGGGTTGCGGATCGTTATTTGAATTTCGGCGGCACGCACGGCGGCGAGGAAATCCTCGACCTCTTCGGGCGTGGGGGCGTGCAAGCTCGGGTCATCACCGTCATTAAGCACGATTGCGTTCACCTTCACTCGGCGGGGGGCGCAGATGCGGATCAATTCCTTTGCGGCCTTAGGGGTGCAGGTGATGTCCTTGATGAGCACGAACTCGAACGTCACATAATTATCGGTGCGGCGGATGTATTCGTCAACCGCTTCGAGGAGTTTCTCGATGGGCCAGGTCTTGTTCACCGGCATCACGGACGAACGGTATTCGTTGTTCGTGCTGTTGAGACTTACGGCGAGGCAGCAGGGCGTATTGCGGTCGACAAGTTCCTTGATTTTCGGGACAACGCCGCTTGTACTCACGGTCATGCGCTTTGCGCCCATGTTGAAGAGACTCTGGTTGTGCAGGGTGCAACAGACTCTGTGCACGTTTTCCAGGTTGTTGAGCGGTTCGCCCATGCCCATGAAGATGATGTTCGTGACCTGGGCAACGTTGCCTTCATCGTTCAAGAGACCGGCCTCTTTCAGGTACCAGTTCACATTGAGGATTTCTTCGAGGATTTCGCCCGCTTCGAGGTTCCGGGTGAAGCCCATCTTTGCGGTGCGGCAGAAAGCGCAGTTCATGGCGCAGCCCACCTGGGTCGACACGCATACGGAGAAGCGTCCGTTGGCTGGAATCATCACGGTTTCGATGTGGTGGTCGTCGCGCGTCCGGAAGAGCCACTTGACAGTGCCGTCGACCGATTCCATGCGCTGTTCCTCGATGAGGGATCGGATGGAAAACTGTTCGGCCAGTTTTTCGCGGAGCGAGGGCGGCACGTTCGCCATTTCGTCGTAGGATTTTACCTGTTGGCAGAAAAGCCATTTCTGGATTTGATCGGCGCGGTATTGCTTCTCGTTTACATCGCGAAGCCAAGCCTTGAGCTCGTCAGTCGTGAGAGATTTTATGTCGCGCGGCCATTCCATGGTGGCCGTAAAGATAGAAAAAAAACAGTTTTTTGTTAAGGGTAAAAAAGCTTTTCAATCCCTTTAAAAATAAGGGATTGAGGCTATCTTGCCGGTCATGCGCTAGAACATTTTGCGGGGCTTTTTCGGCCCTTGCGTGTTTTCTGCGGCACCCTTGTTGCTGAAGAGCGTTGCGTCGTCGGCGGACTTGGTTTTCACCTTGTAGTGGTCGCCATCGCAGACTTCGTCGGGATAGTTGTTGGTGGTGTAGAGGCAGTATGTCTTTTCGGTGCAGAATTCACCCGCGAGTTTACCCGTGACGTTGCAAACGCCGCGGCTGATGACTCCGCTCGGAACGGGGAACGATTTCTGCGGAAGACCCTTGTGAATCTTTGTCATGACGGCAATCCATGCGGGAAGCGCGTAGTTGCCGCCCGTATGGCCGACGCCCATGGAGACGGCCTGGTCGAAACCGACCCAGACGCCCATGGTGTAATGCTTCGTAAAGCCGATGTACCAGGCGTCGGTGTAGTCGTTCGTTGTTCCGGTCTTGCCGCCGCTCGGGTGGTTGAATCCGCTCTGTGCGACCTTGAATCCGGTTCCGCGGACGTTTACGTCTTTCAGGATGTCGACCATTAGGTAGGCTGCGGAGGGCTTCATCACGACACTTTCGACCTTGGAATTCTTTTCGATTACTTCGCCGTTCTTGTCTTCGATGGATTCGATCATGTAGGGCTCGATTCGGGTTCCTCCGTTCGGGAATACTGTGTAGGCCGAGGTCATTTCGAGGAGCGTCGCTCCGACAGACCCGAGGGCGAGGCTCGGAACCGCTACGAGCGGAGCCTTGCGGATGCCGAAGGCGCGGGCGTAGTTCACCACGTTGCTCAAACCGTATTTCGAGGCGGTGAGAATGGCGGGGATGTTTTTCGAACGGTAAAGCGCCCTGCGAAGCGACATCATGCCTTCGAAGTTCTTTTCGGAGTTGTGCGGTCGCCACATGCCGGTTGCCGCAGTCTCGTCGGTCATGGTGATGGGAGCGTCGTTCACCGAGTCGCAGGGGGAAGCGCCGTTGTCCATGGCGACGGAGTAGACGATCGGCTTGAAGGACGACCCAGGTTGACGCAGGGACTGGACGGCGCGGTTGAATCGCGATGTGTTAAAGTCGCTGCCGCCGACCATTGCGCGAATTGCGCCCGTCTCGTTCTCGATAACGACTGCCGCCATTTCTACGTCATGGTAGCGGATTTCGGGCGGGTAGCGCCATTTCTTGATATTTGCGGAAGTGTCCTTGCTCAGGTAGTCCTTCTTGAACAGGGTGTAGACGCTGTCGAAGTGGACGAGAACGCTGTCAAGTTCCATGTTGTACTTGTCGGCGAGCTTTAGGTTCTTGGCCGCCTTCTTCTGGAATTCCTTGCGGTATTTCTTGACTGTCGACTGGATGACGCTGTCTGCGAGTTCTTGGATGTCGGGGTCAATGGTGCTGTAGATGGAAACTCCGTCAGCGTAGAGCGAGTTCTGCCCGTACTTCTTTTCCATGTACTTGCGGATTTCTTCGTAGTAGTAGAGGCCGGAGCCCGTTTCAGGTTCCTTTTCGGCGAGCGCGATGGGGGTCGCTATGTATTTGTGGTAGTCTTCCTTGCTGATGTAGCCTGCGTCGTACATGGCGAAAAGGACCGTGTTGCGACGTTCGAGCGATGCCTTGGGGTGCTTGTCAGGGCGGTAGGATTCGGGCGCCTTGAGCATGCCCGCTAGCACGGCGTATTCCGGAATGGTGAGGCTGTCGAGCGGTCGGCCGAAGTAGTATTTGCCTGCGGCCTGGAACCCGTAGTTGCCGCCTCCCAGGTACACCTCGTTCATGTAGAACTCGAGAATTTCCTGCTTGGTATAGGTCTGCTCGATGCGGATGGCGGTCATCGCCTCTTTGATTTTACGGGCGATGGAACGTTCCGGCGTGAGGAACAGGAGCTTGGTCAATTGCTGGGTGAGGGTGGAGGCGCCGCGGAGCTGCTTGCCGCTGAGGGCGCTCTCGACGATTGCCGACGGGATGGCCCAGACGTTCATGCCCCAGTGGTTGTAGAAGGCGCGGTCTTCGGTCGCCATGACGGCGTGGATTGCGTCTTCGGGGATGGAATCGAACGAGGTCCATTCGCGGCGTTCCACGAAGTACTTGTGCACAATTTTCCCGTTCATGTCGTAAATGTTGGTGACGAGCTTCGGGTTTATTTGCTCTAGCTGGGCGAGGGAGGGGAGCTCCGGCAGGTAATGGTTATAGACGATGACGACTGCGACAAATCCGAGAATTATGGGAAAGCAGAGGATGGCGAGGCAAATGTCGAACTTTTTGTCGGAGAAAAGCTTCTTTGCGATGGTCAGGCAATAGGCTAGGATGGACTTGACTTTTTTCATCGTTAATTCTTGGATATAAAAAAATTATTCAACAAATTTAGAAAAATCCCTTGACAATTCAACCGATAATTCTATATTTGGGCACGTCACGCGGATGTAGCCCAACTGGATAGAGCGTTTGGCTACGAACCAAAAGGCTCCAGGTTCGAGTCCTGGCACCCGCAGAAAAAACGACTTGCGTAAAGCAGGTCGTTTTTTTTTGTTCTTTCGAGGCGAAATCCCCGCGAAAATGCCTCCCGATAGCCCTTCCCCGCAGAAAAAACGACTTGCGTAAAGCAGGTCCTGCAAAGCGGCCCCTATATAGTAATGATTTTTAAAAATAAAAGGGGAGTCTAAAATATATTTCTTTAACAAAAGGTCATGGGAATTTTTACATTTGGGAACATATGTATACTTTTGTATTTGCAAGTTTTTTATATCTTTATTGTATGAAATTAGATGACCATGAGGTGTTTTGTAGTGCGTTCCGAAAACTTGTGATCGGCATAAGGAGGGATTCGTTGGTCACGCAGCGTCAGCTGTCGAAGATTTCGGGGCTTACTCGGCAATTTATATCAATGTTGGAGTGCGGAAAGAGGATTCCCTCTTTTGAGACTTTTTGTGCGCTGGCGATGGGACTGGATATGACACCGGTCGAACTGCTGGAAAGGTTTTCGGCCATCTATGAGGCGGAATACATGGCGAAGAATCGTCGGCTTCGGGAGCGGAGCAAGGCTGCCGAATATATCAGGAATACATCGGGGCGAAATCTGTTGGAATCGTAGCTGACAGCCGCGGAATGTTTCATTTTAAAACACTCTTGCAAGAATGTCTCAAAATAAAACACGCGAGCGTGCGAAAAAATTGGCTGATATTTGACTTTTCCACCTGTTTGACGCAAAAATCTTGCCAAAAAGGTCTTTTTTGGAAAAAATCTGTTTGGCACAGATTTTGCTTTTGTTCAAGCGAACAAAATAGTCCAACTTGGACCAAGATTTAAACAAAAGGGTGTCGCGAAAGCGACTGCCCGCAAAAAAGGAAAAGTAAAATGATCAAGCCTTTAGCAGATCGAATCGTTGTCAAGCCGGCAGAAGCCGAGCAGAAGACCTCCTCGGGTCTCTTCATTCCGGATAACGCCAAGGAAAAGCCCATGCAGGGCAAGGTCGTGGCCGTGGGCCCGGGCCGCAAGAACGACAAGGGCGAAATCGTCCCGATGGAAGTCAAGGTGGGCGACGTGGTGCTCTACGGCAAGTACAGCGGCACTGAAGTCACTGTCGATGGTGAAAACTACCTCATCGTGAAGGAACCGGACGTCATCGCGACGCTCTAATCAAAAAGGTTTATAAAAAAGGAAAAACAAAATGGCAAAGCAACTCAAGTTTGATGTGGCGGCTCGCGAATCCCTCATGAAGGGCGTGGACAAGCTCGCCAACGCAGTCAAGGTAACTCTCGGCCCCAAGGGCCGTAACGTGATGATCGCCCGCTCCTTCGGTGCCCCGAACGTGACGAAGGACGGCGTGACTGTCGCTAAGGAAGTGGAACTCGAAGACGCCTACGAAAATCTCGGCGCCCAGATGGCCAAGGAAGTCGCGAACAAGACTTCTGATGCCGCCGGTGACGGTACCACTACCGCTACGGTGCTGGCCCAGGCTATCACCCGCGAAGGCCTCAAGAACGTGGCCGCCGGTGCAAACCCGATGGACATCAAGCGCGGTATGGATGCTGCGGTTGACGCCGTTATCAAGGAAATCGGCAAGATGGCCGTGAAGATCAACGGCAAGGAACACATTGCCCAGGTCGCTACCATCTCCGCGAACAACGACCCGGAAATCGGTGACCTCCTGGCCAACGCCATGGAAAAGGTCGGCAACGACGGTGTCATCACCATCGAAGAATCCAAGACCGCCGACACGGTGCTCGACGTGGTGGAAGGTATGCAGTTCGACCGCGGCTACCTGTCCCCTTACTTTGTCACCAACACTGACAGCATGGAAGTCTCCCTCGAGAACCCGTACATCCTGTTGTACGACAAGAAGATTTCTACCATGAAGGATTTGCTCCCGATGCTCGAACATGTGGCAAAGCAGGGCAAGTCTCTCCTCATCATCGCCGAAGACGTGGATGGCGAAGCTCTCGCAACGCTCGTCGTGAACAAGATGCGTGGCACCTTGAAGGTCGCCGCCGTCAAGGCCCCGGGCTTCGGTGACCGTCGCAAGGCCATGCTCGAAGACATCGCTATCCTCACTGGCGGTATGCTGGTTTCCGAAGACACGGGCGCGAAGCTCGAAGATGCTCCGGTCACCGTTCTTGGCCAGGCCAAGTCCATCACCATCACGAAGGACAACACCACGATCGTGGAAGGTGCCGGTGATGCTGCCTCCATCAAGGGCCGTATCGGTCAGATCAAGAAGCAGATTGAAACCACCACCAGCGACTACGACCGCGAAAAGCTCCAGGAACGCCTGGCCAAGCTTGCCGGCGGCGTTGCCGTGATCAAGGTCGGTGCCGCTACCGAAGTTGAAATGAAGGAAAAGAAGGACCGCGTCGACGACGCCATGCACGCAACCCGCGCTGCCGTCGAAGAAGGTATCGTTCCGGGTGGTGGCGTTGCCCTCATCCGTGCCGAGAAGGCCATCGACTCCCTCAAGTTCGATAACGACGACCAGAAGACCGGTGCTGCCATCATCCGCCGCGCCATCGAAGAACCGCTCCGCCAGATTGTGCAGAACGCTGGCCTCGAAGGCTCTGTGGTGGTGAACAAGGTCAAGGAAGGCAAGGACGCCTTCGGTTACAACGCGAAGACCGACACCTACGAAGACCTCATCAAGGCTGGCGTCATCGACCCGGCCAAGGTGACCCGCACGGCCCTCAAGAATGCCTCCTCCATTGCCTCGATGATCCTCACCACAGACTGCGTGATTACCGAGAAGAAGGAACCCAAGCCGGCTGCTCCGGCCATGGACCCGGGCATGGGTGGCATGGGCGGCATGATGTAATAAAGGTCGCTGAGCTTGTCGAAGCGCCGATAAAGATTCTCCTCCTAACAAAAAGCACTCGGTTCGAAAAAGCCGGGTGTTTTTGTTTGTTGCGCCGTGAGGGGTCGTCATACGAGCCCCTCCCTAACACCCTCCTTTCCCTAAAGCTAAAGACTACTGTAGGTCTCTTTGGAGTATTTCACACTTGGCTTTTTTCCAAGTTTCGAAATCATCGTCGGCGATGTGCTGCTTGGCTTCGCGCATCAGGTGCAGGTAGAAGTGCAGGTTGTGGATGCTCGCCAGCGTGAACCCGAGGGATTCTCCGGCGTGGTGCAGGTGGCGCAGGTAGGCGCGGCTGAAGTTCCTGCAGCAGTAGCAGTCGCAGTTCGGGTCGACCGGCTTGTCGAATTCCTCGGCATGGCGCGCCGCCTTGTAGCGCAGTACGCCTTCGCTTGTAAACAGCATTCCGTTGCGGGCGTTGCGCGTGGGCATCACGCAGTCGCACATGTCCACGCCGCGCTCGATGAGCTCCAACAGGTTCCAGGGGGTTCCTACGCCCATCACGTAGCGGGCGTGGTCCTGCGGTAGAATATCGGTGCAGAAGTCCGCAATCTCGTACATCGTCTCGGTGGGCTCGCCTACGGAGAGGCCGCCCATCGCAAATCCGTCGGGCCCGAGTTCCGCAATGCGTTCAATCGCCTGCTTGCGCAAGTTCTTGTGCATGCCTCCTTGGATAATCCCGAAGAACTGCTGGTCGTAACCGTGGATAGGCGGGTGTTCCTTGAGCCATTGCATCGCTTCTGCGGTCCACTTGAGGGTGAACTTGAGGCTGTGTTCTGCTTCCTTCGCGGTGCTCGGGTAAGGCGTGCATTCGTCGAGCGCCATGATGATGTCTGCGCCGATTTCGCGCTGGGCGTTCATGACGCTTGCGGGGCTAAAGAAGTGTTTTGAACCGTCAAGTATGCTCCTGAACTCGACACCCTCCGGTGTAATCTTGCGCAAATCCTTCAGGCTCCATACCTGGAATCCGCCGCTGTCCGTCAAGACCGGGCCGTCCCACGCCATGAATTTGTGGATGCCGCCCGCCTTCGCGATGCGGGGCGTGGTGGGGCGCAGGTACAGGTGGTACGTGTTCGCAAGTATTATTTCCGCCTTGATGTCCTTGAGCTGGGCGGGCGTGACCGCCTTGACGGTCGCCTCGGTGCCCACGGGCATAAAGATGGGGGTCGTCACGTCGCCGTGGTCGGTGTGGACCACGCCGAGGCGGGCTTTTGACTTCTTGGAGGTCTTTAGGAGCTCGAAACGGTTCATGAAATAAATATAAGTTGTTTATCTTGGTGCTAAAGATAGAAATTAAAAGCAAAAAGAAAACCCGGCTTTTCAGCCGGGTTTCTTCTGCGGTCGGACAGACTTGAACTGTCATGGGATCGCTCCCACTAGCACCTCAAGCTAGCGTGTCTACCAATTCCACCACGACCGCGTGGTCCTTAGCGGAACGGCAACAAATTTAGATTGATTTGCGCCGTTTGTAAAGGGGTAGGGGTGAAAATTTTTGAAAAAATTAAAAATTAAACGCCCGCGACCAGTTTGTCGAACACTTGCCCGCGCACCTTGTAGTTCTTGAACAGGCCGAAACTTGCGCAGGCGGGGCTCATGATGACCGTCCCGCCCTTGCCGATGGCTAGGCTGTCGGCGAAGGCTTCCTCGAGGGTGGGGAAGATCTTTGCCGCGATGCCCGCGGAATCGAGCCCGGCCTGCTTCAGGGAATCGAGCATGCGCTCGGCGGTGGCGCCGATGAGCGCGATGCGCTTGAGGTTCGGACGCTCTTTCACGAGGATGTTCGAAAGTTCGGTGAAGTCGGCGTTCTTCTCGGAGCCGCCGAGGATGAGCGCGAAGGGGCGCTTCATGCTGGCGGTTGCGGCGATCGTCGCGTCGGGGCGGGTGGCATAGCTGTCGTTGTAGAATTCGATTCCGCGTTTTTCGCCCTTGAATTCCATGCGGAAGGGGAGTGTTTCGTAGCTCTTGAGGGCTTCAAACGCGTCGGCCACTTTGATTCCCAAGGCCTTGCAAGCGAGGGTCGCCGCCGCCATGTTTTCGAGCTGGTAAATGCCGCGGACCTTGCAGTCCGAAAGGTAAAGTTTCTCGCCGTCGATGGCGAGGGTGGCGCCGTCGATGACGGCGTCTCCGTCGCCGAAACCGTCTTCGTTAGCGTGGCATACGGCATACTTCGTTCCGGCAGGGCTTTCCCCTGCAATCTTTGCCGAGGGCTCTGCATCCTTCAGGTACACGCAGGTACCGGAGCGTTTCTGCCAGCGGACGAGGTTGGCCTTCGCGTCCCGGTATTCCTCGACGCTCTTGTGCCAGTCCAGGTGCTCGGTGGATACGCGCAGCACCACGCCCACGTCGGGCGAGAGCGAAAGCGTCATCAGCTGGAAACTGGAAAGTTCTAGAATGCTGATGCGGTCGGGCGTCTCTGTCTCGAGCAGGTCGAGCGCGGGCACGCCGAAGTTCCCGCCAATTTCGTTCTCTACGCCGCACTTGGTTAAGATGTGGCTAATCATGCTCACGGTCGAGCCCTTGCCCAAGGTTCCCGTGACGCCTACGACCTTCTTGGATTTAGTTTGTTCTAAAAACAGCTGAATCTGGCTCGTCATGATTCCGCCGTTCATCTGGAACTTGAACAGGTCCTGACTCATCGGGTACACGCCTGCCGAGCGTACGACGGTTACGCAGTCCTTGAGTCCGTCCAGGTAGCCTTCGCCACTGAAAACCTTCACGTTTACGTCTGCGGGTGTGTCCGGTAACTTCACCGGGTTCTTGTCCATCACTACGATTTCCTTGACACCATTACGTACAAGGTAATTAAACGTGCTCTGGCCTTCGACGCCAAAACCGAGAACGCCGACCGGCGCTACAAGATTACTGCTCATATCAAACCTTTTTGCGTGGTACCGTTCTGCGACGTGCAGATTGGTCCGCCTTATTGATGCGGAAAATTTAGCAACCTGTTACCACAAGTAGCCACTGACCCCCAACATAAATCTGTTTTGGAATCGACTTTCTATGGAGTTTTTAGTCTCGGTCTCGTACCATCCTCCGATATATCTGAAGTTAAATGACCATACACCGAATAACCCATAAGACTCTTTACTGATGTAAAATCTATAGTCGATTTCTCCACCGAAACCAAGTCCTGTGCTCATGTTTACGAGGGGAAAAACTTTTACGTGGCGAGAATCAAAAACGACAAATCCGGCAGTCGCACTTGGTCCGGAGTAATCTTTAGAGAATTGAAAAGCGGGGATGAAGATGATTCGCCATATTTGAAGTGGAAGGCCAAATATTATTTCCGGCCTATTTGAAATGTTTAAGAACGCTTCTATACCGAAGCATCCTGTGTATCGCCTGCTTAGTACAGGGTCTTTTACCACTTGAAAAGTAACTGCGGATTCTTTAAAATATTTTATTAAATAATCGGAAAACTGGACAGTTCGGGGGCTTGGATATTTTGTGCTGAAATCCGATAGGACTTTTAGTGCGTTCGCCATGGCTGCTTCCCAATCCCAATTAACGTTGTCCTCGTAATTACCTGAATGAAATTTTGCGCCTACTCGAACGTAAAGCAGGGAATCATCGCATCTATCTATATCAGGGTAAAATCTATTGTAAAAGGTAAGAGCTTTCGATAATGTGGCCAGTAAAGAATGTAGGTCTTTCTTTTCTTGGGATTCTATTCTTGTCTTGATTTTTTCCGATTCTCTCTTGACGTTATTGCTGTCAGTCAAGTCCATAAGGGAAGTGAGGTATTTCTGTAATGTGTCAGTTCTTGCAAAGGAATAACGTTCTAGGTTCCCTGCATTGGCGTATTCGTCAAACCAAATATCAAGAGCCTTGTCGTAGCGCTCCAATAGCAAGTTGATTTGCAGGAGTTCGTAACGGTCTAGGGCGTAAGACTCTAATGCTTCTTTGGACAAAACCTCTATTAGGGAATCTACTGCCGGGATGTTTTTCTGTTCCAAAGCTAACATCAGGTTGTAGCGTGCATCCAGCATTTGTGGCTGCCTTCCGATACGGTCGAGCATGCCTTCGATGTCGCGGTTTTTCGGGGCCGCGATAGAAATGCAGATAATGAGCAGAATGAATGTTACGATGGAACGAATCATTGTGAACAAAACTACAATTTTCCTCTTTCAAAAAAAACGCCCTCGCTTTTCGCGAGAGCGGACTTCGTAATGCGGTCGGACAGACTTGAACTGTCATGGGATCGCTCCCACTAGCACCTCAAGCTAGCGTGTCTACCAATTCCACCACGACCGCAGGATAGCCGACGCGGCGGCCAAAACCGCCTGCGTCAACAAAATCCTTATTGCGCAGCAGGAGCTTCGGTAGCCGGAGCAGCGGGGGCTTCAGCTGCAGGAGCAACTTCAGCTGCCGGTGCTGCCGGAGCGGCGAAGTCTCCCGGGAGGGCCGGAGCCGGAGCCTGCTGCTGGGCGGCGTTTTCACGAGTCGCCTTCTGCATGGCAGATTCTTCCACCGTCTGGTCCTGCTTGGCCGTGATGAGGCCGAGGAGGAAGACGACGATAAAGAAGATCACGGCCACGACGCGGGTCAACTTCTGGATGAAGGTCGCGGCACCTGCGGTAGAGAATGCAGACTGGGAAGTCATGCCGCCGAGGCCTGCGAGACCGCCCATCTTGTCGTTCTGAACCAGAACGAGCAACATGAGGAAGAGGCACAGGAACACGTGCAGGACGATACCAATCCAAAAGAGTGTTGTCATAGTCGTTTTACCTTGAATTTAAAGTTTTAATTAGCGAGCTTCGGCAGCGTCGATGATTTCCTTGAAGGTGTTAGCCTTGAGGCCTGCACCACCGATAAGACCGCCGTCGATGTCCTTCTGGGCGAGGAGGCCGGCAGCGTTGGCACCCTTCATGGAGCCACCGTACTGGATGCGCATGCCTTCGGCAACGGCTTCGCCGTAGATTTCCTTAACAACGGAGCGGGCGTAGGCCTGAGTGTCCTGAGCCTGTTCGTCGGTAGCGGTAACGCCAGTACCGATTGCCCAAACCGGTTCGTAAGCGAGAACGCACTTGGCGGCGTCTTCGGCAGAAACGTCCTTGAAGGCGCCCTTAATCTGGAGACCGAGGACTTCCTTGAGGATGCCGCCGTTGCGCTGGTCGAGGGTTTCGCCAATGCAAATAATCGGCTTCAGGCCGGCTTCGAGGGTCTTCTTGACCTTGAGGTTCACGGTTTCTTCCGTTTCGTGGAAGTACTGGCGCTGTTCGGAGTGGCCGATGATGATGTATTCGGCGCCGATTTCCTTGACCATGTCAACGGAGACCTTACCGGTGAATGCGCCCTGGTCCTTCCAGTGGATGTCCTGGATGGCGAGCTTCACGTTGGTACCCTTGATGACGTCGGCGACCTTGGCGGCGGCGAGGTAAGTCGGGGCGATGACCACTTCGGTCTTCTTCACGTCCTTGACGGCTTCCACGATATCCTTAGCGAGCTGAATGGATTCGCTAACGGTCTTGTTCATCTTCCAGTTACCAGCAATGATATACTGACGCATAATTAACTCCTTGAGAGGTTTAAAATTTAACGGGCGTAAATATAGCAAAAAAGCCGCCTTTGGGAAGGTGGCTTTTGCTTGTCTAACCCGGATTTAGGCTAGTTGTAGTTGCTGGAACGGCTGGAAGTCGGGGCCGGGGAGCCACCATAGCGGTCGCCTTCAATCTTTTCCAAGATCCATTCGTTCTCGTAGCCCTTCAAACGTGCCTGGTCGGGGTGCTTCCAGATGAGGCGCGTGATGAGCTTGCCTTCAGGTGTGTAGTATTCCCACACGCTGCTGGTTTCCGTTTCCATTTCGTGGTCGGGAGGGCCCCAAAGCAGGTTCACCATGTCGTTGGTCATGCCTTCTTCGATATAACCCTGCTTGAACACGTCCTTGAGGCGCTTGTCGATGCCCATGCTTTCCTTCGTGACGAAGTATTCGCGTTCGTATTCGTTTTGGCCTACACCTCGTTCGATAAGAATAGGGGAGGAAGCTTTGTTTGCGCAACCCCAAAAGAGCAGTCCGCTCAGGGCAAGCACGCACAGATGAGAAATTTTCATAGGGTCTCCTATAAGTTTTGTGCCTACAAAATAAGAATTTCTTGCGCAAATGGACGAATATTTTTTAGATTTTACATTGAAATGGGACTTTTTGGTCGTCAAATACGTATTTCGCTGCTTACGGTGGTCTTCGCGTTCGTCCTGTCCATGGGCGACGGTTTTGACCAGAGTGCCCAGTATGGCTTTCGCTATGGGCCGAACCTCTCCTGGAGTATCATGGGGAATACCCCTTTTGTATGGGGACAGTGGTTGCCGCAGCTGCTTGCGGATGTCCATTACACATGGCTGGAACCGGTCGGTGAACTCAATTATGGCGACAAAATGGGAAAGACGCCCACGTTCCTGAAGATGGAAGGCGCCCTGGAAATTTCGCCTTTCTATGCGGGATACCAGGCAGGGCTGGGGCTCCGGCCGTTCAAGACCAATCCGCAGGTCGAGGTCATGGCCACCTACTTGAGTTTTTTCTACCTGAGAAGCAATCTTGAAATGGTGACCTCCGATGTCATCGGTGAAGGTCGCATCGCCGAAACGTGGAATGCGGACTACATCGTCGATAACGTCTGGAGCGGGGAAGACGACGGCTTTAACTACGCCCAGCTTTTCGACATCGCTGTCAAAATCGAGTATTTTTTCCCGAAATCGGCGCTCATAGGCTTGAACATGCACTATATCCTGTCGGATATCAGCACGGATTTCAAGGGAAAAAGCTATGACTATAGGCTCAACATGCCGGTGTTCAGCCGAGACTTCGTTCTGGATTTCGAATTCTTCGGCCGCATCCCGGTAAGCGAACACGTGGCTGCCCTTGTCGAAACGTCCGTGTTTAGTACAGGTCTGTTGCGCAATGGCGATGTGGTGGAGAAGGAATCCCTTCGCTACATGATGGTGAAACTTGGCCCGCACCTTTCCTGGAAAGACGGATTGCATAGCGCCACCCTTGAACTGGGTTTCTGGAAAAGGCTGAAGGACTCGTTCTACGATGGCGACCTGAGCCAGCAGTTTATCGTACAGCTGCAGTACCAGGGTTACTTCTCGTTTCCGATCCACAAGAACGTGCGGTAGGCGCGGTCCGTATTCAATATGCTTTCGCGCAGGGGATCCTTTGCCAGGTCTTCGATGGGGTAGATGGAACGGATCCAGATGTTGCCCCTGTAGTTCGGGTGTTCCACGGTTGCAAGTGCAGGAAGATCAAGCCCGGAAAATTTTTTCCATGAATTGATCTGGATGACCCTCTTTTCTTTGCGGGCGCCGCGCATGGTGACCGAGTTCGGTTGCGGCAGCGTGTCGAGGGCGATGCTCCACCACATGTTCGAGAATGCGGTCGAGAGAATGTTCGGTTTCTGTTCGCTTGTATCCTTGCACAGGAAGTTCCCGTGGGCAAGGAGTTCCAGGTCGTCGTATTTGATGGGCGTGTTTGCGATTTCGTCGCGGAGGTGGTGCATCGCCATTTGGCGCTTCAGTTTCGGAAAATCCTGTTCGATATAGCGTAGGTCATTTGTCGTGATGTACTTGAAGGAGGGACGGTCGGGCAGGTGGATGAAGAACGTGTCGACCTGCTCTTGCTCGTGGTGTCTCCATTCGATGTCGATACGGGCGCGCGAGTGCTGCACGTTGATGAACCATCCTTCGAGATTGGCTATCATTGAGCGTTCGAAAAGCTTGTGGACGCAAAGGTCCTGGCCGTAGGATGCCGGAAGTAGGGCGAATGCCAGTGCGAACGCGATAAGGAATCTCATGATTCTAAAGATATAAAAAAGCGACGGCTTTTGCTTGCTGCCAAATTAAAACTTTAAAAAAACGAAAACTCCGGGCCCTCCCAATGGCTAAAGGAGGGAACGGAGTTTTTTGGTTTAGGAAGAATTCGGGGCTATCGACTAGCCTTCTTCGACTGCGCTGATTTCGGCGTCGTCGTCGGCTTCGAGCGCGTCGTTTTCGCCGAGCTTGAAGAGTTCCACGTCCTTCATGCTCTCGCGGATCTTCTGCTCGATTTCGGAGCAGAGTTCCGGATTGTCCTTGAGGAACAGGCGGGCGTTCTCGCGGCCCTGGCCGATGCGTTCGTTGTTGTAGCTGAACCAGGCTCCGCTCTTCTGGATGATGTCGAGCTCGCATGCAAGGTCAAGGATGGAGGCTTCGCGGGAGATTCCGCAACCATAGAGGATGTCGAATTCGCACTGGGTAAACGGGGCCGCGACCTTGTTCTTGACGACCTTCACGCGAGTGCGGTTGCCGATGACCTCTTCGCCGTCCTTGATGGCTGCGATACGGCGGATGTCGATACGCTGGGTGGCGTAGAACTTGAGGGCGTTGCCGCCGGTGGTGGTCTCGGGGTTCCCGAACATCACGCCGATCTTCATGCGCAGCTGGTTGATGAAGAGCATGCAGGTGTTGGACTTCGAAAGGATGCCGGTGAGCTTGCGGAGCGCCTGGCTCATGAGGCGAGCCTGCAGACCCACGTGGTTGTCGCCCATTTCTCCGTTGATTTCGGCCTGTGGCACGAGGGCGGCCACGGAGTCGATTACGATGATGTCGATGGCGCCGGAGCGGACGAGCGTTTCGGCGATGTCAAGGGCCTGTTCGCCAGTGTCTGGCTGGGAAACGAGGAGGGATTCGATGTCGACACCGAGCTTGCGGGCGTAGACCGCGTCGAAGGCATGTTCCGCATCGATGAAGGCTGCGACTCCGCCGAGTTTCTGGGCTTCGGCGATGGCGTGCAGGGTAAGCGTCGTCTTGCCGGAAGATTCGGGACCGTAGATTTCGATGATGCGGCCGCGGGGGAAGCCTCCCACGCCGAGAGCCATGTCGAGCTGGATGCACCCGGTCGGGATGACGGGGATCTCTTCGACGGGCTGCTGTCCGAGAGCCATGATGGAACCTTTACCATAGTTCTTTTCGATCTGCGCAATGGCGGCTTCGACCGCCTTTGCCTTGTCGGCGGAAAGGTTGCTTGTGGGTGTCGTGTTTTTCTTTGCCATATTGGACTCCATTTTTTGTTTTTCTTGTCTAAATATACTATTTAGTGTTCACTTGTGCAAGTGCTTTTTTGGTTATTTAACAAAAAAAGTAGCTTGCCCAGCACTATAAAAACGGTTTTGAGCCTCACTTTGTGCCTGTCACCGTCGAAAATTTTACAAAAAGCCTCATTTTGCAAACAATTGTTGCCTGTTTTCCAGGAAATCGACATCCAGACGGTGCCCACGGGCTTGCCCGGGACGGCCCCGCCCGGCCCGGCGATGCCCGAGGTGGATACAGCCCACTGGCAGCCGAACCTTTCGAGTGCGCCTTTGGACATTTCCTGGACGGTCTGTTCGCTTACGGCACCGAACTGTTCGAGGGTCTCGTGGCGGACTCCGAGGAGTTTTTCCTTGATCTCGTTCTGGTAGGCGACGATTCCGCCTGCAAGGACTTCTGAAGAACCGGGCTCGTTCACGATGCTCGACGCTACAAGCCCGCCCGTGCACGATTCCGCTGTTGCCATCATCTCGCCGCGTTCGATGAGGGTCGCCTTGATGGCGCGGACCAGTTCGGCAATTTTTGCTTCGAGTGCGCTGGCCTCGATTTCCATGCCTTCGATGTTTGCGTCCGTGACGGCTTGTTCGTTCTTCATTTCCATACTCCGTAATTTAGAATAATTGTGTGTCATAAAATGACATTGTAGATAAAACCTGAAATTTTCTTGAAAAATATATTTTTCGGAGTCGCCCTGCGCACCCGGTTTCTCGCATTTAACTATATTTCTTTACGATGTTTAAATACCTGTCTGCCATAATCCTGCTTGTGAGCCTCTTTTTTGCTGGCGTATCGGCTGCGCAGACGGTTCCGGCGGATTCCGTACAGCCAGATTCGTCCTCTTTTGTGGGTGACCCGCTGGTGAAGGGCAAGACGGGTATTGAATCCATAGATACGCTTCCCGTGAACGAGTGGGATATTCCCACGAAGCGCAATTCGCTTGGACTTACCATGCTCCTGAGTATTTTGCCGGGCGGAGGGCATTACTATACGGAACATTACGTTCGGGGCGGGTTCATCACGGGTATCGAGGCGCTGCTCTTTTACGAAGTGTATATCAACAAGGCTTGGCAGAAGGACCGCGTGCTCGAACAGGCGCGACCCTTCCGCGATTCCGTATCGATGTACACGAAGATTATACGCGAAATGGACAACCGCGACAGCCTGGCCTATTACCAGAACAAGCGGAACGAGTATGCAAACCGCGTGCGCGAGAAGAGCGACAAGAAGATGGAACAGGAGGACCTGCGCTACGCCGAGAATGCCTGGCTGTTCGGTCTTCACTTGTATGGGATGATGGACGCTTTCGGCATCTGGTACAATAACAACTACAGGAGCGTGGAACTCCGCAGCATGACGACGGCGCTGTTGCTTGGGCTTATTCCGGGACTCGGACAAATGTACAATGGCGAGTTTGGCAAGGCGGGCTTACTTTATATGGGACTCATCGGGGCGGCGGCGAGTATCCGCACCTCGCAGAACATGGTGGAATACTACCTCGACCGCAAGCACTTTCTGGAGAAAGAGAATTCCTCGTCTGAGGAACTTGACCGCGTGACCGAGCGCGTCACGTATTACCGCAAGAACAGGAACCAGTATATCTGGGGATTGGCGCTTATCTACCTGTATTCCCTCGGCGATGCGGTTGTCGATGCCCTGCTGAGCGACTTCGATAACCCGATGCACTTTGCGCTGTTGCCGAACCTTACCGGTGGCGCGCAGGCGATGTTCTCGCTAGATTTTTGACAACTTCGTCACACCGCAGTCGCGGAGCGACAATTATCAATTATCAATTATCAATCACCCATCACGAGCGGGGGCATCTTGATGCCTTCGTGCACGGTCGTGAACTTCCCGCGGAAATGCCCTTCGCTGTTGCGCGTGAACTCGAATCGCGTGACCATCGCGTAGCTGAACATCCCTTCGACAAAGACCTCGTCCGGCAGTCCGCACGCGAAGTGCTGGAGGGCAGCGATTACGCCCGCGTGGCTTACCCACAGGTATTCGCCGTTGTCGTCGAGCGTGTCAAGAAGTGACTCTACGCGCTTGTCCACGTCGTGGAAGCTTTCGCCCGTGGGGAACCTGTACCCGCGCCAGTCGCTTTTCCAGGCGGCCATCTCGTTGCGGGGGACGGCGGTGAGCTTCTGGCCTTCCCACGTGCCGAAGTTTATCTCCATGAGCCTGTCGTCTTTCTCGATGTTAAGCCCGGTGGCCCCCGAAACCTTCTCGGCGAGTCGCATGCACCGCAGGAGCGGGCTGCTGAAGAGTCGGGTCGGGTGGGCGCCAGCCTTCAGGTAGTCATCGATGGCGCTTTTTGCCTCGTCTTCGAATGAGGGGGATACGTCAAAGTCGAGTCGTCCGTAGCAGACGTCATTCGGGTTGTAGGGCTTGGTATGGCGAACGGTCCAGAGAATCATTGCTGCTTCGTCATCCCCGCGCAGGCGGGGATCTTTAGTTAAAAAAAGTGCAACCCGAGGGTTGCAAAAAAAAGAAATCCTAGGCGACCTGAGCACATAAAAATTCACAAGTCCGTTGCTGCTTTCGCCCTGGCGAGTTGCCCGCAAATAGTCATTGCGCAGGGCCTAGGAACCTCAAATATAGAAAATTTTCTGCAAAGAACAAGAAATTTGAATGCCTTTTTTGAGCGAAATTCGCCATTTTGTTGAAAAATTGTTGAAAAAATGAGATTTTGTGCACAAAAAAAGAGACGAAATGTTCCATCCTGTAAATTTTTGTATATATTACTTTTGTGGGATGTAAAAATTCCGTTTCATTTCGTGCCTATATAGAACATTTTTTGAAAGTCCTGTTTTTCAGGAGGCGATCATGTTTGAAGGATTGAAAAAAACGGTTTATTTGGCTGTGCTTTTGTCCAGCCTATTTGGTGTTGCTTTTGCGGCCAAGGTTGCACCGCTTTACTTTGAAAGCCTCGGAAATTCGGCCGCGGAAAATGCCGATTCCCAGCAAGAGTACTGGGAAGGTTTGATGAAGTACAAGCTATGGGGCTCTGAAGGATTGACGTTCAATAAGCATACGGTGCATATTGCGGATAAAAATGGCTATAACGGCACTGCAACGGGCGATATTTCCTTTTTCAACGGAGCTCATCATGTGGGCGGGCCGCTTCTTTCGGGAAAGGGGTTGCATCTCTCGGATGATGGCACGACTCCCAATAATGATACCCTGAGTGGAGGCCCGGTAAGGGTTCTTGGTGATTTTGCAATTGCAGATTGGGCGGCAAATTCTGGTCCGGTTTCTGGAGCCATCTATGAAGGACCTTATTGCGTGCAGGGCTCTATCAGAACACGTTCTTCGCAGGCTTACGATAATACACTGACCAATTGGGCTGCAATGGTCAAGGGCGGTGTCTATGGAACGTCGGGTGTGGTTGCTGCGGATGCTGCGACTGCCGATTCTACTTACACTTATAATGTTGAGAATCCTGAAACGGGTGACCTTGTCCCTGTTACGGAATACTACAAATACGTGGCCTATCCGTTTGCAGTGGGTACGTACCAGTCTTGCCCGGTGGAGGTCCCTCCGGTAGATACTCACTTGCGTGTGCCTCTTTGGCCTGAACCTGCAGAATGGGCTCCAGGTATCAATATGTCCAATGGTATTGACGAAGTTGCCTATATCCATGTTCCGCCGGAAAGCGCTTATATTAACGAATATGGCACGTATGACCTGTATATTGAAAATATCTATATGCACAACAGCGCACACAAGTACTTGTACGTTGTAATGCCGCATGGTGGTCGCCTTACAAGAATCTTTGTGCGCGATGGTTTCAATATTCAGCCGAGTGCAAACAGCGCGGTGATTCAGGTTGTCTATGTCGATAGGAACGCCGTTTACAATACGACCACCAAAGAGTGGGATGTGAGCGCTCTTGTCGATAGTAACTACATAAGTAATGCGAAATATGCTGGTAACCTGATGTTCTATACAAATAAGGATGTTCACTGGAAATCTATGGTCAAGCCGAGTTACCAGGGAACCTTCATGACGACAGGTAAGTTCACCATTGAAAACCACTTTACACTCGCTGGCCAACTTGTGGCAAATAATCTGTGGTTCGAATCCGATATCGTGGGCGATTTCCGCTATGTGCCGTTTGACCCACCCATACTGAAAATTGACCCGGAAGTGCTCCAGAACGGAGCCTTCCCCGAAAACAACGACGATGCGGAAATTCCGATATCTCTCGATACCGTAACGAACACGTCTGTCGATTTCAACTACTGCTTCGATTTGAATCTCTCGACGGCAACGCTGGAGGATTTCCAGAGGACGGCAAAGGCTCCGTTCCCGGTATGCGAATGGAGTGATACCACGTGGAACTACGTCCATGAAAATGACGATACCTCTATGCCTATAATAGATAGTGTGTATGTAAGCCATGTTGTCCATCATGACTCCGGCTATGTGGTTATCCCTGCACATCGCCTCACTCCCTACGATGAGAACAAGGCGTACCTGAACGTGTTTATCGATGGCATCGGAGAAAGTGAAGAATACCTGCACATGAAGATATTCAACCTTGCAGGTGCTGTGTTGGAAGGCAATGAACGTGAGGGTCACTTTACGTTGACCATTGTAGATGCGAATAACCCGCCGGTTGCTGGTGCTTCTAGCGTGACGGGTACCGAAGATGTGGCGTACACCTTCAAGACGAGCGACTTCTCGTACTCTTCGAGTAAGGGCTATGCGGAAACGGGCGTGGTTGTGGCCACGCTCCCGAACAAGGGTACTTTGACTTACAAGGGCGGCAACGTTACTGCGGGCCAGTTTATTCCGGTGGATTCCATCGGCGACCTCAAGTACACGGGCAAGAAGGATGATTTCGGGACTCCTGCCACCACCTTCCAGTTCAAGGTTCGTGACGAGATGAACTCCACCTCGGGTGCCGCTATCATGACGGTAAATCTTGCTGCAGTAAACGATAAGCCGAGTGCTACGGCGAGCGAATTTACCATTGTTGAAAATTCTGCAGTCGGTGCAAAAGCGACTGGGTCGCTCGTCGTGAAGGATGTGGATGACAATGCGTTTGTCTATACCCTGGTGGGCGGTGCTACCGATATTTTCCAGATAAACTCCTCTACGGGCGAGATTTCTGTCAAGAAGGCCGTTTTGGATCACGAGACTAAATCGACATACACGGTGACGGTGCATGTGCGTGACATGGCTTCGACGACGAAGCTTGCCGATACGCTTTCGTACAATGTCGCTGTGACGATTCGCGTGCTCGACAAGAACGAGGCTCCGTCTGTTGCGAATACAAACCTCGAAGTTCCTGAAATTTGCGATTCCGGTACGGTTGTCGGTCCGGTTGTCGCTACGGAACTCGATACGGCGGCGGCATTCACGAAGCTTGCCTATACGATTGTGGAAAGCGGCGTGCCGTTCGTGATGGATTCGAACATCGTCAAGGTAAAGGATCCGAGCAAGCTGAATTACGAGACGGATTCCGTGCTCACGTTCCATGTGGTTGTTTATGATGGCGAGTTCACCGATACGGCTCTCGTGACGGTGAAACTTACCGACGTGAACGAACCTCCTCACTTTGGGGACAACATCCCTGTGCTTACGGTGGACGAGAATGCACCTGCCGACACTCATGTTGGTGTAGTGACTGCAAGTGACGTGGATGGTACGGAAAACCTGACGTATTCCATTATCGATGAAACGGGTACGTTCAAGATTGTTCCTTCTACGGGCGAAATCAAGGTCATTGCCGATAGCACCATCGACTTTGAAACCAAGTCCTCGTACACGGTGAAGGTGGTGGTGACTGACAAGGATGGCCTTACCGATACGGCTACCGTGACCATCAAGGTGAATGACGTGAACGAGGCTCCCTCTATTGAGGATGCTGTGTTCGCGATTGACGAAAATCCCAGGAAGGGCGATTCCGCGGGGGCTGTCATCGCGTCTGATCTCGACACTGCGGCGCAGTTCCGCGTACTCACTTACGAGATTGTAGAGACAGAAGTGCCGTTTGAACTCGATTCCAACATCATTCGGGTTAAAGAACCCGGCAAACTCGATTACGAGACGGATTCCGTGTTTACGTTCCATGTGGTTGTTACCGACCAGGACGGTCTCTCCGATACCGCCGCAATTACGGTGAAACTCAACGATACGCCGGAACCGCCGAAGTTTGATGACAAGACTCCCACGTTGTCGGTCGACGAGAATGTGCCCGCGGGGACGAGCGTCGGTTTCGTAACTGCATCTGATGTGGATGAAGACGATGTGCTTACCTACAGCATCAAGGATCCGACCGACACCTTCGTTATTGATTCCGCGACCGGCGAGATTACGGTGAAGGCTGACAGTACCATCGATTACGAAACCAAGAACGAATACACGATGACCGTGGTCGTGACCGACAAGTTCGGCTATACCGATACGGCGACCGTGACCATCAAGGTGAACGACGTGAACGAAACTCCGGATGTGCCTGACCAGACCATCACGGTGAAGGAAGACGCCGCTGTCGGTAGCGACATTGGCAAGATTGTTGCGTCCGATCCCGATACGGCGAAGGCGTTCAGCACGCTGACCTACGAACTGGTGGAAGAGAGCAGCGTGTTCGATGTGAAGGAAGATGGCACGGTCGTGCTCAAGAAGGAACTTGATTACGAGAAGGATTCCATACTTACCATCAAGGTGCGCGTGACCGATGGGCTGCTTTCGGATACGGCGCTCGTGACTGTGAAGGTGACGAATGTCGTCGAGAAGTCCGAAGTTCAGATTACCCGTGCCGAGACGCGCGATACGGTCGTCTTGAATCCCGACACGCTTTACGTGAACACCACGGACCTTTGTATCGAATGGAAGGCCGACGGCAAGCTCATGGGCCCTGACTGCGACCTCGATATCCACGAAGGCGAGAACATCATCATCCGCACGTTCCAGGATCCGACTAAGGATGTCCCGGGAGCAGATACGCTGGTGGTTTACATGAGCACGGCTACTCCGGTCGTGACGGTGACGAAGGCTGTGGATGAGGCCGCATGGGCGAGCATATTCACGGTTATCGAGGAACCGGCGGCTAACGACCCGACCTTCTATGTAAACGACCCGAAAAATGACATCAGGGTGACCGTGACGGATACGGTGACCGGTTCGAAGGAATCCTTTACGGTGAAGGTGGAACTCGACACGATGAAGGTGCCTGAAAAAACGTTTAGCGGGACCCTATCGGGTATCGTAGATGCGGGGTTCACCTTGAACGAGAATCCTGCTTCCGGAGTGACCTACTCGCCGGTAAACGGGGATACGGTCGTCGTATCGTACATGGAAGTGGTGAACGGCAAGGAAGTTGTCGTAAGCTACAAGACCGACCTGAAGGGAAATATTCTCGAGAACGGGAACGGGGCTAAGGTCATGACTGTCACCTACACGACCGAAGTGAACGGCCAGGAGGTGCGCATTTCTTACGAAGCCGATGCGGTTACGGGCGAGGTCTTCCACTCTGCGGGAAGCTTTGCGAGCGCGGCCCTGGAAACTTCCGAAACGGGCAAGGACGGTCAGTCCGGAAAGTCCGGCAAGGATGGCAAGGGTACGAAGGATGAAAAGTCCTTGGATGCGGCTGTCTTTACGGTGACGTACGACTACGTGGACGCCAGCGGCAACGTCGTTGCGGTTTCTTACGGCGTGGATGAAAAGGGCGACATAGTCCGCAACGGCGATGGCAACATCGGCTACGAGGTGAGCTACACCTATACGAACAAGTACGGCAATTCGGCGACTCGTTCGCTCTTCATCGTGCTCGACGAGGTGGCTCCCGTTGTGGAAATCCTCTCGCCTGCCGATGGGGACCTCGTGTACTCGAATTTCGTGGAAGTGAAGTGGACCGTAGATATGGGCGACGGCCGTGGCGCTATCGTGCAAGATACACTCATTACGCAGGGCCTCGAGAAGGGTGCAAACGCCATCGTGCGCTTCTACCGCGACAAGGCGGGGAACGAGGCTTCCGACACGATTATCGTCATCATGAAGAATGCGAAGGACGTGGATATCGCGGTCGAGCAGCCTGTGACGGTCGTGACTCGTGAGAAGACGGATGAATACTATGCAAAGAACGTACCCGAAGAGGGTGAAACATTCGCCATCTCCATCTACAATACAAAGGCGGACAAGGAAGTGGAAACCCAGGTGGGCGGAAGCTTCAAGACGAAGGACGGGAGCGGGGATGTGCCGTATCCGGGACTTTCCGGTCACTTGGGACCGACTCTCGGAATCGATGCGAAGGTGCCTATAGCGACAGCGACGGGCGGACTTGCGACTCTTGACGATATCGTCTCGAAGGACGGCATGGTCCCGCTGCAGGGTGTCGATTCCAAGACCAGCGAGAAGATCTCCGTCGACGAGTATGTGGAGCAGTACTGCGATGCGGAGTTTGCCGAGAGCGCCGGCAAGGACTTCAGCAAGGCGAACCTCTTCAAGACCAAGATGTACGTGAATATCTGGATTTACACGAGCCTTGGCCAGTTTGTGGACTACTACTCGTTTACGCAGGACCTGAACGATCCGGAATACGTGAACGATGCGGGACTCCTCACGCTTTACTTCGAAATGAAGCCGGACCGCAACGGCGACGTCCGCTCGAAGTCGGGACGGCTCTACGCGACTGGCGCCTACGTCTTCAAGACGGAGGTCGAACTGAAGAGCACGCTGCGCTGTTCGCTGCCCCCGATGGTCGAGTCGAAGAAGGGAAGCGGCG
The DNA here is from genome assembly GCF_002371935.1 of Fibrobacter sp. UBA3718. NCBI lineage: Bacteria > Pseudomonadati > Fibrobacterota > Fibrobacteria > Fibrobacterales > Fibrobacteraceae > Fibrobacter > Fibrobacter sp. UBA3718. Next base: position 83,142 of record NZ_DFHR01000022.1, on the reverse strand, counting down.
TGTATAGCCCGGACAAGGATTCGAACGTGAAGGGCTCTGTCCGCTCCGTCAAGGAAGATCTGCTGAAGAGCTTCGGCTACAAGCGCCCGAAACAGGACTAGCGTTGCCAAGAAAAATGAAAAGCCTGGGTGTTTTCCCGGGCCTTTTCTTTTTTTTTGTTTTTAAAACTTTACAAATCAGTGTGATTTGGCTCACGGGATATTCCAGGTGGCCGAAAAACGGCCCGATTTGTTCCGATTTCCCCCTTGCCGGTCTTTGAATGTAAGATTTTTTTAGTATTTTTACTTGTGTGTGGGGATTTGGTCTAAACCCTATCCTGTGGTGGATAACATGAAGAAGAAAATTTTTGGCCTTGTAATATTCCTAATTGGAATAGGCGCTTCATTTGCAATGGATGTGGCTCCGCTTTACTTCGTTGATGCCCAAGGGAACCGTATTGTGGCAAACCTGCAGCAGGAATACTGGAATTATCTCGTCAAGTATAAACTGTTCGGGAACGATTTTGTAAAGACCGGAAACCGCGTTATCATTCACGATGAATCGGGCTGGACCGGATCCAATGGTTATTTTAGAGCTGAACAACCGGATGGGCAGGGAGTGTCGGTTGGAACTCAGTTAGGTGGTCCCATTGTCGTTGCGGGGCAAATAACTACCGGAGATGGGTATAAGTTCACTACGGGACCTATTCGTGGAGGTTCTTTCGAGTCGGGTCAGAACTGTAATAACTGTTATTATGCTGCTCCGATATGCTTGGACAATACAGCGGTTACTGGTGGTGGAACGGCTGGATTTCAGGCTCAACCAATTAGTAACTGTCCTGATCAGCCTTCTGCAAATACCGCGGTTAGCATTCCTCGTCTTGATTGGCCGGAATCCCCAACGGCAAGTAATATCGAGATTGGTACGAATAATGGTGAAGTGAAAATTTTTGTTCCTGATGCCGAAAATGGGAGCAAGGACCCCTATGATTTGTACATAGACGAAATTCATACAGGTATTAACGGTACTGATGGTGCTCGAATTATCGTGAGTATGCCTGCAGGTGGTCGTGTGACACGTATCTTTGTACATCAGATACAGTTGGGAAACCATACTGTTATTCAAATCGTTTATAGGACTCCGCAAGAAGATGGTTCTGTTGTTGAAGTTCCTGCTGAAAAGTATGCGGGTAATCTGTTGTTCTATACAGATCATGACATAAACATTAAAAATACGGACAACAGTATCCTTCTGGGAACATATGTTTCTACCGGAAGGATTTTCTTGCAGAGTAACATTAACTTTGCTGGACAGTTGATTGCTAATGAACTGGTGGTTGGTAACGAATTTGATGGCCGAAGCTTTGTTTTTGTTCCGATTGATCCGCCGGTCTTGGATTTAAAGCCTCAGGCCGATACTCCGCTTGAATTCCCTGAAAACGATTTGCTGGTAAAGGTTCCCATTGCGCTCGATACCCCCGCTCCGGCAGATGTGTTCATTGACTACTGCTTTGATTTGCAAAATTCGTCGGCGAAGGAAAGTGATTTCCTCTTAGACAACATTGATGGAGGTGTCTATTCTCATTCCACTGATGGAAAGAAATACCTGTTCCCCATATGTGGGCAGGACATGGGCAAGGTGACAATCCTTAAAGATGCAAAAACTCCTGCTGATGCTCCTGATGTTAGTGTGTGGATTAATGTCGCTAAGGACGAATTGGTTGAAAGGCCGAATGAAACTCTTCGCTTGAAAATCACGAATATTTCTGGTGCAGTGTTGCCGGGTAATAAGTTGGATGGTTATTTCGACTTGATTATTGTCGATGCGAATATTGAACCGACTAGTGAAAACTTTGAAATCGCTGCTACGGAAGATGAATTCTTTACATTTGATTCTTCCATGTTCAAGTACGCATCTGCTTTTGATAAGGTTGAACAGGGCGTCGTGATTATGTCGCTTCCCGAAAAAGGGTTCTTGCTGAGTAATGGCGACACGCTTACAAGCTCTGATTTGAATAAGTTTATTCCGATTAATGAAACGACAAACGTAGATTTGCAATTCATTGCTGCAAAGGATGAATATGGTGTTTCTCCGGCTTATACTTCCTTTACCTTCAAAATGAAGGATGCGGATAATGTCGTGTCTGAAAAGCCTTACACCGTTACGGTTAAGGTAAATCCGGTGAACGACAAGCCGACGATAACTGCCGATACAATTAAGATCGGCGAAGTTGACCACGAGGTGAAGTCCGGTTCCATCGTCGGTGCGGATATCGAAGGTGATGCTTTGGCATATTCTTTCGATAACGCCTTTGATGAAACATTCACCGAGGCCAACTACAATAAGATTACGTCGCTCTACGAGATGGATCCCGCAACGGGCGTTGTCTCTGTAAAGAATGACGCTGTTTTGAATTACGAATCGGCCGACAGCGTGCTTGCCATCAAGGTGAAGGTCGTCGACAATGCTGCTACGACCAGCGGTGTGGGCAAAGATTCAGCCTATGCTGTTGTCGTGCTCCAGATTGTCGACCAGAACGAAGCTCCGGTTGTTCGTGATACGACGTTCTCGGTGGACGAGAATTCCAAGGCTGGAACCGAGGTCGGCAAGCTGCTTGCGACAGACCCGGATGTAAAGAGCGCAGACTTCGGTGTGCTCAAGTACAGTCTTGTTGAAACGGATGTTCCGTTTGCAATCGACAATCAGGGCGTTATTACGGTTTCTGAAGATGATGCTCTTGATTTTGAAACAAAATCCAGTTGGATTATTCATGTTGTTGTTACGGATGGCTTCTTGCCGCAGACGGTTGAAGTGGTCATCATAATCAACGACCTGAACGAGCCACCGCACATCGAGGAACCCGAAAACGAATATAACGTTGTCGAAAATACGGGGAATGGAGTCGTGTTTGCGTCAATCAAGGTTACGGACCAGGATAATGACGACGGAAGGACAACTTTGACGGCCAAACTCGAAAACCTTATCGAGTCTGAAGGTGTGACTGCAGAAGACCTTTTCGAAGCCACTGTGGTGGAGGATACGACGGACCATTCTCTGAGGATTGTCATTACCGTAAAGGACAGCGCGAAGCTTGATTACGAAGCCCTGCTGGCAAATGGCGAAAATGAGGTTCTCTTCGATGTAAGGCTCCTGCTTACGGACCGTGGTGCCGCCGAAGGAAGCCTTACCGATACAGCTTTCACGACGATTTTCGTGACTGACGAGAACGAAAAGCCGACTGCCGAGGATGGCGACTTCACGATTGCCGAAAATTCTGCGGCAGGAACGCTTGTCGGCAAAGTCGTTGCTTCTGATCCGGATACGGCAAATGCCGCTTTCGGAACCCTCTACTATAGCTTTGTGGAAACGTCGACCCAGTTCGAGATCGATGCTGCCGGTACAATTAGGGTTCTCGAAGGTGCCGTCCTTGATTACGAAACGACTCTTCCGGACCACAAAATTACGCTCCATGTGAGAGTGACCGATGGTGTATTTGCCGATACGGCTACGGTGACGGTTACACTTACCGACGAGAACGAACCGCCCATTATTATCGACGACGACAAGGACAACTATGACGTGCCCGAAAACACGCTTGCGACAACGGAAATCGCTCGCTACGAAATCATGGATGTCGATGCTGTCGATGCCAATTTTGCGACAGCTCTGAAGGTTGTCCTTTCGGATATGGAAGAAAATGCAATTTCTGCCGACAACCTGTTTGAAGCAAAAATTGAACAGAGCGACAGCAAGACATACGCCGTGATTCGCGTTAAGAATTCTCCGGATTTCGAAGCGATACTGGATGCAAATGGCGATTCTGTATTCTTTGTTGCTCTGACCCTGAAGGATCAGAACGGCGTTGCCGGTTGCAATTCCGTAACGCTCGACAAGAAGATTACGGTGCTTGACGTGAACGAAGCTCCGGTCATTGCCAACAGGAACTTCACCCCGGATGAAAATATCGAAAACGATGAAGTCGTGGGCGAAATGACGGTCGATGAACCCGATACGAAGAATGTCGAGTTCCGCCATCTGGCTTTCTCCATCATTGAGAATGTCCCGTTCTACATGGATTCGAACAAGGTGAAGGTGGGCGATGCTAGCCTGCTTGACTTTGAAACGACTCCGGAATACACTTTCCGTGTGGTGGTGAAGAACTGCGAGAAGAATGCCTCTACGGGCAATTACACTGAACGCTGCCTTGCCGATACGGCCGACGTGAAGGTCACGCTTCAGAACGTGAACGAGGATCCGGAAATCAAGTGCATCGTGGGTGATACCAAGTGCAACGGCCCGTTCGAAATCGCCGAAAATTCGAAGACCGGCACTGAAATCCACACATTTGCGATTACGGACGTGGATGCGAACGATGCGGGCAAGTTGACTGTTGCCCTCACCGATTCTGTGCCCGGTGGTACCGCGGCGACGCTCTTTGACGTGAAACTGAACGACGCTCATTCGGAAGTGACCATCGTGGTGAGGGATAGTTCCAAGCTCAACTACGAAGCGGTGGATTCCGTGTACGTGGTTGTCCTGACGGTCAAGGATGTTGGTGGCAAGACCGATACGCTCATCCGCACGATTAATGTCAAGGATGTGAACGAAAAGCCGACGATTGCCGACAAGAGTTTGGATCAGCCCGAAAATCTTGCGAAGGACGCCGTTGTGGCGGAACTTTCTGCGACGGATCCCGATACGAAGCATGTGGCTGATTTTGGTCACTTGGATTACTCCATCATTACCGAAAACATGCCGTTCTATATGGATTCGAACAAGGTCAGGGTTGACGATTCGACAAAGATTGACTTCGAGACAACTCCGGTGTTCACCTTCAATGTGAAAGTGGAAAACTGCGAGAAGAACGCCTCTACGGGCAAGTACACTGAACGCTGCCTTGCCGATACCGCTACCGTGACGATTACCCTTACGAACGTGAACGAAGTTCCGGAAATCAAGTGCATTGTGGGTGACACCAAGTGCAACGGCCCGTTCGAGATTGCCGAAAATTCGAAGACCGGTACTGAAATCCATACGTTTGCGATTACGGACGTGGATGCGAACGATGCCGGCAAGTTGACTGTGGCCCTCACCGATTCTGTGCCCGGCGGCATTGCGGCTACGCTCTTTGACGTGAAGCTGAACGACGCTCATTCGGAAGTGACCGTCGTGGTGAAGGATAGTACCAAGCTCAACTACGAAGCTGTGGATTCCGTGTATACGGTTATCCTGACGGTCAAGGATGCCGGCGGTGCGACAGATACGCTCATCCGTACTATCAATATCAAGGACGTGAACGAAGCCCCGACGATTGCGAACAAGACCGCGGAGCAGCCCGAAAATCTTGCGAAGGATGCCGTCGTGACAGAACTTTCCGCGACGGATCCCGATACGAAGCATGTGGCTGATTTCGGCCATCTGGATTACGCGATCATTACCGAAAACATGCCGTTCTACATGGATTCGAACAAGGTTAGGGTAGGCGATTCTACGAAGCTCGACTTCGAGACGACTCCGACGTTTGTCTTTAACGTGGAAGTGAAGAACTGCGAGAAGAATCCCTCGACGGGCAACTACACCGAGATGTGCTTGGTCGATACAGCCCTTGTCACCATCAACCTTAAGGATGTGAATGAGACTCCGAAGATTGTCGTCGATGACGATGATGACGGTGACGATGATACCGACGAGGATTGCATCGCGAACTGCGATACGACTGGCCGCGGACACGACCCGGTTTCCAAGAAGACCCTTACGGTGGGCATCGATGAAAATAGCGCAACCAACGTGGTCGTGTTTGCCTATGTGGTTGCGGACGAGGACGTTGGCGACGTGGGCAACCTGACGCCGAGTCTGAAGGACGACAACAATACGGGTGTCGATTCCCTCTTCAAGGTTGGCATGAAGACGGAAGGCGGCAAGACGAAAGTGGTCGTGTATGTGAAGGATGGCTCGAAGCTCGATTACGAGAAGGTCAAGCTCGAACATGAAGTGACGGTCTTCATTACGGACCCGGACGGCCTCCAGGATTCCATCGTGCGTATCATCAAGGTGCAGGATGTGAACGAGGCTCCTGTGGTTAAGGACTTCACCAAGACCATCGCCGAAAACCTCCCGAACAATTCTGTGGTGGGCGAACTCGACGCTACGGATCCTGACGTGCTGAACAAGGCGTTCAGCACACTCACGTACACGATTCTCGAGAATGACGTCCCGTTCTATTTGGATTCCAATGTCATCAAGGTTGCCGATAGCGACAGGCTGAACTATGAAAAGGATTCCGTGTTCACATTCCATGTGAAGGTCTCGGATGGCACGAATTCCGCTACGGCATCGGTCACAATCAAGCTTTCCAACGAGGGCGAAAATCCGAAGATTATCGTGGATGACGATGATGACGGCGATGACGATTCCGATGAAAAGTGCATTGCGAACTGCGATACCACAGGTCGTGGTGTTGACCCGCAGGGCAAGAAGACCCTTACCGTGGGTGTCGAAGAGAACGTGCCGACAGGAACCGTTGTTGTGAGCTATGTCGTTGCTGACGAAGATTTCGGCGAAGTGAAGCATCTTATTCCGACACTTTTGGATGACAAGAATTCGGGTGCCGATTCCCTGTTCTCGATCGCGCTGGATACCACGGGCGCGAAGACCAAGGTTGTCGTCACGGTGAAGGATAGCGCCAAGCTCGACTACGAGACGATTAATCCGAAACATGAAGTTTCGATTGTCGTGACAGACGTGAATGGCCTTGCCGATACGCTCAAGCGCGTTATCGAGGTGATTGACATCAACGAACCGCCAACCTTCGAATCCTGGCCGTTCGAATTCAAGGAACACAACGAGCCCGGCGTTGTCGTGGGACATGTGGAACATGGCGAAGATGTTGACACGATGGCCATTTCGGGAATCAGCAAGCCCGAAAACTACATCCACGACAAGTTCGAATTGACGGGAGGTGCCGACGGTGCCGATACGCTGTTCACGCTGTTGCCGAATGGCGACCTGGTTGCGAACAAGACCTTCGATTTCGAGACGGATCCGACGGAATATACCATCTACATCTCGCTGATGGATACGCTGATGCCGGAACTTGTCGAAACCGATACCATCCACATCACGCTGCTTGACATCAACGAGGATCCGTGGATATTGACGGATTCCGTGGTCGTCGAGGAGAACGTGGAGAAGGGAACGGTCATCGATACCATCGAGGCTAAGGACCTTGATCTCTACGATACCGTGCTGACATTCACGCTTGTCGAGGACAAGAGCGGCTGCTTCGATGTCTCGGAGAGCGGTGTCGTTACGGTGAAGACCGACAACTGCAAGGAACTTGACTACGAAAAGAACAAGGAACTCCCGATCAAGGTGAAGGTGACCGACACGAAGGATGCTTCCGAAACCAAGACGATTGTCGTGAAGATTACCGACAAGAACGAAGCTCCGGAAGTTGATGACGAAACCATTACGGTCAGTGAAGATACGCCGATTGGAACTCCTGTCGATACGGTCAAGGCGACTGATCCGGATGACGATCCCAAGTACAACGAGCTTATCTACACGATTGTCGGTGGTGATTCGTCCGTATTCAAAGTCGATTCCACGACGGGAGTCGTGACGCTGATTGATTCTCTCGATTACGAAGAGAAGAGCGAATACACTCTTGTTGTCGAGGTGTTCGACGGCGAATTCAGGGATACGGCCACCGTGACCATCAAAGTCGGCAACGTAGTCGAAAGTTCCGAAGTGGAAATCACCCGTGCCGAAACCCGCGATACGGTCGTCATCAATCCCGATACGCTTTACGTGAACACTCCGGACGTGTGCATTGAATGGAAGGCTGACGGCAAGCTCATGGGACCGGATTGCGATCTCGAGCTCCACGAAGGCGAGAATATCATTGTCCGCACCTTCCAGGATCCGACGAAGGACTTCCCGGGCGTGGATACCTTGGTCATTTACTTCAGCACGGCAACCCCGGTCGTGACGGTCTCGAAGGCTTCGGATGCGAACGCGAAGACCAACATCTTCACCATCGTGGAAGAGGCTGCTGCCAAGGATACCACGTTCTACGTGAACAATCCGAAGAACGATATTCTCGTGACGGTGACGGATACGGTTACCCACACGAGCGAATCGTTCACGGTGAAGGTTGAACTCGAGGCTGTCGACATTCCGTCCAACACGTTCAAGAAAACACTTGGTGGACTTGTGGATGCCTGTGTGACCCTGAACGAACATGCGACGGATGTGACCTATACCCCGGTCAACGGCAATTCTACCGCCGTGACCTATACGGAAAAGGTCAACGGCAAGGATGTGACGGTCACCTACTACACGGATTCCGAGGGCAACATTATCGAGAATGCCGACGGAATCAAGACGATGACTGTCACCTACACGACCGAGGTGGAAGGGCGCGAAGTCCGCATCTCGTACTTGGCCGATGCCGTGACGGGCGAGGTTGTCCAGACTACGGGCGGCTATACCAAGCAGGAATCCGGCAAGGATTCCAAGGATGGTGGCAAGGAATCTGGAAAGGGTGGCAAGGATAACAAGGACTCTAAGGATGGCAAGTCCGAGAATCCGGTTGTCTTTACGGTCACCTACGATTATGTGGATGCGAACGGCAATATCATGACGGTTGCTTATGGTGTCGATGCCGAAGGCAACCTCGTGAAGAACGAAGATGGCAACCTCGGCTACGAAGTGAGCTACACCTACACGAACAAGTACGGCAACTCTGCGACCCGCTCCCTGTTTATCGTGGTCGACCAGGTTTCGCCGGTCGTGGAAATTGTTGCGCCTGTCGATGGCGAAGTGGTGTACACGAACTTTGTGGACGTGAAGTGGATGGTGAATGGCGAAGTGCAGGATACCCTCATTACGCAGGCCCTGGAGAAGGGGGCAAACGCCATCGTGCGCTTCTACCGCGACAAGGCCGGCAACCAGGCTTCCGATACGATTATCGTCATCATGAAGAACGCGAAGGATGTGGATATCGCTGTGGAACAGCCGGTGACGGTGGTGACCCGCGAGAAGACGGAAGAGTACTATGCGTCCAACGAGCCTGAGGAAGGCGAGACGTTCGCCGTTACCATTTACAATACGAAGACGGATAAGGAAGTGGAAACCCAGGTGGGCGGAGATTTCGAATCTAAGCCCGGCAGTGGCGACGAACCTTACCCGGGACTTGCTGGACACTTGGGCCCGACTCTTGGCATTGATACCAAGGTGCCGACCGTGAACGCGATTGGCGGCCTTGCTACGCTTGACGACCTTGTCGGCAAGGATGGCCTGGTTCCGCTGGAAGGCGTCGATGCCGCAAACAGCGTGAAGATTACGGTCGATGAATACATGGACCAGTATTGCGACGCTGAATTCGCCGAGAACGTGGGGTCCGATATCAGCCGCGCGAACCTCTTCAGGACGAAGATGTACGTGAAGATCTGGATTTACACTAGCCTCGGCCAGTTTGTGGATTACTACTCCTTCACGCAGGATCTGGACAACCCCGACTACGTGAACGATGCGGGCCTCCTCACGATGTACTTCGAAATGAAGCCGGATCGTGACGGCAATGTCCGCACGGAATCGGGTCGTCTGTATGCGACGGGTGCATATGTCTACAAGACGGAAGTCGAGCTGAAGTCCACGCTGCGTTGCTCCGTGCCGCCGTTCACCGAAACGACGAGGGGCAGTGGCAAGTATGAACCGGACAAGGCTTCTAACAAGAAGGGTGCGACCCGCTCTGTCAAGGAAGACCTGCTGAAGAGCTTCGGCTACAAGCGCCCGGACCAGAAATAGCGCGCCCCTGGCGATGAAATTTTTGTAACCCCTTGATACTCAAGGGGTTATTTATTTCTATGGGAAATGGCGACTGCATGGCGCTCCGGAGACGCTTTGGCGATGGCTGGATGCGGTGTCAAAAAAGGGTTGCAAAAGGCTTCTTTGTGAAATGCGGCACGTGCTTTTTTGAAAAAAAAGGTTTATTTTTAACAAGTCGAACGCCCCAAAGGAGTCTTATGAAAACTTCTCCGTTCCGCCTGCTTCCGGTTCTCTTTCTAATCCCCTCATTGGTCTTCTCTGCATCTGTTGCAGGCAAGGTGCGCGCCGCCCTTGGCGAATGCGAGAGGCAGAAGGCAAAGCAAGTCAAGTGGTCTCCGCTTGTCGTGGGGGCTTCCATATTCCAGACGGACAGGTTGCGCACGGGCGCCGAGTCCGAAATCATTTTCGGTCTTCCGGACGGGAGCACGGTCTCGATTGCGGAAAACGCCGAGGTCGAGATTGAACGCCTCCTGGAACCCGATGGAAAGGGTTCGTTTGATACGCGTCTGAACGTGGAGGACGGCTTCGTCAAGTTCGCCATCAAGAAGCAGAAGAAACAGTCCAAGTTCCGTTTCAAGACGGGGGTTCACACGGCATCCATCCGTGGAACGGATGGCTTCGTGGGTGGCGGCGAGAATTTTTTTGCGAGTCTTTCGACGGGTAAGCTGGATGTGCAAACGGGCGAGGACGGTCCGGCATCTTCCATCGGTGCGGGCGAGACGATTTTCGGAAAGGATTCGCTCGTGACGCTCAAGCTCGCTTCTTCGGGTAACCCGAAACTGGCGCGCCGCCTCGTGGCAATCATGAAGTCGGGCAAGGCGCTCGACGAGATGGTGAAGGATGTGAAGGCAGCGGATGCTTCTGTGCAGGAAGAGATGAAGAAGGCCGCGGTGGAAAGTTTGCCCGAGAACGGATTCACGCTGGATGCGGAGAGCGCAGAAGTGTGCGAGGCTGGCCTTACCGTCAGCGGAAACTACCGCACGGCCGACCCGAACGCGAAGCTCGTGGTTAAACTTGGCAAGACCTTCACGTCGTCAAATCTTGTGGCGGTGGCGGATGGCGCTCCGCATGCATTTGTGCAGAATATTCCCGTGAACGATGCAAACGGGCTTTGGACCGAAACCGAGGCCCAGGTCGTGTTTACATCGGCGAAGGCCAAGGATACTAAGAAGGTCGCGGTCGGCGTGAATGCTTCGTGTGCGGGCGTGAACCAGGTGGCTCCGCAGATTCAGTTCGTCTCGTATGATTCCGTTGCGTGCAAGGCGCAGCTCTCGGTTGGCGGAATGCAGGGCGATGAGGCCCTCCTTGCGCTCTCGGTGGACGGCTCTGCGACTTCGGAAGAGACTGTGTCCAAGAATGGCCAGAGGACTGTCAAGCTTGTCCCTGGCGTTCACGAATACGTCTACACGGCGACGGACCTTGCGAAGAATGTCGCTACGGCAAAGAAATCGATGGGTTGCTATCCGGTGCAACGTTTTGTTGTCGAAGTGTTCGGAGAACCGAACGAGAATCTTCTGGTGCCTCCTCCTCCGATGGGAATCGCGGACCGCATCGGCAAGACGCTCCAGTTCAAGATCAAGAACCCGGAGAACGACCCGCAGTTCCTTTACAGGGTAACGGTGCGCCAGAACGGCAAGGTCATCTTGCAGGAGACCCTGTCGCAAATCCAGTCGCTGGATTACGACATTCCCGTCGAGCTTGTCCGTGGAGCAAAGAACAAGTTCGATATCGAAGTGATTCATAAGAGCGGATTCAAGGCCAAGGCGGTTAAGCGGTTCGAGGTTCGCTAATGTCGTTCGGAAGTTGGTTTGTTAGAGTTGTTGCCTTTGCGGCATCCGTCTTTGCGGTTGCTGCGCCTTCGGAGTTGAAGGGGGAAACCTCCGGATTCCTGATGGTGGACAAGTCGCCCTATACGGTAAGCGAGACGATAGTCGTGGGCGAGGGCAAGGGCCTTGTTGTCGAGGCGGGCGCTGTGATTGAATTCAGGCAGGGGGCTGGGCTCGATGTGCGTGGCGGTTCGCTTTCGGTGATGGGCAAAGCCGATAGCCCGGTCGTGTTCCGCGGTGTCGACGGTGGCTCCTGGAACGGAATCTCGGTGGCGGGCAATCACAAGGCGAACCTTTCGTACCTGCAAATCGACGGTGCGGAAATCGGACTTGCGGTGGAGCGCGGCTCGGTTTCCATGAGCGAAGTGGATATCTTGAATGCGGGGCGGGTCGGTTTTTTTGCGAAGGATGCTTCCGTGCAGGTGAACGGTGGCGCTTTCAATTACAATGCGGGCGTTGCGCTTTGGCTTGCTTCGGGGGTGAAGGCCGAAATCGAAGGAGCTTCGCTGTTTGGAAACAAGTTTGGTGCAGTCTTGCAGGAAGGCGCGAAACTCAAATTCGACCAGTCGAACATCAGCGGTAACGAGGTCGGCCTGGTGTCGCAGGACTGGAACAGCCTGAATTTTAGCAGGCTCAGTATCGAGGGAAACCAGGTCGGTCTTGTGCAGAGCGACAGTCCTTCGGATGAGCTCAAGAATGCGGTAAGCGGTAACGACAGCGACTTTTCCCAGGATTTCGCGATGGTGATGAAGAATCTTCCCGATGCACCCGAGAATCCAGAAGCGGAAGCCTATTCGAAGAGCCACCATGCGGAATCGGCAGCCCCAGTCCAATGGGCGATGAGCGGAAACGTTGCAATGACGCTAGGCTATCATGCGGTCTGGACGGAGAAAGACGAGAACGGCGACGAATATCCGAATCTCTTCCAGGTGCCGGGGCTCTTTGCAAACGCAAATGCCTATATGCAGGTGCGATCGACGGACGGAAAGCTGTTTGAGATGTCTGCGAACCTTTCGATGGACCGCTGGAACTATTTCAACCCCGAGAATGTCCTTGCCGTTTACCGGGACAGCCTGCAGCGGATTGCGCTTGGCGACATGTACCTCCTGGGCGGGGAAACCTACCTTGCGGGAATCGATCTGCTGGGTGCGAGCTATGACTTCAACCTGTTGCGCAATTCTGCCGGGATTCCGATGTTCATGCTGAGCGCTTTTGGTGGCGAGACGCGCGCTCCGAAACTCGTGGGCGAGCGCAACAAGGATGTCTACAAGGACTACATCGAGGATGGCGAGGCGGAGCCGCAGCAGCTCATTGTGGGCGGGAAAGTCCGTTGGAATCTGAATCGGAGGTTCAATGCGACGTTTGGCTTTATCGGGAACAAGGATGAACTCGAAGATCCGCTTCTGCGAGACGGTTCCAGCGCTAACGTGAATACGGCGGTGCCGGCGACATCGTCGAGGGCCTTCTTTGCCGATGCGGAATGGAAGATGTTCCCGGGCGACTTGACGCTGAATGCGCAGTTTGCAGTTGGCGGTGCCGACACGTCGGGAGTCCTGATGCAGCGCGCTGTGAACAAGGTGTTTTCCGATGCCGGGCTTGACGTGTCGAACTATGCGAAGCTCCGCAGGCTCATGAACAACCAGACGCTTGTGGAACTGCTTTCGCGTGGCGAACTGGAAGAAATCTTTGGCGAAAACGCGATGATGACCGAGGCGGAGATGCGTTCTGCTCTCAAGGCGTACCTGGAACGCGCGAAACGCGTGTTGTCTGGTTACAAGGACGACGAGGATTCGCATGCCGATATCAAGAATTGGAACGGCGAGAATTTTGCGTGGCTCGCGTCCATGCACTGGGCGTTCAAAAATACGGTTGTCGATGCCCACATGCGGTTCGTTGGCCCAGATTACTTTAGTGCGGGCTCTCCCGACTTGCTGCAGAACTCCCGCGAGTGGTTTGTGTCGTTGAACCAGAAAGTGATGGATTTCTGGAAACTGAATGCCGAGTACAAGCTTGAAATTGAAAATGCGGCGCATGGGGAAGATTACAACGTGTTCGGCTTTGCGGAAGGGAGTGCTCTTGGCCTCTTGCCTGGCGCGGACGACGACTGGCTTAAAAAGCATGAGCAGGATGATAGCCGAACGCTTTACGATCATACCGCGAAAATCGCGAATAATTTTGATGTGGCGGGCCGGTTGAAAATCGTTGCGGGCTATGCCTTCAACTACAGGACGAGAAGTACGGACCAGAGGCTCTATGCGAATTATTCTGCGGCATCGGGAATCTACTCCGACCTGTGGTTTGCGAAACGCGGCGGGGCGACCATTGATGTCGTCGATGGCGACGATACGCTGAAGGTGGATTCCGCACGGTGGGTGAAATACTATGCACTTGCCCAAAAGCCTTACCTGGCGACGCAGTTCGAAGAGAACATCGCGAAGCACACGTTTAACTTGGGCCTTAGCCTCTCGCTACCCTACAACACCTTGAATGTCGGTGGAGTGTGGTGCATTCGGCGGGATTATTCTGGATTCGAACAGGATAAACTAATCTCCGATTTCAATTTTAGCGACGAGACTTTCGGAATTCTCGGCTATTACTTCCATGGTGGCGACTATTTTGAACAGAGCTATCCTGTTTCGCTCCTGACTGCTGTGGGCAAGGTGCGCAACCGCCTCTCGGTGGTGCCGCGCTATAAGGTCTATGAACGCGACAATATGGACGATTTCGAATGGCGCATCGCGGAAAGCCTGCAGATGCCGATTGTGGATAAGTTTATGGACCTGTCGCTGACGGGCTTGTTCCGCCAGGAGTTCCTGAACCGCGACGAGGGTTCTGCCCATGTGCGCGAAGTAGAAATGGATGTGGGCGGTTCCCTGACGCTCGGGTTTACGCACTTGAAGAACTTGACATCCTCGTGGACAATCGGGGCGCTCTACAGCCATCGCCCGGACCTGCTTTCGGATGAATACTTTGACCTCTACGGCACGGCGACGGTGAATTATGCGTTCTGATTTTTTTGCGCAATGAGATGTGTGGTATGAATCGTTTTTTGTTGTTTCTGATACTTTCGTTTTTTGCCGTTAACGGATGGTGTGCTGCGACGGTTTGTTCCGAATCCGGGAAACGGTGCGACATGAATGTTGCTTCCGCGGATGATTGGTGGATGCTTAATCTGGAGATTCTGGAATGTAAAGTGCTGTGTGCAGAATACGACACGCTTCAGGTAACCGTCACTTCGGATATCGAATTTGACGAGTCCGCTCCGGATTCGGGGTGCGTCCCTGCGTTCGATGCGGTCAACTTTGCGGGCTCCTTTATCCTTAAGGGCGACGAGGTGCACACGATATCCAATATCTGCATGGAAAATACGGCGATGGCCGATTCCTACGGCATGTTCAATGTGGCTGAACATGAGCTGGTCGTGCGAAACTTGAGGTTCAGGAATATCCGTGCGGATGCCAAGGGCGCAAAGTATTTTGGCTTGCTTGCCGGCCGCGTCGATGGAAACCTGCGTCTCGAAAACGTGCTGTTCGAGAATGTCCGGGTGAATGTCGATTCCGCGTCGTCGTTTGCGGGAGGCCTTGTCGGTATCGTTTCGCCGCCCGAAGAGGGACCCGAGAGGGGTAAGGCGGTCCTTTCCAATGTCGTGGTTCGTGATTTTGTTGTGAACAGCAGCTCGAAGAAGGCGGTGGGCGGTCTCCTCGGCTATGTGCAGGATTCGCTTACGGTGATGCTCTCGAGCATTTCGCTTTCGATGGAGCAGGGGCGCATTGACGGTGAGGTGGATGCCAATACGGCCCTGTTCGGTGGCGTTGTCGGCATGGCGAACAACATGACCCAGTTTGTCATGGATACGCTTAATGTGGATATTTCTATCGCCGGGGATTTCGATGCGAATACGGAAGCCGTGAATATAGGAGGCGTCGCGGGGAAGATTGCGTCCGGCGGATTCCTTGCCGCGGATGCGGTAGTGAACGGACGCATCAAGGCGTCTTCTTCGACACTGTTCGATACGGACCATTTCTTTGCAACCGTATTTTATGTGGGCGGCCTTGTCGGGCAATGGAAGGCTGTCAATTCCGATACCTTCTGGGTAAACGGCGGCTCGGTCAATGTGGATATAGGCACCGATAGCCTGCTTGTTCCGTTCCTGGACGTGGGCGGTATCCTGGGCAATGCCTTTGTTGACGACGAGAAGGCGCGCCCGCTGGTATCGGTTATGAATGTCGGGTATGACGGAAAAATGGACTTCGGATTTGCGAACCACGTGCAGCGCATCTATGCGGGCGGATTCGTAGGCGACATCCACAGCGAATCGGGATACTTCTCTGCCGTTATCGAAAATGTCAAATCCGCTCCGGAAATGCGCGGTTTCACCTTCAGCGGTGCGGCGGGAAGCCTCGTCGGCCGCATGGATGCCCTGGCGGTCGGAATCAGGAATGTGCAGGCGTCGGGAAAAATCGGGATGCAGATGCATAACCAGCTTTATGATGCCCGGTCCCCCTTGTACTTGGGAGGTCTGGTCGGTTTTTCCGAGAATGCGAAACTGGCCGTGAGGTCTTCGTCGTATTCCGGGAGCCTGCAACTTGCGGTGCAGAGGTCGTCTATCGATACGGTGACGGCGTGGAAGGCGGGAGGTCTCGTGGGGTTTGCTTCCAAGGGATTCCTGCTGGTGGATTCCTCTTTCTTCGCGGGTAGGGTGATGGCGACGAATGTTCCCGGGCGTCTTTCTTTAGGCGGCCTGCTCGGGGAGACGGATACTGCGGATTCCCTCGTTATTGAGCGCTCGTATGCGGTCGGCAAGCGCGATACGTTGATGGATGTCCGCTTCCAGCCGGCTGATACGGGATCTTTTGCCATCGGGGGCCTGGTTGGAAATGTTGGCAGGGTTCCTTCTGTCAAGATTCGGGAGGTGTTCGCTAGAGGAGCCATGGTGCTTCGCGATACGCTGCTCACGACGGGGCAGGAATACATGAACCTGGCGGGTATTCTCGGCCGTGACGACAGCACGGTGAAGAATGCGGATTTCCTGATGCAGGACGCCTATTATCGTGGCGGTTTCGACCTGGATGGTTTCAAGTGCCAGCGCCAGCCCTTGATTTTCGGCGTGACGGCTGCGGCAAACAAGCGTGCCTATGTCAACGCGGTCTATGCGGTCGATTTTACGGGGCGTGCGCGGGAAGCGTCACAGGTAAAGCAGAAACTGATCGAGGTGGTTGCTACGGAGCCTTCGGATGAGTTTATCCTGCAATATCGCGGAGAGAAGGTCCTGGTCGTAATGGATTCTGCTATTTTCAGGGATGTGCTGAATGGGGCCGAAGAACGTGAAGCCCCTGCTTGGGATTGGGACGAAAACAAGAACGATGGCCTTCCGTGGCTTGTGTCGCTCCCGAAGTTTGATGCGTATGACGGTGGCGTCGACACAGTTGAAGTGGTTCCCGAAGAAACCGATGCGCTTGATACATTGATCCAGGTTGTGCGCTGCGAATCCATCGAGGTCTACGCATCGGGCAATATTGCGAAGGTCGATATCCGCATCCGCAACGAGACTCCGTCGCCTGTCGTGATGAAGCTTTCGCTTGTCAATGGGGCGGATTCCGCCGTTGTCGATACGCTTGTCGTGAGGACTCCGGAAGATTCCCTCGACATTTTCGTCTTCCGGGATATTCCGAAGGGGAACTACAGGGCGGTTGTCACGCTCGATACGAACACCTTCGAGACGACGGAATGGAATGTTGCGGGCGGCGTAACCCTGATGGCGAATTCCTGGACGATGGTGGCGCTCGGTTCTGTCGAGAAGGACTCCGTGAAGGGTGTGGCCGGCCTGACGGCCTACCGTTGGGACGAGCGCGCGAAGGTCTGCGATTACTGGCAGTATGTGCCGTATGCGCTGGATGATGCCGTGGAGGCGGTCGATGGCTTCTGGGCCTATTCGAAGTCGGAACTCGAGCTTCCGATGAAGGCTCCGGATTCCGTTGCAGATTCTCTGCGTTGGAAGTTGGAACATGAATTCTACGGCTGGAACATGGTCGCGAACCCTTATCCGTGGGCGCTTTCGACCGGCGATGCTTCCGATTTTGAGAATGCGGAGGGCGCGGAAAGCCCCCTGTGGGTGTGGAATGCGGATAAGCGTGACTATGACCCTGTTTCCGTGTTGCCTCCGTTTGGCGCGTTCTGGGTCCATAGCGATAGCGAAAGCGTCCGGGCCGTTTCTACCGAACCGGCATTTGGGAAGGATCCCGTGGCGACTTACGGACATGTCGAGCATGTGGCGGTTGTCTCGCTCGAAAAATCGCTCCGGAAGGCGGCTCGCGGTTCGTGGAGCGTGCGCTTGACGCTGAAGGGCGAGGACGGCAGCGAGGATGCCTGGAATGTTGTCGGGGTCGGTAGCCGTAGCGTGGATGTCGCCGAGCCGCCGGCAGGGATGGCGCCGGGGGTTAACCTTTCTATTTCGGGTGGGAATGACAGCACGCGTGCACTTGCGAAGAGTGTTCGGGCTGCATCGGCCATGCCTGCCGGCGGGAGCGTCTCTTGGACGCTCGCGGTTTCGTCGGCGAAACCGCAATCGGCGTTGCTCGGCGTGGAAGGCCTGGCAGAACTTGAAGCGATGGGCTATAGCGCGGTACTTGTTGTTGATGGCATGGAGCGCGTGTGCGCAGCGGGCCATCCGGTGAAGCTGGAACTTTCTTCCAGGGTGGCTAAAGCCGAATTCCGTGTTGTCCCGAAGTCGGCGTTGCCCGCCGTTGCCGCAAGCTCTATCGGGAAAATCCGCTTCGTGCGGTCTGCTGGTAGTCTGGACGTCGCTTTCGAAGCTCCGGGAACACTTGCCGGGTCTAGGTCCGAGGTTCGCCTACTCGACTTGCAGGGCCGTATGCTGTCGCGTGCGTTTGGCAAGGTGCAGCCGGGCATGAACAGCCTCTCCCTTTCCGTTTTCGGTCGTGGCGGCGTGTTCGTGCTGATGGTCAAGGCCGGAAGCGAAACCCGCTCCATGAGGATTCGTTTGTGACGTTCTATATCGGTTGTCATCTTTCTAGTGCAGCAGGCTTCAAGGCGATGGGCGAGGAAGCCCTCTCCATAGGGGCCAACGTATTCCAGTTCTTTACCCGCAACCCGCGCGGCGGTGCCGCGAAGCCTTTCGATAAGCAAGACGCGGCGGCGCTTGAGGACCTGATGCGCGAAAACAAGTTCGGGCCCGCGCTTGCGCATGCACCCTACACGCTGAACCCGTGTGCGGCGGACCCGGGGTTGCGCGACTATGCCCGCGACGTGATGAAGGACGACCTGTGGCGCATGGACCACTTTCCGGGAGCGATGTACAACTTCCACCCCGGGAGCCACGTGAAGCAGGGGGTCGAAAGGGGTATCGTGCTGATTGCAGAACACCTGAACGCGATTCTGCGACCGGACCTGAAGACGCTCGTGCTCTTGGAAACCATGGCGGGGAAGGGGAGCGAGGTCGGCCGTACCTTCGAGGAACTGCGCGCGATTATCGACCGTGTGGAACTTTCGGACAAGATCGGGGTCTGCCTGGATACCTGCCATGTGCATGACGGCGGCTACGACATCGTGAACCGCCTGGACTGGGTGCTGGAACAGTTCGACAAGGTCATCGGTTTAAAACGCCTGCATGCGATACACTTGAACGACAGCAAGAATCCGTTGGCGAGCCACAAGGACCGTCATGAGGTTATCGGCGCGGGCTTTATCGGGCTCGAGGCGCTTGTGCGCGTGGTGAGCCATCCGGCGCTCCGCGACCTGCCGTTCTACCTCGAAACCCCGAACGAACTCCCCGGTTATGCCGCCGAAATCGACCTTATGCGAAAAAAACGCAAAAATTTATGATTTTTTCCGCAAAATCCCCTTGACAAAGGACGTTGTTTATCTATATTTGGGGGCGTCTAACAGACGATGCTTCATAGCTCAGTTGGTAGAGCCCGCGACTGTTAATCGCGTTGTCCTTGGTTCGAGTCCAAGTGAAGCAGCTTAGAACCCCGTTCGAAAGAGCGGGGTTCTTTGTTTTTGCGACAAGGGAGGGCTTGTTGCTTATTTTGTATATTTCATCCTATGATTAAGAACCTGCTTATCGCTATCCTCGCTGCCGCGGCTTTTACGTTCGCGGCTGACCCCGTCACTGTTGAAGCCCGCCTGACCGAAATCCCGGGCAAGATGCCTAGCAACGACCTCTACAGCTACGTGTACGTGTTCAAGTACAAGGTGCTGAAGGTGGTCTCCGGCAAGCTCGACGCGAAGGAAATCCTGGTGGGCGTGTACAACCCGCTTATCGCCCGCGGCAAGGTCAAGGACAAGATGGCTGACAAGAGCAAGGGCAACGTGGGCGAGTTCAAGGCGAAGGCCAAGCACACGCTCAAGATTGTGCCACTCGAAGGCAACTGGGATGGCGCAGTGGAAGACGAGTATTTTGACGACGAATCCCCGCGCTATCTCGCGATTGAAGTGAACGAGTAGGCTGTGGTCTTCTCTTCCCAGATTTTCCTGTTCTACTTTTTGCCGACTTTTTTGGTCGGCTACTTTGTGCTGTTCCGTGCCGGGGTCAAGCATTCCGGCCTGAACTTCTTCATCACGATTTTCAGTTACATTTTTTACGGCTGGCTCGAACCGTGGCTCGTATTCCTGATGTTCGGCTCGACGCTCGTTGTTTACGTGAGCGGGCGGTTCATCTCTGCGCCTGGCGCTAGCAAGCGGCAACGCAATTTGGCGCTCCTTGCGGCGATTGTCGTGAACCTCGGTGCGCTCGGGTTCTTCAAGTACTATATGTTCGGCATGGGCGTCATCAATGATGTGGTGGCAAAGCTTGGCTGCGAGCCGTTCTCGGTGATGACGGTGCTTTTGCCGGTGGGCATTTCGTTCTATACGTTCCAGTCCATGAGCTACGCGATTGACGTGTGGCGTGGCACGGCCCCTCCGGTCAAGGACTTCGTGACGTTTGCCTGTTACGTGGCGCTGTTTCCGCAGCTCGTGGCGGGCCCGATTGTGCGTTACAATACGGTCGCAGAAGAACTTGCGACACGCACGCATACGCTCGAGAACTTCGTTCGCGGCATCATGTTCTTCAGTTTCGGCTTTGCGGAGAAGATTTTCCTTGCGAATCAGGTGGGCATCATCGCCGACCGCGTGTTTGCGGCAGACGCTCCGGGCGTACTCAATACGTGGTGGGGTAGCCTTGCCTACATGTTCCAGATTTACTTCGACTTCTCGGCGTACAGCAACATGGCGATTGGCCTTGGCCTGATGCTCGGGTTCCATTTCCCGCGCAACTTCAACGGCCCGTACCGCTCGGGGAGCATTACCGAATTCTGGAAACGCTGGCACATTTCGCTCACGAGTTGGTTCCGCGACTACCTCTACATCGCCCTCGGCGGAAACCGCGTGGGCAAGAAGCGCCTGTATTTTAATTTGTTCATGGTCATGTTCTTGAGCGGCGTGTGGCACGGCGCGAACTGGACGTTCGTTTGCTGGGGCCTGTACCATGCCTTCTTCATGATCGTGGAACGTGCGAACAACAAGAACGCGCTTTACTACAAGGCGCCCCGCGTGGTGCAGATTCTTATAACGCAGGTGCTCGTGCTGTTCGGCTGGGTGCTGTTCCGTGCCGATAGCATTGGCGAGGCGTGGCGCATGTGGAAGGCGATGCTCGGGCTTATGCCGGTGAGTGCTGCCGACGCCATCCTTACGGCCGAAATCTTCACGCCCACGTGCATCGTGTTCATGGCGGTGGCAGCCCTGCTTTCGTTCTGGAAGTTCCGCAGTTTCGACTGGTGCAACGAGGTGAAACCCTGGAAGGCCGCGGTCGCGCTCGGGCTCTTTGTGCTCGCGACACTTGCGCTCTTTACTCAGAGCTACAACCCGTTCCTTTATTTCCAGTTCTAGCGGGCGGGGAAGGGCCACGCGGCCTTTTTTTTTACTATCTTACCGAATATGAGTGAAAACCCGCAGAATGTAGAAGAGGCCGAGGAAGTCGAAGAAGAACTTCCGAAAGTGGAAAGCAGCGAGGACCTTGCCCGCATTATACAGGCTATCGTGTTCGCTTCGCCCGACATTGTGACGCTCAAGAAGTTGCGCGAGATTCTGGGCGACTTTCTGGATGCCCGTACCGTGTCGGATGCGCTCATTGCTGCGAACGATTCGCTGAACAAGATTAATTCCCCGTTCGAGATTGTGGAGCAGGCGGGCGGCTACCGTTTCCGCACGCGTGCGAAGTACTACCCGTGGGTGCGCAAGCTGTTCCCCGAGGCGAATGCGCGCCGCCTGAGCCAGGCCGCACTCGAGACCCTCGCGGTGATTGCCTACCAGCAGCCCATCACGAAGGCCGCCATCGAGCAGGTGCGCGGTGTGTCTTCTGTGGATGGCCCAATCAGGAACTTGCTCGACAAGGGCTTTATTGCGCTGGGTGCCCGCGCCGAGACGGTCGGCAACCCCTACACCTACGTGACGACGCAGGAATTCATGAAGTATTTCGGCATCAACCGCATTCCCGAGGACCTGCCGCGCCTGCGCGAGTTCAGCGAACTCCTGGAAGCGGGCACGCTCGTGCCGCAGTACGCGAAGCAGGAATCCGAACCTACGGAACCTGTGCCTCCGGAAGATAACCCGGAACAGATTGAACTTTCGATGGGAGACCTGTAATGGCTGTCACCCCGTTGATGCAGCAGTATTACGAGATCAAGAAACAGAACCCTGGCTGCATTTTATTTTTCCGCATGGGCGACTTCTTCGAACTGTTCGAGGACGACGCCGTGGTGGCATCGAAAATTCTTGGACTCACGCTCACGAGCCGCAACAACGGCGCCTCGGGTGCGACTCCCTTGTGCGGGTTCCCGCACCATGCCGCAGACCGTTACGTGCCGAAGATGGTGGCGGCGGGTTACCGCATCGCGATTTGCGAGCAGGTGGAAGACCCGAAGCTCGCGAAGGGTATCGTGAAGCGCGATATCGTGGAGATTATCAGTGCCGGCACCGCGATGGACGAGTCGAACCTGAATGCGAAGGAGGCGAACTACCTGTTTGCCTACGTGCCCGCGGGTAACGATGCCGCGTTTGCCGTCGCCGACGTGACGACGGGCTACCTCGCCGTGTGCAGGAGTAGCGTGCAGGCTTTCGAGTGCGAGTTCAGCCGCCGCATGCCCAAGGAAATCGTGGTGCCCGAGGGGGCGGTGATTCCCTCCAGCATCATGGACATGGTCAAGGCGGACAACGTGCTGGTGACGCAGATTCCCGAGTTCATGTTCGGGGAGGAGCAGAGCCGCGACGTTCTGTTTAGCCACTTCAAGGTGGAATCGCTGGTGGGCCTCGGGCTCGATGGCCGCGAATGCGAGACGGAAGTCGCGGGTGCCCTGATGGCCTACCTGATGGACCAGAAGAAGTCCGAACTTTCGCACTTTACGACGCTCGAGATCTTGAATCTCGACGACTACATGACGCTTGACCCGAGTACGCTCAGGAATCTGGAACTTACGCGCCCGCTGAATGCGGACGACTACTCGAGCACGCTCTGTTCGGTGCTGGACCACACGGTGACCGCGATGGGCGGGCGCACGCTCAAGGACTGGGTGAGTCACCCGCTGATTTCTGTCCCGCGCATCCAGGAACGCGAGGAGGCTGTCGCCGAACTGGTACAGAACCCGGTGGCGCTTGACGAACTGAAGGAATCGCTCACGAGCATCCTCGACATGGAACGCCTGATGGGGCGCGTGGGGAGTGGGCGTGCCAACGCGCGCGACCTCGCGGGCATGGGCCGTTCGCTTTCGCAGGCATCGAAGGTGGCCGACGTGCTCGAGGGCCTGCGCTCCTCCATATTCGAAGGGCTCCGCAGCACGCTGGAAAATGCGCGCGGGCGTGGCGAGGAACTGTTGGCGCAGTTCAATGAGGACTTGCCGCTTACGGTGCGCGAGGGCGGTATGATACGCCCTGGCGCGAATGCCGAACTCGACGCAATGAACGCCGACATCAAGGAAAAGCGCGAATGGATTGCCTCGCTGGAAGGCCGCGAGCGTGAACGCCTCGGAATCCCGAGCCTGAAGGTCGGTTACAACCGCGTGTTCGGCTACTATATTGAGATTACCAAGGCGCAGATGGCGAAGGCGACTAGCCCGATTCCTGAGGAATACATCCGCAAGCAGACGACGGTGAACGGCGAGCGCTACATTACGCCCGAGATGAAGGAATGCGAATCCATCATCAGCAACGCCGAAGTGAATATTCACGACCTGGAATACCGCATCTTCTGTAGTTTGCGCGACCGCGTGAACGGCTGGCGTGGCGAACTCCAGGAGATTGCCGACGCGGTGGCGAAGGTCGATACGCTCTACAGTTTCGCGCGGGCGGCCCGCAAGTACAACTACGCGTGCCCCGAGGTTTTCGAGGGCTCGGGCATCGAGATCCGCGGCGGTTTCCATCCGGTGATTGTCGCCGTGAACCCGGACCTGGACTTTATCCCGAACGACGTTTCTCTTTCACCCGATGGCACGCGCCTGATGCTCATCACGGGCCCGAACATGGCGGGTAAGTCGACTTACCTGCGCCAGACCGGGCTCATTGTTCTGATGGCGCAAATCGGAAGCTTCGTGCCTGCGGAATCTGCCCGCATTGGGGTAGTGGACCGCATATTCACCCGCGTGGGGGCGAGTGACCGCCTGAGTCGCGGGCTCAGTACCTTCATGGTCGAGATGATAGAGACCGCAAATATATTGCGGAACGCGACTCCGCACAGCCTTGTGCTGCTCGATGAAATCGGGCGCGGCACGAGCACCTTCGACGGGCTTTCCATCGCCTGGGCGATTGTGGAAACCCTCCACGACGAGCCCGCACGGCAGGCGCTGACCCTCTTTGCGACGCACTACCACGAACTCACCGGGCTCGTGGAAAGCCTCGAACATGCGGGCAACTTCCAGGTGGCCGTGCAGGAGAAGGGCGACAAGCTGGTGTTCCTCCACAAGATTCTCGCGGGCGCCTGCGACTCGAGCTACGGCATCCATGTGGCCGAGATGGCGGGCCTCCCGAACAACGTTGTCCGCAGGGCGAGGAAGATTCTTCTCCGGCTTGAGAAGGAAAAGATTGACCCGAGTGACGGCGCCGTGAAGAAGAAGCAGAAGGAACACCCGCAGCTGGACATGTTTGCACCGCCCGACGAGAACACTCAGCTGTTGAAGGACGAAATCCGCAGGCTCAAGCCCGAGGAAATGACCCCGATGCAGGCGCTCCAGCGCTTGATGGAACTGAAGGAAGCGTACGGCGCCTGACTATGATAGACTTTGCTGCCATAATGGAACATGCCTTCGCGAACCGTCCGTACCTTTCGGACGTTCACGGCATAGAGCATTGGCACCAGGTGGAGGCCAACGGGCTCCTGCTTGCTGGCCGTGTTGCCGGCGTGGATGTCGAAGTCGTTCGCCTCTTTGCCATATTCCACGACAGCAAGCGCTTTGACGATGGTCACGACCCTGAGCACGGCGCACGCGGTGCCGAATTCGCGAAGGAATGCCGCGAGGCTAAGCTCTTCGAGATTGACGACGAGCGCTTCGACAAGCTTTACCATGCCTGCAAGTTCCACACGCACGAACCGAAAAACGGAGACCCGACCATAGACTGCTGCTACGATGCCGACAGGCTCGACCTGGGCAGGGTAGGGATTCCGCTCGATCCCGAAAAGATGGCGACAGGTTTCGGGAGCAGGATTGCGAAACAGTCCCGGAAAGAAAGCGTGTCGGTATTTACCATGCGCCAGTGGCTGAAGAATCTGGAATTGAAATAGGTTTCGGATGGTGTTTTGAAATGGAAAATCAAGAAAGAAAAGACAACAATTACTTGTTCGATTCCGGGAATCTCTCGGAAGGGGCGCTTGCCAAGAAGCACCGCCTTGAAAACGATCCGAGTTCCCGTACTAATATAATGGATTATCTGCCCGGCATGGAAGTCATCCAGTCGGACATTGCCGACAAGGTTCTCTCCGAGTCCGAAAATTTCGATTATTCCAAATACACCGGCAAGGACGTAAAGCGCGCCCTGGAGCACGAACGCTGCACGCTTGAGGACTTCAAGGCGCTCCTTTCTCCGGCGGCCGCCCCGTATCTCGAGCAGATGGCTGCGAAGGCGAAAATCGAGACGAGCAAGCACTTCGGCAACAACGTCTATTTCTTCACTCCACTCTACATCGCGAACTACTGCGAAAACTACTGCGTCTATTGCGGGTTCAACTGCTACAACCATATCAAGCGCATGCAGCTCACCATGGAGCAGATCGAGCACGAGATGAAGGTCATCGCCGACAGCGGCATGGAAGAAATCCTGATCCTCACGGGCGAGAGCCGCGCCAAAAGCAGCGTGGAATACATCGGCGAGGCCTGCAAGCTCGCACGCAAGTATTTCCGCATGGTGGGCGTGGAAGTCTACCCGGTCAACGTCGACGAATACCGCTACTTGCACGAATGCGGCGTGGACTATGTGACGGTTTTCCAGGAAACTTACGACAAGGTGCGTTTCGAACAACTTCACCTGCTTGGCCACAAGCGCGTATTCCCGTACCGCTTCGACTCGCAGGAACGCGCCCTGATGGCGGGCATGCGTGGGGTGGCCTTCTCCGCGCTCCTCGGCCTTTCGGACTTCCGCCGCGACGCACTCGCGTCGGCACTGCACGTGTATTACCTGCAAAAGAAGTACCCGCATGCCGAGATGAGCTTAAGCTGCCCGAGACTGCGCCCCATCATCAACAACGACAAAATCGACCCGCTGGACGTTCGCGAGAAGGAACTTTGCCAGGTGCTTTGCGCCTACCGCATCTTCTTGCCGTACGTGGGCATTACGGTTTCGAGCCGCGAAAGCAAGGAATTTAGGAACGGCATCGTGAAAATCTGTGCGACGAAAGTTTCCGCCGGCGTTTCTACGGGCATCGGCGACCACGAAAGCAAGTACAGCGGTCACGACGACGGGGAAGGCGGCGACGAACAGTTCGAAATCAACGACTCCCGCAGTTTCAACGATATGTACGGCGACATCTCGGGCGAAGGTTTGCAGCCCGTCTTGAACGATTATCTTTACGTGTAGCGGCTAGTAACTGAAATTCGCGCAGCCTATGTCTCCATAGGTCGAGAAGCAGACACCGTGGTCGGAGAGAAGAGCTCCGCCTTTTGGGTTTGTTTTTGATTCGCGCATTTTCATTGAAGCAGGAAGCAAGGCGACCTCTACGGAGCGACTTGTCGGCTCCATCCCTGTCCACTGGAAACTCACTGTCACACGATAATTAGTGTTGTTTCCGCCCTGGTGTTGTATTGCATCCAGACCAGCCTCTTTTCCGTGATTCAACAGCTTGCTGATGAACAAAGGTTCTTTGGGATAGGACCGATATTGATCTTTACCATTAACGTCTTTATACTTGTACGTGATATATGTATCACCACCTTTTTTTAAGTCTTTGCCACTATTTCGTGCATCGAGAATATCTGCGACGCCATAAAAACCAGCCTCATTCAGAGCTTCATACCATATTCCACTGTTTCCGACCAGTTTGCTGAATTCTGAGCCTTTGTTGATGCTGGTGTGGGCACTCTGTATATTGTTGGGATGGTTTGGATGCATTTCAATAACGAACAAGTCTACAC
Organism: Fibrobacter sp. UBA3718; assembly: GCF_002371935.1. Classification (NCBI taxonomy): domain Bacteria; kingdom Pseudomonadati; phylum Fibrobacterota; class Fibrobacteria; order Fibrobacterales; family Fibrobacteraceae; genus Fibrobacter; species Fibrobacter sp. UBA3718. Next base: position 55,895 of record NZ_DFHR01000022.1, on the reverse strand, counting down.
CGGTTGAACTAGCCAATTTAGTACTCAACTTGCTGCGATTCTGGGAAGCAAAATCACCTTTGAACAAAGCTTCTTCATCTTCAATCAGTGCCCTGTTCAGCGCGTCCCTCAGATAGAACAGTTTCAACAAATCAATTTTTTCTTTTGATCTTTCGACCAGCCCGAATATACTCGGTACGGCCACTGCAGCAAGTATCCCCATGACAACGGTCACCACCATGACTTCGATCAGGGTAAAGCCCCTGCGACCCTTATTTTGCGCTTGCATGTGCATCGTGCTACATCCCTTGCAAATAATGAATCATTTACATTAAGAAAATAACTTTTTCGGAGCCCTGTAAACAAAATTTTTTTGATTTTTGGGCGAAATTTAAGCAAAATCACAATATAAGGCCTGTTTTTGCTATTTTTAGGAGCATGAAGACCCTCGATACGACCCTTTACTTCATTACCGACAGCACGAGCGTTCCCGAAGAGCGTTTTTTGCCAGTTGTTGAGGCCGCCTGCAAGGGCGGGGCGACCATCGTCCAGTTGCGAGAAAAGGACAAGTCTACCCGCGAGTATATGGACTTGGCGGTGGCAACGCACGAGATTACGGCCCGATACGGGATTCCGCTGATTATCGATGACCGCGTTGATGTGGCCCTCGCTATTGGTGCCGAGGGAGTTCATGTGGGGCAGAGCGATATGCCTGTAGGTATCGCCCGGAAAATCATGGGGCCGGACAAGATCATAGGGGCGACGACAAAGACTATCCCGCAGGCGCTCGAGGCTTATGAGCAGGGTGCAGATTACCTGGGCTGCGGTGCGATTTACCCGACCACGACGCATGTGAAAACGGTGATTACTCCTGTCGAAACTCTCAAAGAAATCGTGAAGGCTGTCCCGGTTCCTGTGAACGCGATTGGTGGTCTCAACAAGGATAACATCTTTGTTCTCAAGGGTTCCGGCATTGCTGGCATCTGTGTCGTTTCCGCAATCATGAAGGCTGCCGACCCGGAACTTGCGACCCGAGAACTTAAACAGGCCTTTTTGGACCTGAACGCATAACTTGGGCTGTATTACTGGCCGCTGCCGCGAAGCCGTTGTCCGATCCTGAGCGGCGATTCTGGCGAGATGTTGTTGATGCGGCACAACGCCTTTACCGAGATGTTGAACCATGCGGCGATGCTTTCGAGGGTGTCGCCCTTCTTGACAACGTATTCTTCTTTCTTCAGGCGCCACTGCATCTTGCGGTGTGCGGTGATGACATCGCTCTTGGAAATATGGCTTGCGTCTTCTGTCAGGGACCAGTGTGGAAAGTCGATGACGGTTTCGGGGTCGATGTTGTAGTTCCCGTACCTGATTTCGAAATGGAGGTGCGCTCCGGAAGAGCGTCCGGAGTTGCCTCCCAATCCGACGATGTCGCCGGGAAGCAGCTTGTCGCCGACCTTGACTTCGCGCTTGGAGAGGTGCCCGTAGAGGGTCTGGATGTCGTTGTCGTGCTGGACCAGTACGTAGTGGCCGTAGCCGCCGGGGTTGTACTTGGACATGATGACCACGCCGGGCAGTGCGGCGACGATAGGCTCGTCGCGGATAATCTTGACATCGACACCCCGGTGCAGACGGTGGTTGCGGATTCCATAGGGGGAGCCGAGTCTCGCCTCGTGTGTGACGGGAATGAGCATGTTCGAAAAGTCGAGGTAGTCGCGGTCGACGGCGACGGCTGCTACCTTGTTCGTAGTTGAAGCGCTGCTTTCCTGGACTGCGCTCGTATCGGCGGTTTCGGCCGCGTGGGCCGCCGCGATGCAGAGAAATGCCAGGATAAAGAGTCTCATTCCCATGAACCTTTTACTTGAGGAATGCGAAAAATACGGCGCCGATGATGAGCGCGAAAGCGACGATGTGGTTCCAGTGCAAAGCTTCGTTGTTGAAGACTGTTGTCGCGATGACGGTGAATACCGTAAGCGAAATGGCCTCCTGGATGACCTTCAGCTGCATCAGGTTGAAGGGACCTCCGTTAATCTTGCTGCCGATGTTGTTCGCGGGAATCATGAAGAAGTATTCGATGAGGGCGATACCCCACGAGGCAAGAATCACGAGGATAAGCGGCCAGTCGGTGCTGATGTGCATTTCCTTGAGCTTGAGGTTCCCGTACCAGGCGGCTGTCATGAAGACGTTGCTGATGATGAGGAGGATGACTGTGAGAATTCCTGCTTTCATAATAATTGAGATCTAGTGGGATGAAGTTCTAAGGCGATAAGGCTTTCCGGTGCTCATCTGGTAGGCGAGACGGGCGCGGACTTGTTCCAGGTATTGGATGTACTTTTCGCTTTGGTAGTCGCGGTATGTCCAGTCGAAGGCGTGGAAATGTCCGTCCTGAAAGTATAGCGTGGGTTCCACGAAAATGCCTCGCTGCATGTAGACGCGCTGGCGCTGGTCCTTGGTCGTTGCAAGGAAAAACTGGCCGAGGGTCATGTAGCCCGGGTCGAGGTTTACGGGTCTTAGCCCTGGCGTTCCGTTTTGCCTTGCGATTTCGAGTTCCACCTCGTTTGACCAAAGCTTGATGTCGACGATGGTCTCGCGTTCCACGAGGGGCTCATAGCTGAAGAAGGCACGGACGGGCGAGGATCCGATTTCGTCGACATAGTAGTTGGTAAACGTGAAGGGGAACGGTTCGAGGTTCAGGTCCTCGGTGCCGAAGCGCTTAACCAGGGTTTCCCGGACGGATTCGACGGCGGAGGTGTCCCTTGCGAGGATACCTACGACAATCTTGACCTTGGCTGGAGTCCTGAGTTCGCCCATAAATTACAATTTAGTAAAAGGCGAAAACCGCGGCTTTTAGTATTTTTGAGATATGCGCTTTTGTTTGTTGACCGTGTTTGCCCTTATGTCTGTCGCCCTTGCCGAGACGCCGCGCGAGGTGCCCGCAATACTTGATTCCGTGCCGCACGAATCGACGCACTTTACGCAGGGAATTTTCTTTGACGGAAAGGAAATTATCGAAACGACAGGGCAATATGGACAATCCGGACTTTATCGTCGGACTCTCGACGGTAAAATTCTCGATTCGGCCCGGATTGCGGACCGCTATTTCGGGGAGGGCTCGATTGCTGTAGGCGAAGACATCTTCTACCTCACCTGGAAAGCGAAGAAGGCGTTCATCTATAACCGCAAGCCGTTCCGTGCGAAGGGCGAGTTCCGCATCCCGACGGAAGGCTGGGGACTCACGTATTGGCGAAACGCGCTCCTCATGAGCAACGGTTCCGAAGAGCTTCTGCAAATTGCGCTCGGGAGTTTCAACGTGGTGGGCGTCATCCGCGTAACCGACGAAGGGCGTCCCGTGAAAAATCTAAACGAACTTGAAATTGCCGGGAATACTTTGTACGCAAATGTCTGGCAGACGGGGTTGATTGCAGTAATCGACTTGCCGAGCGGGAGGGTCAAAAAATACCTTGACCTTACGCAGAAGTGGAAAGAAATCTACCGGAACCACCGCAACATTGACGTGTTGAACGGGATTGCCTTCGACGGTAAGTTCCTTTGGGTGACGGGCAAATACTGGCCGCAGATTTATAAAATCCAGCCGTAGGCGAGATTTACCTTGGCGCTGTCGCCGGGGCAGAACCAAAGAGAATGGAATTGCTGTAGCTGAGGCCGATCGAGAGGCGTGGCTTCTTGGGGTTGAAGTCGAGGATGCCGTAGCGTGCATCCAGGGATATCCTGTGTGCCCCTAGCCTGAAACTCACGTAGCTGCCGACGCCGACTTCTACGTTGCCGAAGTCGAGCTGGTCGTCGATCCAGCCGAGGTTGAGCCAGAAGTTACGGCAGATGTATTGCTCGAAGCCGATACGGATAAAGTCGCCGATGGGAATTTGCTCGATGACCGAGAATCCGCCGCTAAAAAGTTCCATCCATGCGTCAAGAAGGGAATTGATTGCTACATAGTCGTAGTCGTCATATTCGTCGTCGTAGTAGCTGTAGGAGTCGCTGTCGCCATCGTCGTCGCAAGCTCCAGTTTCGCAGACCAGCGCGACGGTAATTCCGAGCCAGATGGCCGAGACCCAAGTGCGCCAGGCGAAATACTTGTTGCCTTGGCCAAACATGAAGTAGGGAGAGGGGAGGAGACCCCAGCCTGTCACGAAACCGTTGGCGTAGCCCTTGGTCGTTTCGAGGCCGAGCGGGATTTCCCATTCGTTGCCTTGCATGCTGAAGTTGATTTTTTCGAGGCGCGCGGTGTAGACCCTGTTGTTTTCGCCTTCGCGTGATAGTTCAAGCGATTCCATGAATCCAGACGCTGAAGGCGGGTGCATGGTGCATCCGCTGAGCGCGATAAGGAATGCGAGGACTGTCAGATAGAAGAATCTCATGCCTTAAATATACTGCGAGCCTGAACAAAACGGATAATGCAGTGCTGAAAAATTGACAAATGGGAATAATGTAGTGATGAAATACACGCAAGGGTATTCCAGGTCGGAATACCCTTGTGTGAAATATGGAGAATTTTTAATGCACGCCGTTGCCGTCGGCCACGTCGCAGGTCACCGGCTTCCCGTTCACCTCGAGAGCGAGAGCGTCGCAGAACACGGCGCCACCCTTCACGGAGAGCGCAATCTTCTCGAAGTCCTTCACCTTCAGTTCGCGCGGTTCGCTGGGTGCTACACCCTTGAAGAGGGCGCGGTCACCGGGCTTGGCGTCTTCGGGCACGGAAACGAGCCTGCAAGTGTGGGCCTCGTTGTCGAGGTCGCCCGCAAAGAGCATTCCCTGGCTCATGATACCGCGGAGAGCGCTCGGCTTCAGGTTTGCGAACAACAGGATCTTCCTGTCCTTCAGTTCCTCGGCCTTGTAGCTGTTCTTGAGGCCGCTGCAGATGGTGCGGAGCTCGCCTTCGCCGGCGTCTACCTTGAGCACGTAGAGGCTTGTGGCGTCCGGATGGTCGGCCACTTCCTTAATCTGGGCTACGCGCATGTCCATGGCAGCGGGCACGTCGGCGGCCATCAGGGGCTTGTTCTGCTTGGGCTTCGGCTGAGCTTCCTGCTTCTTGACTTCTTCTTCAATACGCGGGAAGAGCGGCTTGCCTTCGCCGAACGTTTCGCCGCCCTTGAGGATACCCCAGGCGAGGTCGTCGGCGCTCTGGAACTTGCAGCCGATCATGGCGAGGCCTTCTTCTGCCTTGGAGGGAATCACCGGCCACAGCAGGCAAAGCGAGAGGCGCACGGCTTCGGCAGACACGTAGAGCACGGTCGCGAGTTCATCTTTGAGAGCAGGGTCCTTCGCGAGCTTCCACGGGGCCTTGACTTCCAGGTAGCGGTTGATGCTACGCACGAGCTGCATAATGGTCTCGATGGACTGGGAGAGGCGGGCCTGCGGCAGGCCTTCCTTGATTTCAGCAATTACCTTGTTCGCAAGGTCGATGACTTCCTTCTCGGCGTCGCCGATGGAGGTCGCTGCGGGGAGCTTGCCTTCGAAGTTGTTGAGCACCAGGCGGTGCACGCGGTTCAGCACGTTACCGAGGTCGTTCGCGAGGTCGCTGTTGATGCGGCGCACGAAGGCATCGTGGGTGAAGTTGGCGTCCTGGCCCACCACCATTTCGCGGGCGAGGAAGTAGCGGAACGCGTCGATGCCGTACTTTTCCATGTAGTCCATCGGGTTCACGACGTTGCCAGCGGACTTGCTCATCTTTTCGCCGCCGTTCACGAGCCACCAGCCGTGGGCGAGGATGTGCTGCGGAAGTGGAATGTCGAGGGCCATGAGCATCGTCGGCCAGTACACGCTATGCGTGGTGAGAATGTCCTTGCCGATGAGGTGGTAAGTGGCAGGCCAAATCGGCGTGCCGTCGGCATAAGTCTTGTGGAAGGCGGTGGAGGCGCTCACGTAGTTCAGGAGGGCGTCGAACCACACGTAGGTCACGTAATCGGTGTCGAATGGCAGCGGAATGCCCCAGCTTAGGCGGGCCTTCGGGCGGCTGATGCACAGGTCGTTCAGCGGCTGGCGCAGGAACCCGCGGATTTCGTTCCAGCGGTAGTCCGGCACGATCCAGTCCTTGTGGCTTTCCAAAAAGTCAATGAGCTTTTGCTGGTAGGAACCCATCTTGAAGAAGTAGTTCTTCTCCTTGAGCCATTCCACCGGGCGGTGGCTGATGGGGTCGCACTTGTTCTCGTCGAGTTCGTCTTCGCCAAAAAAGCGTTCTTCGCCCACGGAGTACCAGCCCTCGTATTCCTTCGAGTAGATTTCGCCCTTGTCCCAGAGCTTCTGGAGGCATTCCTGCACAAAGGCCTTGTGTTCGGGCATCGTGGTGCGGATAAAGAAGTCGTTGCCGATACCCATCTTCTTCCACAGGTCTTCGAAGCGATGGTAGTATTCGTCCACGTGTTCCTGCGGGGTCACTCCGCGCTTTTCGGCGGCGCGCTGAACCTTCTGGCCGTGTTCGTCGGTACCGGTCAAGAAGAAGGTCTGGTAGCCGAGAATCTTGTGGAAGCGGGTAAGGATGTCCGCGAGGACGGTGGTGTAGGAGTGCCCGATATGCGGGGCGTCATTCACGTAATAAATCGGGGTGGTAACGTAAAAATTTTTCATGTGCCCAAAGATAGAAAAATTATATTAAGGGAAAAACAAGAGGTATTTATGTCTTTCATGGATTTGGCCAAGAATCGCTACAGTTGCCGAGCATTTACCGCCCAGGCCGTAGAACCCGAAAAACTTGCCCAGGTGCTCGAGGCGGGCCGCCTGAGCCCGACGGCAATTAACGCTCAGCCTGTAACCGTGAAGGTCATCAAGTCCCCCGAGGCTCTGGAAAAGATTCGCGGCATTACCCGCATGGCCTACAACGCCCCCGTGGTGCTCATGGTTTGCTACGACGAACCCAAGTGCTATACCGCCGAAAAGTACAACGACAACTTCAACAGCGGCGTGATGGATGCAAGCATCGTCACCACCTCCATGATGATGCAGGCCACCGACCTCGGCCTTGCGACGCTCTGGGCCCGCGGATTCAACGCATCGTACATCGAAAGCGCGTTCGAGTTTCCGGACAACTTAAAGCTAGCCTGCCTTCTGGATATCGGTTACGCCGACCCTGAGAACGGTGGTCCTTCGCCCAGGCACCCCGTGCGCAAGAGTATGGAAGAATTTATGAGCGAGGTGTAAACTTTAATTCGGGGAACCTGCCTGAAAAGGCTTTTAAAAAAGAGGTAGTATATGGGATTCAACTTCCGCGGACTTGCTTTCAAGCAATCACTGATGATTCTTGTTGCCGTCACGGTCATTGTCGGCCTGATTTTCGGAATCATGACTTCGAAAATGAGTTCGCAACTAGAAGAGATGACCATTGAGAATGGCGAGCAGATTAGCCTTGCGAACGTGACCTACATCGACAAGCTATTCGATGCCGGAAAGCATGTCGGCGAAGATGCCGCGTCGACTTTGAGCAATAGTCGCATGACAAAAGCCGAACTCGACGAGTTCCTGACGCATACGCTTGCGACTGCCCGCAATCTCGTCCCCCATATTGTGGCGGTTGTGGTTGCGTTCGAACAGGGAATGGGGCCGGAGACTCCCAAGGGCGAATTCATGCGGCTTGCGCGGTTTGTGGACAACGAAACAAAGTTGATTACGGGCGCCAACTACCAGGATAAGGAATGGTATGCAAGCACAAGGGATGCCCACTCTAGCCGCTGGCAGGAACCCTTTATCGGTGAATTTGTGGATGAACCCATTGCGGTCTATACGGTTCCCATATTCCATAAGGATAAGAAGGGAAATGAAGTGCTTGCTGGAGTCCTGGCCGTGGATATGTCCATCGAATTCCTCAAGGAAACGGTGGCGGCGGCCCAGGTTCCCAATTCTGGCTTTGCCATGGTCCTCTCCGAAAAGAATGTCCCGGTTGCATTCCCTAAATACATTGCAGAAGGGAGAGGGAAAAAGGAAATAGCGGTCAAGGAATTTAACAATAAGAACTTGGTGCCGTTCGACAGGCGAGGCAAAAAGGACAAGGGCTTGATTCTTGGTTCTGTTGTCGGTGACGAAGAGGCTGCCATTTACTATACGACGATGAAATCCAACAACTGGACTTTCATGGTTGTCTGGCCTGCGCAGAAATTCCTTGAACAAAGACAATCTTCGGTTAGACTTTTTGTGGTGCTTGCGGCCTGCGGCTATGCGGTCTTGCTGGTTATCATGTTGTTGATTTCGTTCAGGGTCGCGAAGCCGCTCAAGGAACTTTCCGCTGCCGCAAAGAAACTTGGCAATGGCGATTTCGACGTGGCGATTCCGCAGATGAAGGGGCACGACGAGGTGGCGGAGTTCGCCTGGGCTTTCTCGAACATGCTTTCTTCGCTCAAGGATCATGTCGAAAGGCAGAAGGACATGAAGCGCATCGAGCGCGAACTCGACCTGGCCCGCAATATCCAGCTGTCGACGCTTCCGAGAGAAGAATGCGAAGAAAATTCCGATGACGACCGCCACGAACTTTCGCAGTTCCTGCTTCCGGCGAAGGAAGTGGGCGGCGACTTTTATGATTTCTTCAAGATAGATAACGATCACTTGTGCGTCATGGTGGGCGATGTCTCGGGCAAGGGTGTCCCGGCCGCGCTGTTCATGATGATTTCCCGAATTATCCTGCGGACGATGACCAAGAACATGAAATCCGTCGTGAATGCGTTTAACAGCACGAACTTCGCGCTTGCGAAACGCAACAGGCTGAACATGTTCGTGACCGTGTGGGCCGGAATCATCGACTTGCGCACCGGCCATGTGGAATTCGCCTCGGCTGGCCATAACCCGCCTGCGGTCCGTCATAGCGATGGCACTGTCGAATTTGTAAATAGCAAGTCGGGACTTGTTCTGGCGGCAATGGAGGATACGCTTTACCAGTCGCAGTCTTTTGATCTCAAGACTGGCGATTCGCTGTTCCTTTTTACCGACGGCGTAACAGAAGCGACTAATTCCCGGGATGAACTTTTTGGCGACAAGAGGTTGCTTGAGACGCTTGAAAGGGGCGGTGATTTGAAACCTGCTGAAACATGCGCCTTTGTCAAGAAGAGTATTGACGATTTTGTGCAGGACGCCCCGCAGTTCGACGATATTACCATGTTGACCGTGAAGTTTATTGGCAATGACGAACCGGTGTGGGAACGTTACGAAAAGACCGTAGATGTCGCGAAGGACAATCAGGGCGCTCTCAAATCATTTGTTGAAAATATCCTCACTCCGATGGATGGTGCCAAGAAAATGCAGATGCAGGATGCTTGGCAACGTTATGAAAAAATCGTGGACGTCATTCCTGAAAACCAGGACATTCTTACTGCCTTTGTCGAGGGGATTCTGGCGCCGATGGAGGCGTCGATGAAGTCCCAGATGCAAATCAATATTGCAATCGATGAAATCTACAGCAATATCGTCAAGTTCTCCGGAGCCACAAGCGTGACGCTGATTGTCGAAATCCGCAAGGCGACACTCGATGCGCGGTTGACCTTTATCGATAACGGGGCTGCTTTCGACCCGCTCAAGCAGGCAGACCCGGACGTGACGTCTTCTGCCGAAGAACGCGAAATCGGTGGCCTTGGAATATTTATTGTCAAGAAGACGATGGATAGCGTCAGTTACCGCAGAAACGGCGACCAGAACGAACTTGCAATTACAAAGAGGCTCAGCTAAGAATAACGGCTATTTTCGGCTGAGCTCGAGTACGTAGTCTGCTGCGTTCACAAAATCCTGGGCGTGTTCGATTGCAATGACGGTGTGGCCGGCATCGGTAAGCCCGTGGATGAGTTTTAGCAGATGCTGGATATCCTTTTGATGGAGCCCTCGCGCGGGTTCGTCGAAGAGGAATAGCGTGTTGGGGGCCTTCGCGCGTGCAAGCGCGATTGACAGTCGCAACCTTGCGCGCTCGCCACCGGACAGGTGTGCTGTCGTTTGCCCAAGCTTCAGGTATTCGAGCCCGGTATCCACGAGAGGCTTGAGTTTGTCTGCAAACGGCTTGAGGTTGGAGAATAGCTTGTATGCACTGCCGACTTCCAAATCGTAGATGTCGGCGATGGAGAGGGACTTGAATCGGACTTCCAGGATTTCGTCTTTAAAGCGTTTGCCGAGGCAGACAGGACATTCGGACTCTTCGTAGCCTGCGGGGTCGAGGATGACTCCCTCGCCCTTGCAGTTTTCGCAGCGGCCGCCAGGGGCATGGGTCGCAAATTTGGATGCGGTGTAGCCCCGGACTTTGCTTTCGGGAAGCTTCGCGAACAGTTCGCGAAGAATCATGTTCAGGTTGATTGCGGAGGCTACGGTGCTCCGGCGGTTGCCGTGGAAATCGCCTGTCGATAGGATGGATAGCGCCTGGATGCCGAGAGGACTGAATTCTCCTCGGGTTCCGCGGTAGGCGAGGTTACGGAAGAGAAGGGTCGACTTTCCGCTGCCGCTCTGGCCTGTGATGACGCTGAATTTTTGCACCGGGAACCACGCCGAAACTGGCTTCATGTCGAACAGGGCGAAATTCTCGATTGCGATGGCGTTCGTCTTTGAGGGCTTGATCCTTGTGCTTGCCTGCTTCCGAATTCCGAGTTCTCTTAACCAGTTGCCGGTGGGCGAATTGGGGTTCTCCAGCACCTCTTTCGCTTTTCCCTGGAATAGGATTTCTCCGCCCTTTTCTCCCGCTCCGGGTCCCATTTCGATGATCCAGTCTGCACGCCTGATGATGCCTGGATTGTGCTCGATAAGCACGAGGGTGTTTCCGCGGGATTGGACCTTCTTGAGGACTTTCCAGAGGGCGTCAACATCGCACTCATGCAGTCCGCTTGCGGGCTCGTCAAGGACGATGAGCAGGTTGTTCAGGAGTCCGGTGGAAAGGCTCGATAGCCTTAGGCGCTGGATTTCACCCCCTGAAAGGGTCGAGGCGCTCCGTCCTCCCGTCAGATAGCCGATTCCCAGTTCGTTGATGGCTCGGATGCGGTCGACGAGAGTGTTGAATGCGGGAAGCTGTTTTGCTGTAAGGCGCTTGTCGAAAAGGGTGTGCAGCAGGCTTTCGAGCTTTGCGAACGGCGTGTCCAGAACGTTTTTCCAGGTGGTTGGACTCTTGCTGGGAGCGCCATCTCCCTGGCCCTCGACGGTTGCGCTTAGGATGCTCCCGTTCAGCCGGAGTCCCTTGCAGCGAGGACATTCGGAACCCTCGTCGCCGTTTTCTGATTCGATGATGCCGGTCCCTGCACATTCAGGGCAAACGCTCTCGCGGGTGTAGGGCGAGAGGTCTTCTGCGGCAAGTGGCCTTGAAAGCTGCTCTCCGTGGTCCGGACAGCGTGGCACGGTGCTGTAAACCTTGCGGGTCCCATCAATGTCAAGCGTGATTCCGCCGTGGGTGAGTTTCAGTGCGCCGTCTACAGCTTCGGCGATGCGGGTGCGGGTGTTCTCGCGAACAATCACGCGGTCCACGACAATGAAAAATTTTTCGGGAACAATCCTGCGTTCGCTGTCGGTCAGGTCGGCTAGCGAGTAGCTGACTCCATCGGCCATGGCTCGCGTAAAGCCCTGGGCTAGGAATACTGCCGAGAGCTTGTCGAGGTTGGAGGCGGATTCGACTTTCGCCAAAAATTGCAGCTTGGTCCCCTGCGGTAATCCTGCGATTTCTCGGATGATGTTCTCGCGACTCTGGCTTTCCATGGGTTTCCCGCATACGGGGCAGGCGGGCCTTGCGTAGGCGGCAAAAAGCGCCCGCAAGGTGTTGTCGCATTCCGAGATGCTCAACGCGTATGCCTTGGCTGGGGCTTCCCCGTGGCTTGGTCCTACGGCAAGACTTGCTGGCAGGCCGTCGGCACTGTCGAGGGGGATAATGCGTCTCCCGCCCAGAAGTTCAGCGGCAAAAGGCGATAGAGTCTCGAGATAGCGACGCTTGGATTCTCCATGCAGGGTGTCGAGAACGAGTGTCGATTTTCCGCAACCCGAAGGACCGCAGACAACGGTAATCTTGCCCAATGGAAATTGGGCGTCCACATTTTTTAGATTGTGCAGTCTGCAGCCACGTATCGAAATAAATTCGGGCATGGAATAGAGCTTATTCCCTTACCGTGAATCGCAGTTCGCCGAACGGGGTGCAGAGGTCCATGTTGTCGAGGTTGTTCGTTTCGATTCCTGCGAACATGCGGTATCCGCCGCCGATGGAAATTTCGAGCATCTTGGTGATGCGGTAGTTGAAGTGGGCCGAAATATCCGCCGTGAAGAAGTAGTCTTCGGATTCGAAAGCTTCATCGTCGGGTTCCATCACGTAGAGGGCTCCGCCGCCCACGTTGATGGGGACAGAAATTGCAATCTTGTCGAATCGGAGCGGGAAAAGCTCGATGAAGCCGCCGAACGACATGTACTTGATCATCTGCTTTTCTTTGACATTGTGGTTGTGGACATCGCTTAGGAGCCTGTCGACCCACATGCCCGTCGAGAAGATGGGCGCAATGTCGAGACCGATGCGGAGATTTGCGAAGATGGCTCCGTCGTCGGCCACAAGCACGTTGCCGCCGCTTACTCCGATAAGGGCCTTGAGTCCGCCTTCGGATTTTTCCTCGGTGACGGGCGTGTCGCCCATGCCTGCCAGTTCGGCGTAGCTCGAGCCGACGCAGAAGAAAAGCAGAAGGCAAATGGCGATGGCCTTCGTGGAAAGCCTATTTTTCTTGGTCTGACTTTGCATTGTGGACATCCTCCAGGGTTGCGGTCCAGTTCCACTTCTTTTGTGAAGATTCCGGCCAGTAGCAGATGGTCCACACGAGGCTGTTGCCGCATAGGATAATGGACCAGACTCCGAAAAAGAGGAACAGCACCAACGGGATAAAGGCGAGAGAGCCGTAGAAAATGGACATGCGTGTTACCATCGCTGTCTGGATGAGCATGAGAATCTTCACGTAAATGTTGATGGCGATCCATGCAATGATGGTTGCCATGAGCGAAACGGCGAAGAGCTTGCTTTTGCGATAGGGCGGCTTGACTCCGGTTTCCCTTTGTCTGAGGCTTCTGGCCGGGAGCGCGTAGAGCATCAGGAAAATGAGGAGCATTGCCGCAAAATGAAACGCGATATACCAGAATGCGGTAATGAGGACCTTGAGCAGTTCCGGCGAGAAGTGGAAGCCGTCGACGACTATCATGGTGAGGACGTCTTGCACATGGTTCACGAATCCTGCGAACATTCCGATGAAACCGGCGAATATGAGCAGGAAGGGCGTGTAGACCTGGATCTGCCTAAACAGCGTTCTCGAGGTCTTGACTTCCCATACGACATTGAAGTTTGTTTCCAAACTGCCGAAAGCGAGAATGAAGGTGACGAAAAGGCCAAGGGCACCGATGAATCCGAGTTTGCCGATAGGAATGTGCTCGGCGTTTTGCACGATGTCGATGATTTGTTCGGTAGGCCAGTCCAGGTTAAGAACATCGATGATGATGGGCAGGTAGTCGGACATGAACCCGCCAAACCCCACCGCGAGCGTTATTGAGGTGAGCAAAATGAGAAGCGGGACAACCGCCACGAGAGTGGTGTAGGTAAGACTTGCCGCTCGGGTCATTCCGTGATAGTACAGGAATGATTTTCCCGTAACGACAATGACCTTCACAAACGAAGGCGACCTTTCGGCAATGGAGTCGAAAAGCCATTCCCAGGAGAAATTCTTCCACCAATTGGGCATACGAGTCCAAATATAGAATAAATATGGCTGAAACGGGTGTAAATGCTTTTTTAGGCCGGCAAGAGGGGCTTATTTGATGACTTCGACGGTTAATTTGTTGAATGCGAGCTTGCCGCCATCGCGGAGTTCGAGTGCAGCGCGGAAGGTAGTTTCGTTCTTCTTGAACGGCTCGAGGACGGGCGTGAACTTGTTTTTGAGCAGGCCTTCGACTTCTTCGTCGCTGAATTTGCGCTGGTAGAACACCTGCGGGATGCCGTAGCCACATTGCGGGCACACGTAGGCGCCGCTTTCGGTTGTGCCTTGCGGGCCGCTTTGCTGGGAAGTGCTGCCGCGGAAGCGCAGGCTGTCGCCGCAGACGGGGCAGGGGAGGTCCCTGTGCTGGAACTCGAACACGGCGCGGCCCTTGTCGGCGCCTTCGCCCCACTTGAGAGCGGCCGCGAATTCGGTTCCCTTCTTGCTCTTGAATCCCTGAATGAGCGGCGTGTGCCCGCTCCCGAACAGTGCCGCGATTTCCTTTGCGGTTAGCACGTGCCCCGCGATGGTTTTGAAAAGCGTAAAGTTGCAGTCGTTTGTCATCCCCGGCTCTTTTCCATTTGTCATCCCCGGCTCCGACCGGGGATCTTTGGATTGTGTAGTTCCCGTGCAGAATATCGCGTTCTTGTTCTCTTCGAGCGGGTTTCCGCACAGCGGGCACTTGTAATCCGTCTTTTGCCCGTGGAACTTGCCGTCGCTTTCGAAGGCGAAATTGATATTGAAGTCTTTGTCGAGCGTGAGCTTTGCCGAGAATTCGCTGCCCTTCTTGCTCTTGAATCCGGAAAGCGGGCCGACGGTTTCGCCGGCGAGGAGCGCCTTGACTTCGGAATGGGCGAGCATCTTGCCTGCCACGGTGTGCCCGAACCTGAAGCCGCATTCCGCATTGGGGCACACGTAGCCCCACGGGGCGGTGTCGAGCGCTCCGCCGCACTTGGGGCAGTTCAGCTTTTCGGTTGCGGCCTCGCGCTCGAACTGGCAGGCATAGCGGGCATGCAAGTCTGCAAAAAGCTGCTTCACGTATTCCACGATGCCGTCGCGGAATTCGACCGGCGAAAGGGTGCCCTTCTCGACCTGGGAGAGCTTGTACTCCCATTCGCCCGTCATCTCGGGCGATTTCACCTTCTCGTCCATGAGTGCGATGACTTCGCGCCCGCGCTCTGTACTCACCAGGTAATTTTTTTGCGCCTCGATGAACCCGCGCTTCTTGAGAGTCTCGATGATGCCCGCCTGCGTGGCCGGCGTTCCGAGCCCGCGATCCTTCATGGCCTCGGCGAGTTCCTCGTTCTCGATTTGCTTGCCGGCGGTCTTCATGGCGGCAAGGAGGGTCGCCTCGGTGTAGTACTTGGGCTTGCTCTTCTTCTTTTTCTGCAGTTCTACGCTGTCAAAGGGGGAGGTGTCGCCCACGTTCCATTCCGGGAAGGCTTCGACCAGGTTCGTGATTTCGTCGCTGTCGCCCTTGCCCTCGGCGCCTCCGTCAGCTTTTCCGGCCTCCGCGCCGGCATCGCCCTTCTTTCCTTTCGTCTTTCGTCTCTCGTCTTTCGTCTCTTTTACCAGCGCGCGGAATCCCAAATCCTCGTTGCGCTTCAGCTTCAGCCGGAACAGGTCTAGATTTTTTGATTTCGGGTCTGGATCCTGCTCCTTCGAACCTAACGCGACTATGGGGCTAAAGCCCCAAGTCTTGTATATCGACTCCGCTGACGCTTCGCTCAGGATGACGTCCATCTCGCTCCATACGTACGGCTTCAGCCATGCCTGCACAAAGCGTTCCTTCGCCAAATCGTAAATCTTCTGCTCCATTTCGGGTAGCCCGTTCGGCGTTTCTCCCGTGGGGATGATGGCGAAGTGGTCGGTGACCTTGCTCGAGTTGATGAATACGAAATTCTCGCTTTCGTTGCGCATTACGCCCTTCTGCTCGGGGCTTGCAAGCCTCTGGGCGAGTGAGTATGCCTCCTGCTTCATGGTGTCGGGCAGGTACTGCGAGTCGGTTCGCGGGTAGGTGAGCAGCTTCTTTTCGTAGAGGTTCTGCGCGCAGTCCAAGACTTGCTGGGCGCTGAACTTGAAACGCTTGTTGCCTTCTTTCTGCAGTTCCGTCAAGTCGAAGGGCTTTTGCGGGAACTGCTTCTTCTGCTGCGTGTCGATTTTCGCGATGGTCGCCGGTGCGGGCGGCTTGCAGCGCTCCACGACTGCATTCGCTTCCGCTTCCTTCTCAAAAACCGCGACTTTTAAACCTTCGGACTTCTTGTCAGATTCCTTTTCAGAAGCATCTCTTTCGTCTTTCGCCTTTCGTCTATCGTCTAATACATATTGCGCCTGGTACCCTTTCCATGTGCCGACGACGCTGTAGTAGTACAGTTCCTTGAACTGCTCCACTAGGGTATCGCGTTCCACGACCAGGTTCAAGGTCGGCGTCTGCACGCGCCCTACCGAAATCATCTTCCCGCGGCCCGCCGTGAGTGTGTAGGCGCGCGTCGCGTTGAGCCCTACCATCCAGTCGGCACGTTGCCTAAGGCGTGCGGCATAGCTCAGGTTTACGCGCTGCGTGGCGTCTTCCAGGTTTTTCCACGCCTTGTCCAAATCCTTCGCCACGTAGCTGTTTACCCACAGGCGCTTGATGGTCTTCTGCTTGAAAGCGGGCGTAAAATCGAGCACCAGGTCAAAAATTAGGTTACCTTCGCGGCCGGCATCCGCGCCATTCACGAGCACGTCGGCCTGTTCCATCATCTGGCGTACCACCGCGAGCTGCTTCTTGGTGCTCTCGATTTCCATGAGGCGGAACTTTTCGGGCAACAGCGGCAGGTTCAAAAGCCGCCAGCCTCCCTCGTAACCGGGGTAGGCATCGAGCGGCGCGAGCGTTATCAGGTGGCCCACGCACCAGGTGATGCAGTGGTTCTTGCCGATAAGGCATCCGTCGCCCTGCGTGAACTTCTCTCCCTCGATCCGCTCGAGCATCGGGCGGTAGTGCTGGTTGGCGACAGAGGGCTTTTCGGCGACGAGAAGAATCATGGTTGCCGAAAAGATATAAAATTGATGTGCGTTTAGGCCTGCTGTTTCCAGTGTTTTAGTTGCGAAAGGTGCGAGTCGAAGAACTTGCGTCTTTCTGCTTCCGGCATGTTTTCTGGGTTAGGCATGTGCGAAAGCAAAAAGTCCAGCAGTGTATTTTTGTCGGCGTAGGCGAACTTGCCGTCGGCATAGCACCACTTGCAGTAATCCTCGTTGAAGTTGCCGTCGACTTCGCGGCTGATCATCGCGTCGTCGCCGAGGGGCATGCCGCAACACTGGCAAAAGAGCTGGCGCGGAGCGCCGAGCAACGTATTGATGGAAACATTGAATTCCTTCGAGAGCACCTTGAGCATTTCGGTGTTCGGCTGAGTCTCGCCGGTTTCCCAGCGGCTAACGGCCTGCCTGGTCACGTGAATGCGTTCAGCCATCTGGTCTTGCGTGAGGTTGTGCTTCTCGCGGATGTTTTTCAAAATCTCTTGGGTCGTCATGAAATCTCCTTTGTTCGATTACGGAGTCAAATATACCTACGGCCTGGCGCAAATGCAAGAAACAGGCTGTTGCGTTGTGTAAAAGATAAACTAGTCTTTTGATGGGACTTGTCTCGGCATCTTCAGGTTCAGGGGGCGGTAAAGCTCGTCGTATATCTGTTGGAGCTGTTTCGGCTCGAAATCGTAAAGGCGGAAAGTTCCAATGACGCTTCTTGCGGTATCGAGGTTGCCGAGATTCCTCCCGACCTGGATATGCTTGAAACCGACAATATTGATTGCTCGCATAAGGGGGAGAAGTTCGCGTAGAATTCGCTTGTTGTTGCCGCTTTCCAGTATCAGGACAATCCAGTCGCTATCGGGAAAATCGTTGAACCGTCTAGCTTGACGCACCATAGCCAGGTCCTTGGCGATTAAATTGAACGGGGACAACGGCTTGATTTCTGCGTGTGGAAAGTCCCGGTTGCGGATAGTTTCCAGTGAATTCGGAGGTCGCTCTCCCGAAAATCCGTCGCCGGTCATTGCGATGAACGTTCCGGTGGAATCGGTGATGTAGGCTTTGCTGGAATCGGAATGTAGCGCCCATATCTTTTTGCCGGGGTCGTCTTCCGCTTCCTTCTGGATGGCGACGTATAGGACTTCCGGTTTTCTCTTTTGATAATCTTCTGATGAGGGATTGATGAGTTCCGTCAAAACGGTGTAATAGGTGTTCGGCTGGAACCCGCGCCGTGCTCCTATCACGAAATAGCTGTCGGTGACGGCGACGGCCAAATTCAGTAGTGAAGGATCGTCTGCTTCAAAAGGAACAGGGACATCTTCATACATGCCGTCGGTCCCTGCGCTCGACTCTTCCTTCGGTGCTGAGCACGCTCCCGCAAGAATGCCAATGATTGCAAAAAGAAAAAATTTTTTCATACAGCATTTTCAAAGATAATAAAACGGATAGTCGTTGCTTCGGTCTTTTTTATGCGGCGGGGAACACCGCGAGAACAAATTTTCGTGTAAAGTAAGATTTTACAACCGCTTTGTCAAAAAAAATGCTAAAATTATATTCGTAAGCGTGAGGACCTCGGGTCAAGCGCCTACGAAATTAGCCCCTGTCACCCCGGCAGGGGCTTTTTCTATACATTCCGGCGTTGTTCCTGCGTCTTTTTACACCTGTAAACGCTTTTCCGCACAAAAAATCCCCGAGTCAGGCCTTAAAAGTCTATTTTTTAGAAAACCGCGCAAATGCGCAAAGGGATTGAAAATGATTGACGTGAAGGGCAAGTGGACCTTGATTACCGGCGGCTGCCGTGGGGTAGGCCGTCTCACCGCCATCGAGATGGCTAAACTCGGTGCAAACATCATCTTGCAGGGCCGCGACAAGGCGCATGCCGAGCCGGTGATGGAAGAAATCAAGAAGTACGGCGTCGAGGTGCGTGCCGTGGGCTGCAACCTCGAGAGCGAAGCAGAAATCGATGCCGCCCTTGCCGAAATCGACAGCTGGGGCGTGCAGGTGGACCTCGTGTTCAACAACGCGGGCCTCATGAGCCACTACTTCACCGACTACCTCACCAACACGATGGACGATTTCCACCACGCGATGGCCGTGAACTTCTTCGCCCCGATCAAGATTGCCTACCACTTCTTGCCGGGCATGATCCAGCGCGGTTTTGGCCGCATGCAGCTCACCACGAGCGGTATCGCGAACGAGCCGGAACTCATGGGCTACGCCTGCGCGAAGGCCGCCCTCACCAAGTTCGTGAAGGATTTCGCCTGCAAGCTGAACGGCACCGACGTGATGATGAACGTGATGGACCCGGGTTGGTTACGCACCGACCTCGGCGGCCCGAACGCCCCCAACGCTCCCGAAACCGTTATTCCGGGCTCGATGGTTTCCGTGATGCTCGACGACAAGAAGAGCGGCCGCTGGTTCAGCGCCCAGGAATTTACGGGTATGACCCTCGCCGATGCCGTCGAGAAGGGCAAGTCCGTAGAGGCTTAATAAGGAACTCCGCTTTGGAGAGAGCCTGTCGCTATGTCGACGGGCTTTTTTTCGTGTCCGGTTGACCTGTTTTCCCTGTCTATTTATATTTCTAGGCATGAACAATTCTCAATCCCGCAGCAAGCTTCGTGACGAAGTATATACCCAGATGATGTGCGCCCAGGCGCGCCTCAGTAAAGACCAGAATACCCAGATGGGGGCGGTGCTCGTGAGTGCCGAAGGCCGCGTCATCAGTACCGGCTATAACGGCGCCCCCGCAGGTTTTGATGACGAGACTGTGCCGTACACCCGCGAAAAGCAGCTGCTGGCCTACGACCTGCTTGATGCCGATACGGGCGAACTCCTGAGCCATCACGAGTTCGAGGCGAACAAGTACCCTTTCATGGTGCATGCCGAAATCAACGCGCTGCACTATGCCCGCGGCAAGGTGCCTCCCGGCTCCAAGCTTTACGTGATTGGGTTCCCGTGCGAACGCTGCGCGCTTGACGTGAGCCTTTCGGGCGTTGCCGAAGTCTTTGTGACCAAGGACGATTACGACCCGAAGTCCACCCTCAACAACAGCCGCGATACTGCCTACTACATGTTCGCGCAGGCCCACATCGTGGTGACCCTCTGCGGCAAGCGCATCCGCCCCGTGGTGTCCAAACCCGCGGCGAAATAGTATTTTTTGCAAGGAAAATAGGAAGGAACGGTGATGAGAATGCTATATCTTATGGCTCTTGTCTTGTTGTTCATGGTGGGTTGTGGCTCCGATGACGATTTTAGCCCGGTCAGGAAAAACGACGATGCCGGACTGAGCGGGGAATCTTCGAGCTCTTCGGCCAAATCAAGCAGTTCGATTAAGCAGAGTTCGTCATCGAGTTCTGTTGACGGAAATTTGGAGAGTAGTTCTTCGGAGTTTCACCTTTCGACTACGCGGACTCTTTATCCTTTATCGCCACCCTTGACAGAAAAGGGAATTCAGTTCAATTCGGATATCGACTACGGCACCATGACAGACAAGCGCGATGGCCAGACCTATAGGACTGTTGAAATCGACGGGCTGACATGGATGGCAGAAAACCTTAACTTCGCCGATTCTGTCGAATACCCACTCTTAGAGGAGGGAACGCTCTGTTTCAACGACGAGGAGGCTAATTGCGATGTGTATGGACGCCTCTACAACCGCAGGGCGGCAATGAATTCAGTCCGGTGCGCCTGGGGGGATTCCTGCTTCCATGAAAGGGGTGCGGTACACCAGGGAATCTGCCCGGACGGATGGCATATACCGACTGGAGAGGAACTTGCGTCATTGGACGACCTAGCGATTGAATTAAGGTCGGCAAAGGGGTGGAGGGGCACCGATGCCTATATCTCGCCGGGACATGATACCTACGGCTTTTCGTCCATTGGTTCTGGTGCCTATTGCGCTGGGTTCGCACAATCTAACGAAGGTTTCGAACATATAGGGGAATCTGATTTCTTCTGGTATACGACTACCTCTAATTGGCAATCTGAATACGTGTTCTATGCACTTATTAATGGGCGCACCAATAGGGCTGCTAGTGAGATGTACCATGATGAACTTTATATCAGTGTACGCTGCGTAAAGGATTATTAGGGGCTTAGGGGGTAACATGAAAGGCTCTATGTTTTGTAGGATTCTAGGTTTGACAGCTTTTGCTTGGGGAATGGCATGCGTTACCGCGTGTGGCGATGACGAGAGCAATTTCATTGCATACGGCGAAGATTGGGAATCATCAAATTCGCAAAAGGCGAAATCTTCTTCGTCTTCCAAAGAGAATGCATCCAATGTTGAAATTTCGTTTGGGCGCATGACGGATGAACGTGATGACCAGGTCTACAAGACGGTGAAAATAGGCAATCGCGAATGGATGGCGGAAAACCTCAACCTTCGTTATTTGCAACCGACAGATTCGCTGGATTCCAGCAGTTTTTGCTATGATAACTCCGCCGAAAATTGTGAAAAATACGGAAGGCTATACATATGGAGTGCAGCAATGGATAGTGCAGGGGTGTACACTTCGGAATCTATCGGCAATGGTGTTGGCACGCTCTGCTTCTCGGTTTACCCTATACAGGGAATTTGTCCGGAGGGGTGGCATCTGCCCAGTGAGTATGAATGGAATGAACTGAAATCCAAGGTGAATGTGGGTGTTGCTTTGAGGTCTACGTATGACTGGGAATATTCGAACGGGACGGATGATTTTTCTTTTACGGCTTTGCCGGCAGGTCTCGCTGTTAATGGAACCTATAATTTCTTGCACACCCGCGCGTTGTTCTGGAGTTCGACTGAAGCCTATGGTATAGGCAAAAAAGAAAATAAGGCCAGTTATAACGCGTTTTTCTTGTCTTTGGAATACAAGAGCGAGAGAGAAAGCATTGTTTTATACTCTACGGGCAAGCATCAGGCTTTCTCTGTCCGTTGCCTCAAGGATTACTGATAAGTTGGACTCGGTGTCCCTAAAAAAAGACTGCTTTTTTGTGCATTATTTATGCGAATGACACTTTCTGTCGTTCGCATTTATTATATTAGTGCACATGGTAGCAGTAAACAAGTCGAAGAAAGAAATTGAATACCTCTGCACGGACTGCGGTAACACGACGCCCAAGTGGGTCGGGAAGTGCCCGTTCTGCGGGGCGTGGAATACCCTCAAGGAACATGCGGTAGAGCCTGTCAATACGGGGGCTGCGCGTGGCGGGCGCGGGCTTGGAGGTCCGGTCCATCAGGTCGTGGCACTCAAGGATGTGGCTACGGAAGACACGCGGCGGCTGAGCACCGCCAATACGGAATTCGACCGCGTGCTCGGAGGCGGGCTTGCGCCAGGTTCCCTGGTGCTCATCGGTGGCGATCCCGGGATAGGCAAGTCCACCCTGGTGCTCACGACTCTCGCCACGATGACAGCCGCCGGCGTGAAGACGCTGTATGTGAGCGGGGAAGAGAGCGCTTGCCAGGTGAAACTCAGGAGCGAACGCCTGAACATTTCTGGTTCCGACATGCTGCTCCTGTGCGAGACGAGCCTCGAGAAGATCGTGGAACACGCGAAAGAGGTCAAACCGCAGGTCATGGTCATCGACTCCATACAGACGGTTTACAAGGGCGACCTCTCGGGCACTCCGGGGTCGGCGGCCCAGCTTCGCGAATGCACTCTCGACCTCATGGTGTTCGCGAAGAATACGGGCTGCATCACCATCCTCATCGGGCATGTGACGAAGGACGGGCAAATAGCGGGGCCGCGCATCCTCGAGCACATGGTCGATACGGTCGTCTACTTCGAGGGCGACCGCAACCACCAGTACCGCCTGCTGCGGACCATCAAGAACCGTTTCGGCGCGACCGACGAGGTGGGCGTTTTCGAGATGACGAGCCACGGGCTGGAGTCGGTGGCGAACCCGAGCAAGGTCTTTTTGCAGGAGAATATCCCGCCTACGCCGGGAAGCGTCGTCTGCTGCACGATGGAAGGGACGCGCGCTCTCCTGTTCGAGACGCAGGCGCTCGTGAACCAGACGGGTTTTGCCGTGCCTCAGCGCGTGGCCGCGGGTATCGACCCGAAGCGTCTCACGATTATCCTCGCCCTGCTCGAGAAGTTTGGCGGAGTGTCGATAGGCGCGTCCGATGTCTTCGCGACGATTGCGGGCGGCATGAAGGTGACTGACGCCTCGTCCGACCTCGCGCTCGCTCTTGCCATCGCGAGCAACCACCTGGGTATCCCGCTCGGCCGCCAGACCATCGCGGTCGGCGAGCTCGGACTTTCAGGCGAGGTCCGCAGCGTGAGCCTTCTGGACCAGCGGATCAAGGAGGCCATCCGGTTGGGGATGGTGGAGGCTGTCGTCCCTGCCAATGGCCGCCTGCCCGAGAACCTCGGCAATATGAAGGTGGTGCGCATCCGGAGCCTTTCAGAAGCTATTTCCTGGCTCATGGACAAGAAGTAACCTCCCTGGCCCCAAAAAGGAAGCCCCGCATTGGTGCGGGGCTTCTTAAATCCGTTAGAGGTTTTGACTACTCGTCGTCATCGTCGCTGTGTTTTCTCTTTTTCTTCTTTTTCTTTTTTGGCATGGCGTCGTCAGAAACAGAAGACTTCTTGCCGGAACCCTGCACGACCACTTCGGCGGCCTTTTCACCCGGCTTGGTAAAGCCGTACTGGCGCGGGTCGAAGCCGGCGGGGAACTTGGTGCGGCTGTCGTAGATGACCTTCTTGGCGGTGAACTTCTCGATCTTGGCGTCGCTCAGGTCGGCACCGGAGAAGTCGACGTTCTCCATCTTGGTGTCGGCGTCGATCTTGACGTTCCTCATCTTGGCGTTGGTGAAACGCACCTTCACGAGCTTGGCACCGGCGAAGCTAGCACCGTTGAGCTGGGTGCCGATGAAGTCGGTCTGCTCGATCGTGGAGTTCGAGAGGTTGGCCTTGTCCATGTCTGCGCCGTCGAAGATGTTCTTCTTGATGTAGGCGCCATCGAACACGGCTTTCGTAAGTTCGGTTCCGCGGAATTCGCACTTGTTCACTTCGGTATCGAAGAAGGAGGACTTGCTGAGCTTCGCCTTGTCAAAGTTGCTCTTGGAAACAGAGCCCTTGTCGAAGACCACGCCGGTCAGGTCCTGTCCGGTGAACTTCATGTTCTTCACGGTGGACTGGGCGAACTTGGCCTTCTGGAGCTGTGTCTTGGAGAGGTCGACGTCGTTGAATTCGGTCAGCGAGAGGTCCGCTTCCTGGAGGTTCACGTTCTGGAACTCGGCACCGCTGAAGTTAGCCTGGGAAAGACCCGCCTTGGCGAAGTTCACGTTGATGAGGTCAACGCCCTTGAAGTTCGCGGCGATGAGGTTGCAGGCCGTAAAGTCGGTCTTCACGATGGTCGCCTTCTTGAGGTTCACTTCGCCCATCAGGGAGCGGGAGAAGTTGGCGTTCGTGAGGTTTGCCTTGCTGAGGTCGGCACGGGTAAGGTCCACGTCCATGACGGAGGCCTGCGTGAAGTCCACCTTGCTGAAGTCCGTTTCGTCGGCCACCTTCATGGCGTCGAGGCGGGCATTCTTGAAGTTCACGTTCGGGAACTGGCTACCGAGGAGCGTTGCACGGTAGAGGTCGGCCTCTTCCATGTCTGCGCCCTTGAAGTTGGAATTGCGGATATCGGCGCCGCTGATGGTCACCTTCTTAAGGTTCGCGTTCTTGAAGTTCGCTTCGCTAATCACTGCGTTACGGAAGGAGACTTCCGGGAGCTGAGCGCCCTGGAAGTTTATCTTTTCACCGGCGCTGCGCTGGAAGTCGGTCACGTTCTTTTTTGCTTTGGCGTTCGAAAAATCAAACCCGTCGATACGCTTGTCGCGGAAAGACGTGTTTAGATCCTGACCGGAATAATCCTGGGCAAAACCGCTGATCGCCAGTGCGCCAACGAGGCAGAGCCCGAACTTCGTTATCATCTTCATATTCATATACAATTCCCTTTAAGGATAAAAACCAAATAACGGATAGCCCTAAAATAATTAAAAAAAATGACAAATAGCAATAGAAAAGAAAAAAACTTTATAAATAAAAGCTAATTTATACCCCGAAATGGCAAATTTTGCATCAAATCGGTACGATGTGGTGGTTTGCGGGGCCGGTCCTGCCGGTCTCATGGCGGCTTGCACCCTGGGAAGATTGACCGGCGGTGCCAGACGGATTCTCCTTTTGGATAAGAAGGAGCCTTGGAAGGAACCCATTTTCTGTGCAGAAGCGGTTTCTACGGACAGGCTTAACGCCCTTTGGCCCGTGGACCCTTCCTTTGTCCGCGGTTCGCTTTCTGGAATCTATTTCACATCGCCCAAGCGTTATCGCGCGGAATTCTACAGCAAGGATTGCGGTCTCATCCTGGACCGAGCCCGGTTCCATCACTCCATCTCGGATGGCTGTTGCGCTGCGGGCGTGGAATGCCGTTACGACGCTCTGATCAAGAAATTGGAAAAGACGGCGGATGGTTGGAATGTGACGGTCTCGGTCGCGGGCGGCGCGCTTGAAACGGTCTCTGCGGCTGCGGTTGTCGATGCGTCCGGTCCGAGCTGCAGGCTTACCCGTGGAATCGAATGCCTCGAGGGCATCGAGTCGGGCGATACCGACCTCGAACCCGCGATTTTCGCGGTGGCGGAAGGCATCGAACACAGCCGCGAGCATATTGAACTCTTTTTCGGAAGCGAGTTTCCTGATGGCTACGGCTGGATTTTCCCGCGCGACGGCGTGGAAGTGAATATCGGCTTTGTTCTCGGCAAGAACGTGCGCCACAAGGAACCCCTGCGCAAAAAGCTTCTGGACTTTATCGCTAAGGATTATCCGAATGCGAAGGTGAAGGCCGTCTATGGAGGCACGATTTCGTGTGGGCAGTCGACGAAACCCATGGCCAGGTGCGGACTTTTCAAGGCGGGCGATGCCGCAAGTTGCATGAACCCCATTAGCCGCTCGGGTATCGTGGAAGCCTTGCTCTGTGGAAAGATTGTTGCCGAGTCCGTAAAAAATTGGCTCGATGACGCCGGCGAAAACCGCAAAAAGATCGAAGCCGAAGTTCAGGAACGCTGGATGGCGGCCCTCGGTCGGCAGCACCTGCAGATTGCTCGGGCAAAACCCGGATTCAACAGTATTTCGGATGCGCAGTTCGACCGTGCCGCCAAGAAACTCTCGAAGCTGCCGCGCGAAAAGCAGACTCTCCTCCGCATCTTCTTCGCGGTGCTTTGGGCGTGCCCCACTGTTATCTGGAAAATGCGCTCGTTTATTCGGTAGGAATCGATGATGTCGGGAAATATTGCAGAAAGAGTCGAGGATGTCAGGGCCAAGTTCGCTTCGTTTGCCGATCCGGACGACAAGTGGAAATTCCTGCTCGATCTCGCTCGCGCCCACAAGGGGATGGACGCTTCGCTCAAGGCGGAAAAATTCATCATCCAGGGGTGCGCCTCCACGATGTACCTTGTGCCCAAGTTCGATGGCGCCGTTCTCCATTTCGAGATGGATGTCGAGGGCGGCACGACGAACCCGCTGATCAGCCGGGGCCTCGGAGCGCTAGCCCTCAGGGTCTACAACGATTTGCCGCCAAGCGAAATCCTTTCGCTCGACCCCGTGTTTTTTCAGCAGATTGGCTTGAACGTCGGACTTTCGCCGACCCGCTCCAACGGCTTTGCGAGTCTGCTAAAACAAATTTATCTGTACGCGCGCGTCTTTGACGCCATGTCTAAAAAGTAAAAGGTAGGTTAGAATATGGTTAGTTTCTTGAATGGCAAGAGCCCCTTTGACGAAGCAGAAGAAAAGCTGGAAGCGGGGGAGACTGTAAACGGTCGCCCCAAGATGCCAACCGGCCCCATCATGGGCTGGCAAGACGGCGTGTTCCTTTTGGTGGTCATCGCCCTGATTGTCGGCGGCTACCAGTATTACCAGTATGCAAAGCGTTCCAGCGCGGAAACGTTTGCCCGCTGTGATGCGCTTTATCAGGCCGCCCAGGAAGATCCGCAGAAGTATGCGGAAGTGGAAGCATGCTACGACAGCACCTGGGAACTCGGGTTCGTGAGCGATTCCATGGAAGTGCTGCGCCAGAACCGCCAGGGTGCCATTGCCGATATGCGTAGCGCCCAGAAGGATATCCTCGAAGATGCGAAGGGTGCCCTCGACGAGGGCGATACGGTCAAGGCCGTCACAATGCTTCGCAAATATGCCGGCGCCAAGCTCCTTCGCCCCGCTGATGCGGCGGAATGGAACAAGATTTCTGCGATTCCCGTGGCCGAATAAGTCCCGGCGTGGTCTCCATTGCGGAATAATAATGTAGATTGGGGTTATGTCTAGGTTTGTCGAGATTGACGGAATGTCTCCCCGACTGGGGGAACGCGTGTTTGTGGCCGATGGGGCATTTCTCGTTGGCGACGTGGAATTGGGGGATGATTCTTCCGTGTTTTACGGGGCAGTGCTCCGTGGCGACCTAGCTCCGATTCGCGTAGGTATGCGGACGAATATCCAGGATAACGTGACGGTCCATGTTTCGACGGATGTCCCGACAGTTATTGGAAACGAGGTGACCGTGGGGCACAACGCGGTGCTGCATGCCTGCACGATTGACGACAATGTGCTTATTGGCATGGGGGCTATCGTGATGGATGGCGCGCACATCAAGAAAAATTGCATTGTGGGGGCCGGAGCCGTCGTTACCCAGGGCAAGGAATTTCCTGAGAATTCCCTGGTCCTTGGTTCTCCCGCCCATGTGGTCCGCGAACTGACTGTTGAAGAAATCGAGAATGTCCGCGGCGGGATGTTCCGCTATGTCGAAATAAAGGACAAGCTCTTGCGCGGGAACGGCTGATGGGTTTCAAGTTCGTATTTCTCATCAATCCCATCAGTGGAGGCGGGCAGGGCAAGGTTATCTTTAACTTCTTGCCCGAAATTATGGCATCCATGGGCTTTGCTGCAGAAGAATGGAAGGCCGAGTTCACCCACTACGAAGGCATGGAAGCGCAGATTCTTGATGCGCTTTCCCATACGGAAACGCTTATCGCGGTCGGTGGCGACGGAACGGTGTCCGCGGTCTTGTCGACGATGCTTGCCTCCGATTTCGCGACCAGGGTGAAGATTGGGCTTATTCCGCTGGGGACGGGCAACGACCTTGCACGCGTGCTAAAGCTCTACAAGCCTTTTGTGGACCAGGGGCTTTTGTTCCTGGTGCGTCGGCTGCTGCGTGCTCCTGCGGTTCCGTTCGATATCTGGAAAGTCAACGGGAAATATGCGCTCGCCAACTACTTTTCGGGTGGTATCGACGCCCGCATAGCGCATGATTTCAACCAGGACCGTGCTAGCGGAGCGATTTCTTCGTCTTCCGTGGTGGCAAACAAGCTGCATTACGTCCGCCGTTTCTTTGCCGACAGGAACTACCGCCTTACGCAGGGCTCTCTCCGCTATGTCGATAAGTACGGCAAGTCGCATAGCCTTGACTTGAAGGGCCACCGCACCTTGATTGTCGGGAATATCCCGAGCTTTGCGAGTGGCACGAATCCCTTTTTCAGGGCCAATATGGCGGATGGATTCCTAGAGGTGGTCGACGTGCCTAATATGCCCGCCTTCTTGCTTGCGATTGCGATAGGGAACATCCCGCTGCTCGGCTACATTTTCAAACGCCATTTTCTCAAGTCAATCAAGGTCCATTCTCTTGAAATGATGGTGCGTCCGGACGAGTTCTTGCAGCTTGACGGCGAAGACATGAGTGGCAGGCTGGGCGAAAAGATTTCGATCGAGTTTGCCGCGCAGGTGCAGATGCTGAGGCTGGAGGATTGATGCGTCCGGTCAAGCTATCGGTTGTCCTGGAATGGCTACGGGCCGATGCGGAAACGCGCGTCTCGCCGGAATTCGAAATAACGGGTTTTGCGTCTATAGACTCGGCCGGACCGGCCGATGCCAGCTTTTGGATGGGCGCTTCTGCGAAGAACGAGACGAATGCGAATGGCTTCGCGTCGTCGCTCTTGCCGCGGGTGCGGGCCGGTTTGTTGTTCGTGCCGCGCGATGCTTTCGATGACGCGTGCGAATTGTTTAAGCAGGTGCTCTGCGTCGTCCCTGTCGAAAACCCGTATCATGCGATGGTACTGTTCTTGGAAAAGTTTGCCGCGGACGAACCTGCGCATGCGCCGGCTGTCGCAAATACCGCGCGTGTGCATGCGAGCGCCGTCGTCGAAGGTCGCGTGGGCGAAAATGCGGTCGTGGGTCCGGGATGCGTGGTGATGCGGGGTGCTGAAGTGGGTGACGGCTGTGTTCTGGAAGCAAATGTGACCGTTTATCCGAACGTAAAGATAGGCCGGAACTGCGTGTTCCAGGCGGGCGCCGTTATAGGTTCGCGCGGGTTCGGGTTCTATGAATTTGAGGGCAGGCGCCGGCCGGTCCCACACCTTGCTGGCGTGCGCATCGGAGACAACTGCGGCTTTGGGGCGAATGCAGTGGTGGCCGCGGGATTCTTGAACCCCACCACGATTGGGGACGGGTGCCAGTTCGATTCGTTTGTTCAAATCGCTCACAACTGCCGATTGGGCAGTGGCGTCTACATGGCCTCGCAGACGGCGGTTGCCGGTTCCGTGGTGGTTGAGGACGGCGTGGAATTCGCGGGAGGCGCGAAGGCCGCGGGCCACTTGACCATAGGCAAGGGGGCGCGCGTCGCCGCGAAGGCGGGAGTGACAAAGAGTGTCCCGGCTGGCCGGACTGTTGCCGGTTTCCCTGCCGAAGAAATTACGCAGTGGCGCCGCTCGATGGTGCGCCTCCGCCAGATGGGGAAGAAGTAGCATGCCGGCCTTCAAGAGTCTAGAATTTGCGTCGCCTTCGCTTTCGTACCCGCAGGCTAGAGTCCGCGTGGATATCCTCGAGAAGGATCCGAACCGTGCGCCACGCGTATGCTGGTATGTTGGCGATGAACTTTTCTATTCGACGGATTCCCTGCATTGTTATGGCGAACTCGGGTATCGCGTGGCGCGCACGGCGATTTACTCGAGACCTGGCCTGCACGGCCCGCTTTCCCTCGCCTCGACGGAGCATCTGGCGCCCGTATTCCTCATGTGGCCGAACCAGCGGTTCGATGTGCATGCCACCGAACTCCCGATGATGGACGGTAGCGCTCTCCCGTTCTTCCATGCCTTGAGGAAAGTTGCCGGTATTCCCGAACCCCTCTGCTTTTACGATGTTCCCGTGTCGTTTGACCTGGAGTTCCCGCGTGGTCGCGTGAGCGTATCGCCTGCGGACTGCTTCGAGGTGGAATACGAGATTACCCGCGATGCGACTGCGGGTGACGTCGCTTTCCGCTCGGCGGCGACCCTCTCGGTGTATTCTGCGGAAGACCTCTACCGCGCATTTTCGGCCCGCACGTTCATTTTCGAAGAAGATTACGCGAAGGCCCGCGCCGAAGGTCTCCTCGCCGGGGTAGACGAATCCTGCGGCATGCTCCTGGGTAGCGCGGGAGAACACCCCCGTTACCGCATGGCGGAAGAACCCGCCTGTCACAAAATTTTGGACCTGCTGGGCGATCTTGCCTTCGCGGTCCCTGCTTTACCAAAGGTTCGCGTTCAAATATTGAACGGCGGCCATACCATTCACCATAAAATCATGGAGAAACTCCTGCCTTATGTCTCTACTGGAAACCCTCAAGAAGTCTGATAAACCCGGAATCCTTTACGATGCCGCCGTGGTTCACGAACTGCTCCCGCAGAAGTTCCCGTTCGCCTTTGTCGACGAAATCCTGAGCCTCGACTTGGGCGACGGCAAGGAGGTCCTTCCGTCCCTGACGGGTCTTTTCCACGTGACGGGCGAGGAAAAGTTCTTCCAGGGACATTTCCCCGGCAATCCGGTGATGCCCGGCGTGCTGCAGGTGGAATCCATGGCCCAGGCGGCGACACTCCTCACGATGATTGCCCGCGAAGCCGAAGTGGTGGGCAAGCGTCCCGCTTTCATGGGCATCGAGAACTGCCGTTTCAGGAACCCCGTGCTCCCTGGTATGGACATTCGCCTCGAAGTGAAGCTCCTTTCCGTGCGTCACGGCATCTTCAAGTATTCGGGCAAGGCCTTCCTCGACGAAAAACTGATGTGCGAAGCCGATTTCGTTGCCGCGATGGTCTAGCATTGGCCCGAAATATTGCTATATTTACGCCGTAATAATTCTATACCTTAAAAGGAAGGTTAATCATGGCTAGAAAGAAGATTGCACTCGTTGGTGCTGGTCAAATCGGTGGTACAATGGCTCTCGTGCTCGCTCAGAAGAATCTTGGCGACGTGGTCCTTATCGATATTCCGCAGACTCAGGGCATGCCCAAGGGCAAGGCTCTCGACATCATGGAAGGCCGCAGCGTCATCAACTCCTCTGTCGATCTTCAGGGTTCTACCGACTACGCCGACCTCAAGGGTGCAGACGTTGTGATCGTGACTGCCGGTTTTCCGCGTATGCCGGGCATGAGCCGTGACGACCTCCTGGACAAGAACTGCGGCGTGATCAAGACCGTTGCCGAAGCCATCAAGGAAAACGCTCCGGATGCATTCGTCATCGTGATCACCAACCCGCTCGACGCCATGGTCTACAACATGCAGAAGCAGTCCGGCCTCCCGGCCAACAAGGTCATCGGTATGGCTGGCGTGCTTGACTCTGCCCGTCTCGCTTGCTTCGTCGCCGACGAACTCGGCGTGTCTGTCGAAGACGTGAAGGCCCTCGTGATGGGTGGCCACGGCGACACCATGGTTTCCATCATGGAATGCGTGTCTGTTGGCGGTATCCCGGTTTCTCAGCTCATGAGCAAGGAAAAGTTTGCCGAACTCGCCAAGCGTACCGCCGGTGCCGGTGGCGAAATCGTGAACCTCCTCGGCCGCGGCTCCGCTTTCTACAGCCCGGCTACTTCTGCCATCCACATGGCCGAAGCCTACCTCCTCGACAAGAAGAGCGTGTTCTCTTGCGCTGCCAAGCTGAACGGCGAATACGGCGTGAAGGGCCTCTACTGCGGTGTGCCGGTCGTGGTCGGTGCAAACGGTGTCGAGAAGATTCTCGAAGTCAAGATGAGCGACGAAGAAAAGGCCGCCTTCGAAAAGTCCGTCGAGGCTTGCAAGAAGAACGCCGAATGGGTCGACGCACATACGTAATTATAGAGATGTCATCCCCGCGTAGGCGGGGATCTTCCTATGAAAAATCCCTCGGCTTCGGCCAGGGATTTTTTTATGGAGGGGGGAGGGTCTTAGGGAGGGGATCCCTCCCTTGTCTTTTTTGTAATATAGCGCACAGGACGTGCTGCAGTTTGTGAGCGGAGTCATAAAGGGACGATAGGTTTGGCTCCTGCGCGATTTTTCTCCTTAAATTATTGTTAGATTTGTGGACGTGGAAAAAATAAGGGAACTCATACCGAAGGATTCGATAATCGAGCAGCTGCTGCTCGTGGTTCTTCTTATTGTCGTCATTTGGCTCTTTAACAAGTCCTTCCGCCTGTTTTTGAAGCGTGCTGAAAGGCATGGCCTGGACCGTGCGGCGATACCTCTGATTTCGGACCTTGTCAAGTACACGACGTATGCGCTTGGCCTTTTGCTCGGGCTTAATATTCTTGGCGTGAATACGAATGGTCTTTTGGCGATGCTCGGTGCGGCAAGCCTTGCTGTGGGCCTTGCACTCAAGGATACGCTTGCGAATATCGCTTCGGGCTTGTTGCTTTTGTTCCTGCGCCCGTTCGTGGCGGGCGACTATATTGAATGCGGTTCCATCAAGGGCAAGATTTGTGCCATCGGGCTTTTCAATACGACGCTCGAGACGTTCGAGGGAATCGCTGTTTCTGCGCCTAACAGGTCGCTTTGGGGCGCGCCTATCGTAAACTATGCCCGCAATCCCGTTCGCAGGCTCGAGATCAAGGTGGGCGTTTCGTACGATACCTCGCTGGACGTTGTCTTTTGCGCCATGCGCAGGATGGTAGAGCGCGAGACAAGCTTCCTGAAAGTGCCGCCTCCGAAGTTTTTTGTGAGCGAATACGCCGACAGTTCGATAAATATCACTGTATGGGTATGGGTTCGGACGTTCGAATACTACGAGCTCCAGCGCAAGTACTCCAGGATTGTCAAGGATGTCCTCGACGAACACAATATCGAGATTCCGTTCCCGCAGCGCGTGGTGCACCTGATGAAGGAGGGCGAGGAGGCAGGAATTTCGAAGGAACGTGAGCCCGATTTCGATGACCTCGTGCAGGACGAAGTTGTGTTCAATGGAAAGAAAATTGATATCGGCAAGTGATTATCGCTGACTGGCTCGAAAATTTGTAAAATCCCGGCCTCGGTCAGGACTTTTTTATTACCTATTTTGTTGACTTTTTATTTTATATTTTTTTGTAAAAACCGAACGAATTTTTGCTATTTGTGTAAAAATGTAGACATTTAATCGAAAAATTATTGACTTTTGACGTGCCGGTATTTATATTTGGGATGGGTGGATGCAATAAAAGGGAGCTGTTTATGTTTGGAATGGGATCACGCTTCGGCGTGCGTGCTATGTTCGGGCGTGTTGGCCTTGGGCTTGTGTTTGGAGTGTCGGTTTCCTCCGCTGCCGACTGGTATGCGAAGGATAATTTGCAACCCGGTCACGACCCGAGCATGGTACGGTTCGAGGACGGCTACGCCCTCATGAGCACGAATAACAATCTGCAACTGTGGACAAGCGAAGACGCTTACACGTGGCGCGACCACAAGTCGACCGTGAGCGCCATTCCGCAGTGGGCCTACACCTATGCTCCGGGCACCGAAGGCATCTGGGCTCCCGACGTTTTCTACATGAACGGCGAGTACCGCGTGTATTACTGCGTGTCCGTCTTTGGCAAGCGTTCTTCGGCAATCGGCTACCAGTCCACAAAGTCCATTATGCCGGGCTCATCGGGCTACGGCTGGACCGACCACGGCCACGTTTTCCACACGACGACTAGCGACAAGTACAATGCCATCGATGCCGACGTTGTGCGTGACACCGAGGGCAATTACTGGATGGCGTTCGGTTCGTTCGGGCTTGGCATTCAGCTGATTAAGTTAGATGCAACGACAGGCTACCAGGCGAGCGACGACAAGACGGTCTACAACATTGCGCGCCGTACCAGCAGCGCGAGCGGCGGCGCCGAAGAAGGCCCGAGCCTGATTGAGCATGGCGGGCAGTACTTCTTGTTTACGGCATGGGACAAGTGCTGCATGCAGGGCCCGGACATCGAGCAAACCACCTACAAGACGGCTTACGGCCGTGCAGACAAAGTAACCGGACCGTACAAGGACCGCGCCGGTTACACCATGGCGAACGGCGGCGGCACGATTCTGTTGGAACGCTACGGGCGCTACGTGGGTCCGGGCGGCGGCGAGGCCTTCCAGGACCTGAACCGCGTGCGATTTGTGCACCACTACTACGACTTGAACGGAGACAAGTACAATCACATTCATATACGTGATATTGTCTTCACCGAGGATAACTGGGCCGAGATGGGACAGCCCTTCCTCGGGCGTTATTTGAGTGCCGAAGTCGAGCACGGCGTGCTGACCCGCGCCGTTTCGGGCGACCTTGCGATTACGCGCAGCAATACGGCCTCGAACGGGGAATACCTCGCGTACGTGAATACTGAGGGCTCCAAGATTCGCCTGCCGATGAACATTATGCAGGCGGGCGACTACCTGCTGCGTTACCGCTACGCGAACGGTGGCGATGCGGCTGCGACGCACAAGGTGACGGTGAATGGCAAGTCGCAGACGGTGACGCTCCCGCCGACGGGTTCCTGGGGCTCTTTCCCCGAAAATTCTGTGGTGATGGTGCCTGCGAAACTCAAGCGCGGCGGCAACTTCATCGAAATCGAGCCTTCGCCGAACGGAAATTTTGCGGAACTCGACCGCATCGACTTCTTGCGCATTATCCGCGATACGATTCCCGCGAACGGATTTGACAACGGCATCCGCGTGCGTCTCACGAAGGACGACGAGTTCGCCATCAAGGACGGCGGTTACGCGATTTTCGAGAACGTGGTGCTGGATTCGCTCAAGGATATCGGCAATGTTTTCCTTCAGGTGAAAAATGCTTCGTCGGGTAAGATCGTGATTCGCGACGGCAAGAAGGACGGGACTGCGGTCTTCACATGTGACCTGTCAAATAGATCTCTCATGGGTGGCGGCTGGTCTGCGGCGAAATGCTCGGGCGATATGGGCCTGCGCGGCATCAAGGACCTGTACCTGACGGCATCGGGAATTTCCGGCGAGGCGATTCTCGGGAATCTCATCTTTGAGCCGATGCAGGTTGTCTGCAACCAAGCACCGTGTGGCGACCCGATTTCAAGCTCCAGCAACCCTTCGACCAGCTCAGGAACCGCTGAACCGCAGTCTAGTTCCAGCAGCGGAACGGACGCGATTGCCCCGCATGCTGTACGCCACGATTCTCCGGCACCCGCCCGCAAGGCCTACCGCGACCTCAAGGGTCGTAGTTTCGACAAGCAAATCCGTTACCGGGTGATGTTCTGACGATTCTTATTTGCCACCGACAGGGAACAGCGCGAACTGCAACTGGAAAACCTTGTCCGCGTCGGCGTCTTCTTCGGCGATGAGCGCAATTTCTTTACGGAAGGCGTTGATGCGTTCCACGATGCGTTCGTAGCCTTCTTGGCTTATACCGAGGGTGAGCCCTGAAATATGGCGTGTGCCCGGCGGGTCGCGGTCGATGGAATCGGCGGCGAGCTTCAGGCAATTCTGGTGGAAACCGCGGAGTGCGAGTTTTGACGTGCGGTCTCCGGTGGTAATCGCGCTTTCTGTCAATTCGTATTTGCCGTCCTTGCCCTTCTTGATGAGCTGGCAGTCTTCGAGCAATTTTACGGACTTCTTCGCTTCTTCGGCGGTGATGTGCGGGTGAACTTGCTTGGCGAGTGTCTCGTAGTCGCCGTCAAAACCGAACATGCCGATGAGGCTCCTTATGGTAAGGTGGCGCCAGTGGCTATAGACCATGTATTGCGCATGTCCGAGCAGGTGCTGCTTTTCGGCGAAGCGGACCACCTTGAGTATGGCCTGCATCTCTTCGAATGCGCTGTTCCTCTCTTCTGTAGTTTCAGCCTGGTTGAACTTGACGAGTGCAACGAAGAATTCCGTCTCGTGCTTGCCGAGCCGAAGCCCGCTTGCGACCTTGGGGATGCTCTGGCTTGAAAGGTTCTTGTCGCCGTTCATCACGCGGCTGATGAAGTCCTTGGCCTTGAAACCGATCTTGTCCGAAAACACGCGGAGCGAGAAGGCGGGGTTTGCCTCCTTCTTTGCGTTGTAGTAATCTTTCAGGAATTCCCGGTAGTCCAGGTATTCGAAGATTTTCTTTGACGGTTTCTTTTCGCCCATGCCCTAAATGTAAGAAAAAAGATTATTTAGCGGGTAACGAAAAAAAGTTTTGCGTTGTCTAGAAACAACGGAAAAGAGGGGTCGAATAATAAATAAGTGGGCAAAATCACTTTTTCGAGGTAGATTTTATATGGTCCCCGAGAAAGTTGCGCAAATGTCTGCGTTGTCCGGGAAAGGGTGTATTATGATGAAAAAAGTGTTTGGTGTCGTGGCGTGCGGAGTGTGGATTGCCGCTGCGGCGATAAGCCCCTCCGAGGTGGTGTCGCTTCCGGGCGACGCCGCCTATGGTGGTGGCGACAAGGTGGGGTCGCAGCTGGTGGCCGCGACGTACAACGCGGGCGAGGGTCCGGGTATCTGGATTGTGGCCGATGGCGGCTACAGGCTCTACCACAATGGCGCGCTCCTTGCCGAAGACAACCAGGCGGGCCGCGTGCGTTTTGTGCCGATGACCTTCCTTCCTGGCGAGAACGCAATTTCGGTCGTGGGAGTGAACGGTTCCGGCGCTCCCGGCGTTCTTGTGCAGATTGATGATCTCGACAAATCCTACTATTCCGGCAGCGCTTGGAAGGCGAAACCTACGGTGGGTAACAACTCCTGGAAGAACAAGGGGCGCGACCTTAGCCAGTGGGGCGGTGCTACGACTTTGAACTATGCGAGCAACAAGCTCCCGAGCGGGGCTGCCCTTTCGGGATTTGCCGCAAACACGCAGGCAAAGTGGATTTGGACTTCTGCAGAAACCGATCCGACGGCGGTTCTGCTTTTCACGTTCAACGTGAAGGCGGAAGGCTTTGGTGCCTCAACGACGGGTGGTGAAGCGGGTAACATCGTGATTGCAAGCGATTCGGCTAGCATCCGCAAGTACCTGCAGAGTAACGACGCTGTGACGATTCTGGTGCCCGAAGGTACCTACGACTTCAGGCGGATGCGCAATGCGGTGACCGAGGCGAATGCGGCCGGGCGTACCTGGTGCCGCACGACTTGCGGCGAGAAGAACCGCGTGACGGGCAAGACGAACAAGTTCTACCGTATCGCCTTCGAAAAGAACAGTTGCGCGAGCCTCGGCGAATCCGGACTCGAAATCGTGAAGGAATCGGACAATCTGCAGGCGTGGAGCAACTGGATTACCACCAAGCCTAACAAGAGCCTTGTTGGCATGGGTCGCGGTGCGAACCTGCGTGGAGCCTCCATCGTGGTGCGTAGCTACGAAGGGTCCGGAAACCATATCTATCGCAACCTCGCCATTTACGATGTGAACCCGCACTTGATTGAAGGCGGCGACGGCCTCGAGACGGTGGGCTCCGCATCGAACCACGTTAAAAAGTTTTGGGCCGACCACATCAGCTACAAGTGGATCAGTGACGGCATGGACATGGAATTCGTGGACGACGCCACTATCAGCTACCTGGATTTTGACGGCGCGAATGATTTCAACTGCTGGGGTACCGATCCTTACATGGCACTTGTCGAAGATGCTCATCTGACATACGCGAACAACTACTGGCACAATACCTATGGTCGCGTGCCGAAGGTGACGGGCGAAAGCAATGGTTCGCAGGTGCATCTGTACAACCAGTACGTGGACTACAACCGCTTCTTTATCGCGGGTGCGAACGGCCACAGCGCAAACGCGAAGGCCTACGTGCGCTACGAGAACAGCTACATTGATAACGGCCAGGGTTATTTGGCCGAATGGGGCGACAACGGCTACGTTTACTTTAGCGGAGTCACGTTCGGGAGCGGGACCAAGCAACAGCACCGCTACAACGGTACGGTGACGCAGGGCGTTCCGAATGCGGCGACGTTCAACCCGAGCTACAGTTTTGAAAAGCGTACCGTGGCAAATCTCCCGAAAGAAATCCCGAGCCTCGCGGGTGTGGGTGGCCGCTACGGCAAAATGCCCGAATACAACCAGGCTTTCGGACTGAGCAACAAGGCGGCGACGGTCTCGATGACCGCCCCTGCGTCGGGTGCGAAGTTCGAAGTGGGTGCGACGGTTGCCTTGAAGGCCGACGCGAAGGACAACGACGGTTCCGTGAAAAGTGTCGCCTTCTACGTGGGCAATACTTTGGTCGGCTCTGCGACAAGCGCTCCCTACCAGGTAAACGCGAGCGGGCTTGAACCGGGCGTGTATTCCGCGGTCGCCGTGGTGACGGACAATTCGGGCCTTTCGCAGATGTCTTCGTTCGTGACCTTCACGGTTGAAGGGGCTGCTTACCCCGAGGTCGTGAAGTGCGGGGCTGGTTCCAGCAGCCAGAGTATTAACCTGGGCGAGCCGATCGTAGATTTCTGCTACACCTGGAGCGGCGCCGAGACGGTCGTG
Organism: Fibrobacter sp. UBA3718; assembly: GCF_002371935.1. Taxonomy (NCBI): domain Bacteria; kingdom Pseudomonadati; phylum Fibrobacterota; class Fibrobacteria; order Fibrobacterales; family Fibrobacteraceae; genus Fibrobacter; species Fibrobacter sp. UBA3718. The sequence continues at coordinate 17,622 of NZ_DFHR01000022.1, read as the reverse complement.
CCTGAAGGTTTCCCGGCGGGTGTTACGACTAGCATCGACAAGGAAAACCGTAAGATTTCTATTAGCGGGACTCCTGCGGAAGCGGGCGAGTTCGCCTTTACCGTCACGGCAACCAACAACGATTCCACCTTTGTCAAGAGCGGCCGCATCGTGGTGACGGACCCGAATACTCCCGAATCTTCTTCAAGTGCCGAAACGGAGTCTTCTTCGGGCGAAGTTGTCGAATCCAGCAGCGGAACGACTTCGATTGCTCAACGCGTGAACAGGGCGACCGAGGCCGAAACCGCCTACTACCGCATATTCGACATGCAGGGGCGCCCGCTGTTCGCAGGCTATAGAAAGCCTGCGAAGATGCCCGCGGCGCGGGTCATCGTGGTGGAATACACCACGGCAGGCTCCATAAAATGCAGGTATTTGCAATAAATATTTCTTTTTGAAAAAAACTTAATTATATTGGTATCGATGAAGTTCCGTAGAACCATATTGACTGTTGCGGTCGCCTCTTTGGCGGCCTTTTGGGGTTGTTCCTCCAATAGTCAGTCGGCAGGCAATAGCGCCGAAACGGGTTCACCGGAACTTGCGGGTATCCTAGTGCTCGATGATGGTAAGCCTGCGGCTCGTGCGCGAGTGCAGTGCGTGCCCGAGGGCTATGACGCCATGACCGGTACGGAACTTCCTGCCGCATATTCCACAGAGACCGACAAGGACGGCCGTTACCACCTGGATTCTGTGCCCGATGGGACTTACGCTCTCGAGGCTTACCACGCGCAGTCGGGCGAGCGCCTCCTGGTGCAGGATATCGAAGTGACGGAAGACGATTCTGTCGCCGTGAGCGATACGCTGCGTGCTCCGGGCGTGTTGAAGTTTGCAGGAACCGGGCCTTCCTTCAATGAGGGCTGGGTGGGTGTCCTGACTGTCCTGGGGACGACTATCCGTAGGGAAGTTGTCGTTCGCAATGACGAGATGGTATTCGACAGCCTGCCTGCGGGATCGCTCGAGTTGCGGATTTTCTATGGCGATTCTTCCGAGATGAGGCTTTGGCTGCAAGATACTGTTCCCGTCGCTCCGGGAGATACCGAGACGATTTTCGTGCTGGACCCCTATAACGGTGAACCCGAAATTGAAATTCCCCATGATTCTGTCACGATGACGTTCGTGGCGCCGCTTGCGCTCCCCGAAGGGGTAGATACGCTCAAGTCCGTAGTGACCGACATCCCGATTGCGCTTCGCCTTACGGAAGAGAACTGCAATTTTGATTCGCTGCAGCACATGACGGGTCGTTGGGAGGCCGTGCGTGTCTCGAAGGATGGTTCCCGCAGCAAGAAGCTCCCGGTATCCTTCCACGAGTTGGCGACCCCCGTATACGGAGTGGAATCCAAACAGGCCGTGCTTTGGGTGAGGGTGGATTCGTTGAACGTGACCGATTCGCTGGAACTCTCTTATGACGGGCTGCTAGACCCGGCTTATGCGTCCGATGTGTTCCCCACGAACCGCAGCTATTCTCTGGTGTGGCATTTTGGCTATGCGGTTTCTCCCCAGACAGATTACGCCGAAAAGGGGTACTTTGACGGTACTGCATTTGGCTCGGTCGATGCCGATGCGATAACCGAAGGCGTTGTCGGGATTGGAGTGGAAATGGACTCCGCAGGCTCGTTCTATGTCAAGGAATCTGCCAAGATGGATTCGACTCGCAGCGTGAATATGTCTTTTGAAGAGGACGGATACTTCTGCTTCTCGACATGGGTGGAACTCGATGCGCTCGACAAGGAGCAGACCATCTTCGAGAAGGCCAAGGAATACGCGCTGCTCTATGTTCCCGAAAAGGGCTTTGTCGTGGAAGTCTACCACGTTGCCGATTCGTCCGATGCACTCGATACTATGAGCTACAAGGTTTCCTGGGCTTCGGGCACGGACGGAATCAAGGCGGGCGAATGGACTTACGTGGCGTTCAGCAGGCGTGCGTTTGAACAGACGGTGTTCTACCTGAACGACGCTAAGGTTTCGGCCTCGCCGGAACAATCCGATTGGGACGGTTCGAAGGTTACGTTCTCGCTGGAACCTTCTGACAGGAGCGATTCTGTCGGCGTCCGTGCCTACTTCGAGGTGGGCGGCTTTACGGGCAAGCTTGACGAGCTCATGGTGGGCGGCTGCTTCCGTGACGAAACTTGGACGCGCCTCACCTACTTGAACCAAAAGCCTGAAAACTACTGGCCGCAGTTAGTTCCCAGAAAGTAACCCCTGGTTGTTATTGCCCGCTCAGCACGCAGGTGCTTCCGGCAAAGTCATTTGATACGAAAAACCCCCGGCATAAACCGGGGGATTATCTTAAGCTAGTCAGTTAAGGCTGGAACAATTAGAAAAGGCTAGAAGCCGAGGCTAATCTGTCCCATGTAGATACGTTCTTCGTCCTGACCGGTGTAGTAGCCGAGTTCTTCGGCCCAGGTCGCGAATTCGAGCGTCACGACACGGAGCACTTCGAGGCTCACGCCCGCGGAGGGGTAGCCGCCCTTGAAACCGCCGGCGAGGCGCAGGCTCAGGGCGCGCAGCTCGTTGTTGTAGCCGGGCCAGGCAAGCAACGTCTGCTCCACTTCCAGACCGAAGTTCAGGTGGGAGAGGGGCTTGTAGTTCCTGTCGGAGTTGAAAGCGTCGGCATAGTCGCAGGCGAAGTTGAACTTGCGCGCGTAGCCGGTGTTCTTGTTGAAGAATCTCGGGGAGTAGTTGAAGCCTACGCTCAGGTTCGGGGTAATCTTGTCACCGGCGAGTTCCTTGAAGTACACGTCGCGAAGCGAAGCACCCACGCGGAATTCACGGGTCAGCTGATAGAGCACGCCGAAGTCGAGGCCGAACGAGATGGACTCGAAATCGAAGATGCTGTGCGTCGCGTCGTCATAACGGTCTTCGAGGGTGTCCTGGATGGAGGCGTAGTTCAGGATGTCGATGGTGATGACTTCCACCTTGTGGCGCTTCGCCGCCTTTGCACCGATACCCACGGAGAGGTTATCGGTGAATCCGTAGGCGACACCGCCCTGCACCACGCCGTCGACGTAGAATGTGTCGACGCCGAGGAAGGGAAGGATGAGGCCGCCGTCGAGGTAGGGGGCGACGCTTCCGTCCACCCAGACCGCACCGCCGAATCCGTGGATGGCGAGTTCCGCATCCATCTTGATTTTCATGGTGAGGTACTTGTGGTCGTAGGAATTGATCTTATGGATGAGTTCCGGGTGCGAGGAAAGCGTATCCATCAGAAGCTGGTTCTGGTTTAGGCCGAGAGCCTCGGCCGCATCGGCCACGTTCTGGTAGAGGGCTTGCAGGTCCTTCGCCACGTTGTAGGTGGAGAAGTAGGTTTCGAACGGACCCGCGCCGCCCAAGTTCAGTCGAGCATCGCCGATGAAGTTGCGCGGGTAGTAGCCTTGTTCCGGGCGCTTGTCGTAGTTGCCCAGTCGGTTAATCTGGGAAAGGCCTGCGTAGTTGTAGTAGATGGCTTCCTTGTCATCGACTACGGCCACATGTGCGTTACCCATGGATTCGCCGCGCATCGAGTGGTGAGTCGGGGCTTTGGCGGCAAAGACTGCCGCCCCCAGTCCGAGGCATAAGAGTGTCGCTAAAATTCTTTTCATCGCTTAGTCCCTCCCTTCAAACCATTTGAGGAACATTTCTTCGTCGTAGTTGGCCCAGCATCCGCCGATGTTGGCCTTGCGCCAGGCGAGGTCGTATTTGATGTTGTTTACGTCCCTATCCTTCTTTGCAAGATTCATGTTCTCTGCGAGCGTATTGCCCGATTCGGCGAAACCGAAGTTCGCAGCGAATGCCTTGAACAGGTGGTTGTTCTGGGCGTCGCGGTCGTTGGAACCTTCGATGACGAAGGTAAATTCCCCTTCATCGGCGGCCTTTCCATTCATGTCGATGTCGACCGTTTCGTAGCCTTCAGCGGTCTTGACCGATGCTATCTGGCCGAAGCGGTGCTGCAGGAAGTTCGTTTCGGGAACCATCGCCTGGTTTTGGCGCATGTCTTCGTCGACGAGGCCGTCGCCGTCGTTGTCGAAGTTGTCGGCGATTTCTTCGTCGATGCAGCCGTCTCCGTCTCCGTCCATCATGTCACCGATGCTTGTGTAGGCGATGATGGCGTCCTCGTTGCTTGTGACCGCTTCGCTCGCGGTAATCATGTAGGTCGCCATGGCTTCGGTCGCAACCGTGAGACCGGAGTCGCTGAGCAGGGCCGCTTCAGGAACATAGCTCTTGAGGACTTCGGTCGCGATACTCGGGTCTGCCTTGATGGCATGTCCGATGTCGCCCATGGATTCGAACATTTCGACGGAGGATTCGCCCATACCCTTCAGGGAACTCCAGTCGATGTCCATGGCTCCGTCCGAGAAACGGAACAGGCCTGTTATGTCGTTGATGTTGTTGCGGACCATGATGGCGGCCTTGGTCAGGTGGAGTACCGTGTAGCTTGCCGAGATGGTCTTGAAGGTCACCTTTCCGTCGGTTCTTCCGGTGGAATCTCTTTCAATGAACGGGTCGAGGACTTCCAGGACTGCGGTAATTGCGGTTTTGTAGTGGTTTGCTGTAGAATCGTCCATTTCCAGGAATGCGCTCTGGCCATCCTTTGCGTTTGCGTACTTGAGCATTTCGAAGACGTTCAGCCCCTGCTGGTTCAGCACGCACTTGGCAAGGCCGTACCACGCCTCGGAGACGGTGGAATCCGCCTTGAGCACCTTTTCGAAGTATTCCCTTGCGATGGTGTATTCTGCATTGCGGAAATGGATGTAGGCCTCGTAGGTGAGGGCATCGACATCGTCGTCGGCGATGTCGGCATTTTCCGTGGGGTTGAACAGGTTGCAACCGGCAATCCCTATGGCTAGGGCCGCAGTCGCACACAACCAGAATCTTTTAAATCGTTTCATAAATCCAACTTCCAAAAAACAAATTTTTTGAATGAATTCGATAAGCAAAAAATAAATTTCTTTGGAAGATTTTGGCTCGGGCATGAGGAAGAATCGACTCATTTATATGTCAAATCTTTCTTTTTTTTCGAAAAAAAGGACAAATTTCATGTGTTAATGATATATTTGTGCTCGATGGAACTTTGTAGAGACTATTTCCCCACGAGGGCATACCGCATTGCCGAGGCGAAAATGGGTTCGCTCCTCGGGGCGGAAAGGGATCGCCTGGACGCCCTCGCCGCAAGGCTCGGGCGCCCGCAGGCTGTCGGTCCCGACAACCTGCGCGAGGAGCTCCCCCGGATAGTTGAATTCACGAAGGCCTACCACGCTGCCTACGACCGGTATCTCAAGGCCGTGTTGCCGCAGCAGGAAAAGCCTATCCAGTGCAGGCCCGCCTGCGGAAACTGTTGCCACCATTATCCCATGTCGGTGGAACCGTTCGAACTCATTTACCTGTATCAGGAAATCCGCAAGCGCGGCGACCTCATCACCATCATGGAGGCGTGTCAGGGCCGCTCGGAGAATTTTAATAATTTGTTTGTAAAAAGGCTGGGTGAGGTTGATTCCGAGGATGTGGCCGAGGACATGGCGCTTCACGATTATTTTTCGATGTGGACGCCCTGTCCCTTTTCCGATGCAAAGGGGGACTGCGGAGAATACGCCTTCCGCCCCGTCTCGTGCCGGATGTACTTTAGCCAGACGGATCCCTGCTATTGCAAGCCGGAAACCCTCCAGACCGAGCTGAACGAAAGCTATATTGTGTACCTGCCGGACAACATCGAGGAGGCCCTGCTCGGAATTTCTGAACACTATGCGGCGCTCGACCTTCCCGAAAGTTTTTTCGGCGGGTTGCTTTCGCTAAATGCATACGAAGGAATTTTAGGTTGAACGAAACGGAAGGACAGTTGGATTTTTTCGCGCAACTGAACATGGCCCAGAAGGCCGATGTCCAGGGGGAATCCCTTGCTCCGCGCCCTTCGGGAAAGTGTTCTGCGAACGGCCTTGTCCATTTCAAGTATAACAGCCGCATGAAAAGGAGCATCCGCTGCAAGGCCGGCTTTCTTTTCGGGCATCCGGAAGTCTTGCTCCCGGAATATATGCGTGCGCCGGAATTTGCCGCTGCTCGCGAACTTGCTGCCGAGTGGGCGGAGCATGCAGTCCGCCGCAAGACGCAGAAGAACAAGGCCATTGTCAAGGACCTTGTTGCCCGTTTTTGGGAAGTTGTCGATCAGGTGCTGGTGGACCGGGGCGATTCCCCGCTCGAAAACACATGCCGTCTGCCGCCAATCAAGCCGCGCGGCCGCTACTTCAATCTCGACGACGTGCTCGCCGCCATCAACCATACGTATTTCGATGAACAGCTGACTTGCCGTATTACCTGGAGTAATCGTGTGGGGGGCTTGAGCTTCCATTCCGTACGCAAGGATCCGATAACGGGCGAAAATTTCCACCTGATAAGCATCAGCCGTGGCTACGATGCCGCAAATTGTCCGCTATACGCTGTCGCGGGCGTCGTTTATCATGAGTGCCTGCATGTGGTGATTCCTGTGGAAGTCAAAAACGGACGCCGCACGGTTCATGGCCGAGTCTTTCGCCAGCGCGAACGGCAATATATCTATTATGACGAGTGGATCAAGTGGCACAAGGAAGTGTTGCCGAAGAATATCCGTGCCATGCACCGTCACAAGGAACTCTAGAATTTCGGATAGCCGTCCTTGAGGCTTTCGTCGTAGTGTGCGCGATCCCCGCCGATGAATTTCGGACGTGTGCGGGCGGCAAGCAGGATTGCTTTGCCGATGTGGCTTTGCGTAAGCTGTAGGGGGACGGCGACCTCCTTGAGGTGCATCCCGATGAGTGTTCCGCCGATGTCGAGTCCGGCATCGGCCTTGATGTGCTCGATTGCAACCGGATGCTCAAACGCGGCGTAGCAGGCGGTGGCGAATGAGCCGCCTGCCTTGGGTTGCGGAACCACGTTCACGATTTCAGCATTCGGGACTGCGGCGTGCTCTATGATAATCGCGCGGTTCAGATGTTCGCAACATTGAGCCGCGATAAAGATGCCGCTTGGCTTGAATGCGGATTGTAGGCCTTCGAAAATAGCCTTGCCGACTTCTGGTACGGAATGGCTCCCGATGTTGTTTCCGAGTGTTGAACTCGTACTGCAGCCGACAACGACGATTTGGCCGCTTGTCAGGTGCGCTTTTTCGATGAGTTGTAAGGCTGCGCTATGAGCGTCGGATTTAATTTGTTCTATAAGAGTCTTGTCTTCAACTTCGTAAGTAGAGCCTGCCATAAAAAATTTTCCTTTTTGAAAGGGGAGGCTAATGCCTCTTTTTTCTAAAGATAGCATGTGGCGAAACGGGTGGCACAAGGGTTTTGTCGATTTTATTTGCGAAACGGGCTACATGGGAGGGGCGAATCCCGCAAGGATGAAGTGATGGCTACCGTCAAATTTCTATCTTTACCACGTTCAAAATTTCACGTGATTGTATCACAGGATACCGATTATGGCAATGCAAGACATGAATGACCAGGTGCAAGCTCGTTTGGCGAAGCTTGCGAAGTTCAAGGAAATGGGCATCGAGGCCTATCCGCACAAGTTCAACCGCACGCACGATTCCAAGATGCTCAAGGAAAACAAGGAAGCCCTGATGGCATCGGGCGAGGAAGTCGCCTTCGCTGGCCGTGTGGTCCGCTTCAACCGCAAGGGAAAGATGTGCTTCATGCACCTGAAGGACCGCTATGGCCGCCTCCAGGTGGTTTGCGCCCGCGACGAGGTGGGCGAGGAGAACTACGAAGTCGTCAAGATGACCGACCTCGGTGACTTTATCGGCGTGAACGGCTTCATGTTCGAGACGCAGACGGGCGAGTACTCCGTGCACGTGAAGAAGGTGACGATGCTCAGTAAGGCCGTGCGCCCGCTCCCTGTCGCCAAAGAGAAGGTCGACGAGAACGGCAACAAGGTCGTGTTCAACGAGTTTGCCGACGTGGATACCCGCTACCGCCAGCGTTACATCGACATGGCGCTGAACGACGACGTGAAGGACGTGTTCATCAAGCGCTTCAAGATTCTGCAGGCTATCCGCGAATACCTCATTGAAAAGGGATTCATCGAAGTCGAGACCCCGACGCTCCAGCCGATTTACGGTGGCGCGAACGCCCGCCCGTTCACCACACACCACAACGCTTGCGACATGACGCTCTACCTGCGCGTGGCCCCGGAACTCTACCTGAAGCGCTGCATCGTGGGCGGCATGGAAAAGGTCTTCGAGTTCTCCAAGAACTTCCGTAACGAAGGCATGGACCGCACGCACAGCCCGGAATTCACCGGCCTCGAGTTCTACGAAGCATACGCCGACTACAACGACATGATGGTGCACTTCGAGAACATCTACGAACGCGCCTGCATTGCGGCGAACGGCACCACCAAGATTGACTACCAGGGGAAGGTTATCGACTTCAAGGCACCGTGGCCCCGCTACAGCATGATTGAGGCCATCGAGAAGTTCGGCGGCCTGAAGGTGAACGAGATGAGCGACGACGAACTCAAGGCCAAGATGGAAGAACTCGGCGGACACCTGGACGGTGAATTCAGCCGCGGCCGCGGTATCCTCGAACTGTTCGAGCTCACCGTGGAAGACAAGCTCATCCAGCCGACGTTCATCAAAGACATGCCGACTGAGAGCACCCCGCTCTGCAAGAAGCACCGTACCATCGAAGGGCTCATCGAACAGTTCGAGCCGTACGCTAACGGATGGGAACTGGGCAACGCCTATACCGAACTTAACGACCCCATCCGTCAGCGTGAGCTCCTGGAAGACCAGGTGCGCCGCGGCCGCGGTGGCGAAGGCGAAACGCACCCGATGGACGAAAACTTCATGCACGCTATCGAAAGTGGCCTGCCTCCTACGGGCGGCGTTGGTTTCGGCATCGACCGCATGGTCATGCTGCTTACGAACCAGCAGACCATCCGCGACGTTCAACTGTTCCCGCTGATGAAGCCGGAGACCTGCTAGTTAAGACGAAAGAACGGCTCTACGAGCCTATAGACGAAAGACGATAGACTTTTTAAGATGGCTATGTTTGCGTATAGAAAGCTAAAAGTTTACCAGAAGTCCCTCTTATGGGTTATGGATGTCTATAGGTTATGTAGTTCTTTTCCTAATGAAGAAAAATTCGCTCTTGTAAGTCAAGTCCGTCGTGCGGCAGTGTCTGTAACGTCGAATATAGCTGAAGGAATGAGCCGTTCTTCGAGTAAAGAGGTTCTTCATTTTTTGGAAATAAGTTTTGGATCTTTGATGGAAGTGCAGAGCCAAATGGAAATTGCTCAACTGTTAAACTATATTACTAAGGAACAAATGGACGATTTAGATGAAAAGACTATAGAGATTGCCAAAATGCTGAGTGGATTGAAAGCCGCTAAAAAGTCATAATCTTTCGTCTTTCGTCTTTCGTCTTTCGTCTAAGAATGAATAAACTTGAACTTTTAATAGCCTGGCGTTACCTGGGGGCTCAGCGCAAGAGTCTCTTTGTCTCGCTTATCGGCATCTTCAGTATGCTCGGTGTGAGTATCGGCGTATTCGCGCTGGTGGTGGCCCTTGCTGCGGTCAACGGCTTCGAGGAAGAGGTCACCGCCCAGATGATAGGGAAGGACGCCCACCTCGAAATCATGTCGTACAACGGCGAACCCATCGCGAGCTACGACAGCCTTACCCGCGAGGCAAAGAACCGCGATTCGAACATCGTGGCCTCGTCGCCGTTCATCATCTACAAGGTGGGCATCAGCTCCAAAAAGGTGAACGACGGCATCGTGATTTACGGCATCGATGCCGAAAGCGCGAAGGGCGTGACCGACATCTACAAGTACATCAAGTGGGGCGAGTATTCCGTCGATAGCCTGGAAGACCTCACGGGCAAGATGCGCCCGGGAATCATCCTCGGTTCGGGGCTTGCGAACCGCCTGCGCGTGGTTGTGGGCGACAAGCTCGTGCTCCAGCTGTTCCAGAGCCCGGACGAGGCGCTCGGCTCGGGCCCCAAGATGATGATGTGCGTGGTGAGCGGCATCTTCGAGACGGGCACCTACGAGTACGACGGCAACCTGGCCTACATCGGGCTCAAGGAAATGCAGAAACTGCTCGGCATGGGTGACGCCGTGATGGGTATCCAGTTCCGCATCAAGGACCACTGGAAGGCGGGCGAGGCGGCCTACGACATGAGCCAGTGGCTTACCTACCCGTACTACTCGATGGACTGGAAGGCGAAGAACATCACGCTCCTCAAGTGGATGAACTACGAGAAGTTCATCGTGGCGGCGGTCATCTGCCTCATCATCCTCGTGGCTGCGTTCAACATCATCAGTTCCCTCATCATGGTCGTTATCGACAAGACGAAGGAAATCGGCATCCTCCGCAGCATGGGCTTCAGCAAGGCGGGCATCATGCGCGTGTTCATGCTCATGGGCAGCTTCATTGGCGTGGGCGGCACCATCGTGGGTGGTACCATCGGGCTTGTGCTCTGCAAGTTGCAGGAAGCCTACCACTTCATCACGCTCCCAGGCGATGTCTACGTGATTCCGTACTTCCCGATTTCTGTGCACCTGATTGACGTGGTCCTTATTTTCGTGATTGGCATTGCGCTTTGTGTGCTCGCGACCTTGCTTCCGGCATGGAAGGCGAGCAGGCTTGACCCTGTAGGAGCGATTAGGCATGAGTAGTTTGTTGCAGACTGTCGACCTCAGGCGTGTTTTCTCCGAGACGGGCGAACAGCTCGAGATTTTGAAGGGCGTTAACTTCTCGATAGAAGAGGGCGAACTCGTGGCGCTCACGGGTTCCTCCGGTTCGGGCAAGTCGACGTTCCTGAACCTCGTAGGCATGCTCGACACGCCGACCTCGGGCGAAATACTTTTCAAGGGCAAGCCGCTCAGCAAGTTCAACAGCGACGAGCGCGACGCGTACCACCGCTTCAAGGTGGGGTTCGTGTTCCAGTTCCATCACTTGCTCAGCGAGTTTACTGCCATCGAGAACGTGTGCGTCCCGGGCCGCATTGCGGGCAAGTCCGAAAAGGAATGCCGCGAACGTGGCGAGATGCTCCTGGAAACGGTCGGGCTCAAGGACCGCCTCAGGCACTTGCCGCGCGAACTCAGTGGCGGCGAGCGCCAGCGTATTGCGATTGCGCGTGCGCTGATGAATCACCCGGACCTGGTGCTGGCCGACGAACCGAGCGGCAACCTGGACGAGGCGAACTCCGCGAAGCTGAACGAACTCTTTGGCGAGCTCAACGAGAAGTTCAACCAGGCCTTCTTGATTGTGACGCACGACGAGAAGTTGGCGAGTTTTGCGAAGCGCCGCGTGGTAATGCATAACGGATTGATTCAGGATATCGGATAGGAGATTTGGTATGGCTGACAATAACGGTATTTTCTCTGCGAAGGCGAAGGCCGTGCTCCAGGCCGCCCGCATGGCGGCGCGTAACCTCGGGAGCGACTGCGTTTCGACCGAACACCTTTTGCTCGGTCTCGTACGCGAGGATTCGGGCTTTGCTGTCGAGACCCTCAAGGCGCTCCGGATAAACCTCGTGGACCTGAGCGAAGATATCCAGCGTTCGCTCTCCTCGAACGGCGGACTCATGACCATCGGCGGAAACCCGCGCGACGGCCTGTTGCAGTTTACGGTCCGCGCGAAGGCGGTGCTTTTCAATGCCGCAAAAATCGCGAAGGAAGAAGGCGACCAGTACATCGGCCCCGAACACCTGATGCTCGCGATTCTCCAGCAGGTAGATTCCTCTGCGGTGGGCATTTTGTCTTCGTACAACATAACGTACGAGAATTTCCAGCAGACGCTCGACCAGCTCAAGCATAATGGCGACGGCAATGCCCCGCAGGATATCCCCGAAGAGGGGCCTCGCCAGCAGCAGGGCGGGCGCGAGATGCGCGGCGGTTCCAAGTCCAAGACCCCGATTCTCGACCATTTTGGCCGCGACCTTACGGCAATGGCGCGTGCGGGCAAGCTCGACCCGATTATCGGGCGCGAAGCGGAAATTGAACGCCTCATCCAGATTCTCTGCCGCCGCAAGAAGAACAACCCGGCGCTCATCGGCGAACCCGGCGTGGGCAAGACCGCGATTATCGAGGGCCTCGCGCAGAAGATTGTGCAGAAGAAGATTCCCGACCTGCTCGTGAACAAGCGCGTCGTGACGCTCGACGTGGCGGCGATGGTTGCGGGAACCAAGTACCGCGGGCAGTTCGAGGAACGCATGAAGGGCCTCATCATGGAACTCCAGCGCGTGAGCAACTCCGTGATTCTTTTCATCGACGAACTCCACACCATCGTGGGTGCAGGCGGTGCGGAAGGCAGCCTCGATGCGAGCAACATTTTCAAGCCGGCCCTTGCACGTGGTGAACTGCAGTGCATCGGTGCAACAACGATTGACGAATACCGCAAGTACATCGAGAAGGATGCGGCTCTCGAACGTCGCTTCCAGACGATTCTCGTGAACCCGCCCAACTCGGAAGATTCTATCCAAATTCTTGAGGGACTCCGCCCGAAGTACGAGCAGCACCACAAGGTTCACTACACGCCCGAGGCCATTCGTGCCGCGGTGACGCTTGCCGAACGCTATATCAGCGAGCGGTTCTTGCCCGACAAGGCAATCGACGTGCTCGACGAGACGGGCGCGCGCGTGAAGCTCAATTCCATCAAGGTTCCGCAGGACCTGCTCGACATGGAATCGGAACTTGCCGAAGTCCTTTCGAAGAAGGAAGAGGCGGTCGCGAACCAGGATTACGAGAATGCGGCCAAGTGCCGTGCCCGCGAGGAGGAACTCCAGAATTCCATCGCGGAACGCAAGAAGCAGTTGCAGGAAGAAGGGCAGGAGACCCCTGTCGTGGACGAAAGCGACATCCGCGACTGCATCAGCAAGATGACGGGCATTCCCGTGAGCCGCCTCGGCGGCGAAGAGACGCAGAAACTCCTGCACCTCGGCGAAGAAATCAAGCAGCGCATTATCGGGCAGGACGCCGCAGTCGATGCGATTGTCAAGTCCATCCGCCGCACGCGTGCGGGCATCCGCAGCAGCAAGCGCCCGATGGGCAGTTTCCTCTTCCTCGGGCCTACCGGCGTGGGCAAGACCGAACTTGCGAAGGTGCTGAGTCTCTCGCTGTTCGGGAGCGAGGAATCCATGATCCGCATCGACATGAGCGAATACATGGAAAAGCACAGCGTCTCGCGCCTTATCGGTGCTCCTCCGGGATACGTGGGCTTCGAGGAAGGCGGCGGACAGCTCACCGAGAAGGTGCGCAAGAAGCCTTATTCCGTGGTGCTCCTCGACGAAATCGAGAAGGCGCATCCGGACATCTACAATATCCTGCTCCAGATTCTTGACGACGGAATCCTTACCGACAGTTACGGCCGCAAGATCAACTTCAAGAACACCATCATCATCATGACGAGTAACGCGGGTGCGCGCGAAGTGCGCCACAGCGGCGGCATGGGGTTCACCAAGGAAGGGGAGACCGACGACTACGAGCGCATGGAAAACGCCATCCGCGAAGAGGTCAAGCGCGTGTTCTCGCCGGAATTCCTGAACCGCATCGACGAGCAGATTGTGTTCCGAGCCCTCAGCAAGAAGGACCTCGTTTCCGTCGTGGACATCCAGATGGGGTTCCTCCAGAAGAACATCTCCGATCGCGGAATCCTGCTGGAAATCAGCCAGGAGGCGAAGGAATTTATCGTGAACAACAATTACGATTCCACCCTGGGCGCGCGACCCATCCGCCGTTCCATCCAGAACCTCGTGGAAGACGCGATTGCCGAAGGGCTCCTGCTCGGTACCCTCACGGACTTCTCCACGATAAGCATCGGCGTCGAAAACGGCAAGCTCAGTTTCAAGTGCGAAAAGATACAGTCGTAAAAATGCTATCTTTGACCGCGAAAAATTTCAACAATCAAACCCAAGAGGTTAACAATGGCTAAAATTCCTGCAGTTCTTATCTTCGGCGCACCGGGTTCCGGCAAGGGTACCGTCGGCGCGAAGCTCGCTGCTACCACTTCCCTCAAGCACATTTCCACGGGCGACATCTTCCGTGGCATTGCTCCTTCCAGCGAATCCGGCAAGCTCCTCGCTTCTTACTCCAGCAAGGGCCTCTTGGTTCCGGACGAAGCCACTGTCGAAATTTTCGGCCGCTTCATCGAAGGCCTCATCAATACGAACAAGGTAAACCCGGATAAGGACACCCTCCTCCTCGACGGTATTCCCCGCACGGTTGCCCAGGTCAAGCTCATCGAATCCGTTGTCGACGTGAAGCACATCTTCGTGCTCGACATCAAGGACGAGAAGACCATCGTTGCCCGCCTCCTGAACCGCGCCAAGATCGAAGGCCGCAAGGACGACGCCGACGAAGCCGTTATCAAGAACCGCCTCAAGGTGTACAAGGAATCCACCGCCAAGGTGCTCGGCAAGTACAGCAAGTCCATCATCAGCCGCATCAACGGCGACAACACCCCGGACGAAGTGTTCTGCGACACCCTCGCTGCCTACGTGAAGTTCTGCAAGGCTTCTGCAAAGAAGCCCTCTGCCAAGAAGGCTCCGGCCAAGAAGTCCGCCAAGAAAGCCAAGTAAGGCGAGCGTCGCGACGGCAAATTTATTTGCCGGCATGACCGAGCCGATTGGCTAGCGCTACGAAGTAGCGCCACGCCAAGTAATTCTTCCCAGAGTTGAACTTTCGCCCCGCTTCGAGCGGGGCTTTTCTTTTAGGGGAAAGATTGTAGAATCGTGTATGCGAACGTGATTTCGTAGCCGTAATCGTTCAGTTTCCTGATGATATGGCTCATGCTTGCCACAGGGGCTTCTCTGTTGACGACAAACAGGATTTGGTTCTTGTCCTTCTTGTTCTGGAGGGATTCGCGCGACTTGATTTCGTCGATAAATTTCCAGAATTCCTCTTCGCTCGCGATATTGTACATCCTTTTTCCGCCAAGGAAACCGAGTTCGTTCAGGCTCACGATGAAGGGGCTTGTCTTGTCGTAGAGATTCACGATCACGCTGATCATCATAAAATCTTCGGCGCATTCGGCTTCCAGTTTCTTTTCACTGAGTCGTTTTGCAAGAATCTCCTCGTCCGTCAGGCCCTTTTCCCCAATCACCATGTGGGAAACCTTGATGACGTTGTCCTTGGTGGCATTCCTGCATGTCTGAACGTCGGAATCCCAGGCCGGGTTGATTGCCTGGATAGGGGAGGCGAAATCCTTGTCGATGACGTACAGAACCTTGCCGACAAGCGGTTCGAAGTTCAAGGTCGTCAGCACCTTGCCGAAAGCGTTGAAGGTGCAGTTCCCGGCAACGTGAACATGGACTTCCTTTTCGTCCAGCGGTCTTGATTTGTCTTTCTTGAACTGGCTGAAAAAAACGAGAATGGGTTGGACTTTCCAGTCCCCGCTTTGGAGAAAATCCTTCACGGAATCTCCGACCTTCTTGCCGTTGATAAAGTATTCCCTCGAGTTCACGTCGATGACGACGACGTTCTCCGATGGTGTCATGAAAGCCCTGTCTTCGCCGCAACCGGCTAAAAAGAACAAAAGGGCTAGTAGAATGATTCGTTTCATTCGTCCTCCTAACGAATTTTCCCCGAATATAGATTTATTTTTTATAAAGTGCGTTAAATTGTTTATATTAGTAGGGGAAATAGTTCTTTACGAGGTGGTGCATGGACAACGAGCTGACGCTTTTGATTGGGGAAGGCGAAAAGATTCTCTACGCCGGCAAGCCGGACAAAAGGTGCTTTATCTTCGAATGCATCTTCAATCCGCTGCTCCCGTTTGCGATTGTCTGGGGACTTTTTGACATGTTCTTTATCGGGGCAGCATTCTCTTCGGACAAGGCGGACGAGGCGGCCTTCTTTATCATCCCGTTCATGGCACTGCACATGATGCCGGTCTGGCTCTACCTTGGCGGGGCTCTGCTCTCGTTTCGGCGGTACCGCAATACGGCCTACATCGTTACGGACAAGGGAATCTACGCGTCCGGTGGTATCATCGCCAGGACATACAAGTCAAAGCCGTTTGCGGAACTTTCGCACGTGGACCTGCACCGCGGCATTTTCGACCAGTGGTTCGGCGTGGGCGACATCATCACGACCTCCGCGCAGGCAAATCCCGCAACGCTGAATGGCCGGAGGACTTCTACCAACGCGGGTATTTCCATCGACAGCATCGCCGATTACGCGGAAGTGTACAAGCTCGTGAAAAAGCTGCAAGAGGACATCTACACCGACGTGATGTACCCCAATGACCTCCGCCCCAAGGAAAATCACGGGTATAAATCAAGGTATAAGGGGTAGGGGAAAGGCTCCGCCCTAAAATCCGGCATTCTAAGGCTTGATGGTTATCGGAGTTCCGTCCTTGACTGCGCCGTAGATTTCTTCAATTTCGTCGTTCGTGACGGCGATGCAGCCGGCAGTCCAGTCTTTCCACTTGTACCAGAATTTAAAGAGGAATGCCGGAACCTTGTTCGGATAGCCGTGGATCATGATGTCGCCGCCGGGCTCGTAGTTGCCATCTTTCGCGGCCTTGATTTGCTCTGCGTTTGGGTACGAAATTCTCAGCGATAAATGAAATTTGCTTTTGGGGTTGTGCTTCTCGATGGTGTAGTTGCCCTCGGGGGTCTTGTTGTCTCCGGACTTGACCTTCGCTCCCACAGGATTCTTGCCCAAAGAAATCTTGTACGTCTTGACAATGTTCTCGCCGCTTCGCAAGTGCATTTGGCGTTTCGCCTTTTCTACGAGAATGTTGTCGATGGGTGAGGTGAGCATGACTTGAAATGTAGTTTTTTAGGTACATTTCCTGCATCCCCGAACGCATCTCGTCTAAGGAAAGGCGAGGTGCGTTCTTTTTAATTTGGGTTTCACGGCCCTTTGCGAAAGAACGCCTCTGAAAAACAACCGGTCGCAAATGCGGCCATAACAACGGAGGCTATAATATGAGTCGCAGTTACAAGAAACCGTTTGTGAAAATGGCAAAGGAGGCTCATGCCGGAAAAGAACCGCAAAGAGGGGGATTGTTGGGGGTGGCCGTTCGAAGGTGTCAAACTGCCTATTTCCGACCCGAAGGGCATTAGGAAATAGCGAACCATGACACTTTATTCATTAGGCGAAAAGTCGCTTCTAAAAAAAGTAAAGAGAAAATTTTGACTGAGGTGTAGAGATAAAGGTCTTTCTTTATTGGATTTGATTTATTCTAATTTGTTCGGCAACGATTTGTTTTTAAAAGGCCAGTCGAAAAGTAGGTCTTGCAGGTTTTTTGACTTTTTCCATCGCCTAAATGATTTTATGCATAAAAGAGTAAATGCTCCAATTGTAAACCAACTTAATAAAATGCTTATAGAAAGTATTTTGGTATCAATGTCGGGTTTTGCGATGCTGATTATACAATGAAAGAATAGCGCTATTTGGAATATAATAATACTCCAAAAAAGAGAGTCTTCTTCAGGCTTGTCTATTCCACGAAAACTAAAGGGCTTTGTTATTATAAGTGGATTGTCTTTTATTGATTTTGATTTCAGAATTGCAAACGTAAGCCAAGAAAAGGGAACGATGCTTATCAGCAGAAAAATTACCACCCTTTTATCGCCCATGTATATTAAATCGACAATAATCGTTTCAATGAGGTAACGTATATTTTCTTTCGCA